>JAGKVC010000143.1 GCA_021152595.1 Clostridia bacterium
GTGAGGAGATAGGAGTGAGAAGTGAGGAGTTGCGGTATGTGCTTCGGTGTCCGCTGCGCGGATGGATTTGAAATGAAGGCAGGAGGGAAGATTCGTGAGGAGATTATGAAGTGAAGCGTGAACAGCGAAAAGTGAGGAGAGAAGAATACTTCCTACCGGTCACGTACCTCGGAGACGCGGAAATTGCCCTGCGAGAGACGGCGGAATCCGATACGCGCAAAAATATCCTGCAATCGGTTCGGCAGCAGCGGCGCGACCGGCGCGGAGACCGGATATCCGAAAATCTCCGTGCCGCAGATGTGAAACAGCACCGCCGTACCAAGCAATGCAATCGCCGGAAGCCCTGCCGCTGCCGCCGCAAGAATAAACGCCGGACGCAGTACCGTCAGGGCGGCGTGATGCTCAGGTATGATGAAGCCTGCGGTCGCCGCAAGCGCTGCAACGGTCAGAACCGGTGTGCTGATCAGCCCCGACTGCACCGCCGCATCGCCGATCAGCAGTCCGCCGATCATCCCGACTGCGCCGCCGACCGCCTTCGGGAGCCGCAGCCCTGCCTCGCGCACAATCTCAAATAAAAACAGTACGCCGAGCATCTCTGCGGCAAGCGAAAAGGGTACATTCTGCTCGGAATCCGCAAGCAGCCGCAGCAGCGTTTCATGCAAAAGCTCCGGATGATGCACTGCCGCCGCAAGATATCCTGCCGGAAGCAGCAGCGCAATCAGTGCTGCCGCATATTTGATCCAGCGCAGGAGCGTCGCATAGAGAGGCGGATAGTTATAATCATCGAGTGTCTGGAAGGTCTCGCAGAAAAGCTGCGGCAGAAGCAACGCAAAGGGTGTGCCGTCAATCAGGATGCCCACTCTGCCCTCCATGAGCTTTGCACAGAGAATATCCGGTCGCTCCGTCGTCCCGACGCTGTGGACAAGCCGGAAATCGCTGCCCTCCAGAAACGGCCGGACATATCCGCCGGAGAGAATGCTCTCGAGCGGCAGCTCTTTCAGAATATCACGGACTTTTTGCAGCAGATCCTCCGGCACGCGGTCGCGCAGATAGACCATGCAGAGATCGGTCTGTGAGAGCGTGCCTGCCGTGCTGAGCTCAAATGTCAGGAGCGGCGTTTTCATGCGGCGGCGGATCAGAGACATATTCGTGCGGACCGGCTCGGTGAAGCCCTCCTTTGCACCGTAGATATTCAGCTCGCCGGACGGCTCGGAGATGCCGCGCGATGCATAGCCCTGTAAGCCGCAGGCGAGCGCATACGCCGCGCCTTCCGCAAGCAGAATCACAAAGCCCGAATGCAGCAGATGCAGCAGCGTTCCGGTCTCTGCGGCGGCGGTGCTGTCTGCGGCAAAAAGACGGTATGTCCGCAGAAAATGCAGCAATTCGGCGCCGTCCCGAAAATTCCCGCGGAGCGTATGCAGCGGCTCTGCAATCTGCTCGCTGATGCCCGCACTGCTGCACATTCCCTCGCAGGAAAGCAGCGCGCAGGCGATGCCGCAGACCGTCACGCGGCTGATTACCGTATCTGCGGAATCGCCCGTCAGATGCCGGATGATGCTGAGATTCTCCTCAAGCTGACTGCTCAGTTTCATGCGCGCTCTCCTTTTTTTCAGAAATTGCTGATTTTATCAGCGCTGCATTCAGTGTTTCCGGATCTGCGCAGGATATGCGCGGACGATATCCGGCAATCTGCTGAAAATATGCAGGGACGGATTGTGCATGCGTACAATTCACAGTGCGTATGCTTGACAGATTATACGGAATTGCTATAATGAATATATAGCCGGTTCTGCATCGAAACCGGCATAGAACATGACATGAAAGGGTGATCGGATATGAAAAGACTGCGGAAGGCAGCGGCGCTTTCGGCTGCGGCTGTGCTGCTCTGCACGGGACTGTCTGCCGGTTCGGTACAGGCCTCTGCGGAGGAATTCATGGAGGGTGTGCTGACATTCAGCAGATATGCGGATTATGCCGAAGCCGTTATTTGCGTGCAGGACTGCACGGGTGAGCTTGTGATCCCTGCTGTTGTTGAGGGGCTGCCGGTCAGAAAGGTCAGCTTCGGCGGCACCAGGCTGACAAGCATTGTGATTCCGGAGGGCGTCACGGAGGTTACGGTGAGCTCCTGTCCGCTGCTTGAACAGGTTTCGCTGCCGGACAGCCTGCGAATACTTGGGGATTTTGCCTTTTCCGATTGCCCGAAGCTCAAAACAATCGTGATTCCGGACGGTGTCACGGAAATCGGCGAGCAGGCATTTTATCAGGACATCCGGCTGACAGATGTCACGATTCCGGAGAGCGTCCGGTCAATCGGCGGCGGAGCATTCCGCTTTTCCGCGTGGATGGAGGCAAAGCAGCAGGAGAATCCGCTGGTCGTTGTCAACAGCATTCTGATCGACGGCATGACATGTACCGGCGAGGTACAGATTCCGGAGGGCGTGACGCAGATTGCGGATTGGGCCTTCGCGCCTGCGTTCGAACTGACCGGCGTGCAGTTCCCTGAAAGTCTGGAGCGGATCGGTGCTTCGGCATTTGAGGGACTGAATCTGAAATCGGTTCTGATTCCGGAAAATGTCAAGCAGATAGATTACCGCGCCTTTGCCGACTGCCCTGCGCTCGAAAGCATCAAGGTCATGAATCCGCTTTGCGACTTCGCGCTGAGCTATGAGCCGGGCGACGGAAAAGGCGGTCCGGATGCCTATACACCATCCTTCTCCGGTCTGACCGGAAAGCTCATCGGCTATACGGGCTCGACTGCGGAAACATACGCGGAGCTTTTCGGGTATCAGTTTGAATCGCTCGGTGATGCGGAGCCGCTGCTGAACGGCGATTATAACGGCGACGGGGCGATCGGATCGGATGATGCGCAGAATATCCTCAATGTCTATACGAGATCGCTTTCCGGCAAAAAAAGCGGCTGTCTGCGGCTTGCGCAAAACTGCCTGCGATATCAGCGGCGACGGGAGCATCGGCGTGGAGGATGCACAGGCTGTTTTGCAGTATTATGTCAAAAATACGCTTTCCTCGGTTCCGACGCCGTGGGAGCGGTTTGTCGGCAGATAATCCGGATGCTTTCCGCGGATTCTGTGTGATGCAGGATCCGCGGATTCTTTTACGGCTTTGTAACCGGAATTTATAAAAAATAAAAGTTGCTTTTTCTGCGCGGTTGTGCTATAATAAAAAAGATCGGGCAGATTCGGCATGATCTGACATCTGTCCGCAGAGAACGGAAAGGAGCTTCGGAACCATGAAGCGATCAGAAAAAGGAGAACTCCGCGCACATGCTGCGGCGGTACTGCTTGCAGCCGGTACGCTGCTCTGCCTGACCGCATGCAGCGGCAATTCCGATACGCAGGCTATCGAGAGCATTGAGCCTGTCACAACGGATTCCACTGCGCCTGTCACGCTTGCAACTGAAACAACTGTCATCACAACAACCACGATTCCTGCCGTACCGCCGGATATCAGCGTCAATATGCTCGCTGTCGGCGATAACCTCGTGCAGACTGCCGTCTATACCGCGGCAAAGGCGAGAGCGCTCAACGGTGAGGAGTATAATTTTGCGCCGCTCTATGAAAATGTCAAGCCGATCATCGAGGCTGCCGATGTCGCCGTGATCAATCAGGAGACGATCATCTGCGGCGACGGCTACGATATTTCCGGCTCGAATTTCAATTTCTGCTCGCCGCCGGTTCTCGGCGATACCATGGCAGAGGTCGGCTTCGATATCTTTACGCTCGCCAATAACCACATGCTCGACCGGACGATCAACGGTCTGGAAGCGTCGATCAACTACTGGGACAGCATGATGCATAAATATCCGATCCTTGCGCTCGGCGCCTACCGCAATCCCACCGACCGGGATACGATCCGCGTGCAGGACATCAAGGGCATGCGCATTGCATACCTTGCCTATACCGAAAGCCTGAACGGTTACTCCATTCCGGAGAATTCCCAGATCTGCGTCGGCAGAACTGAGGATGAGGAGCTGATCGAGCGCCAGATCAAGCGCGCGAAGGAAGTCGCGGATGCGGTCGTTGTCGCGGCGCACTGGGGCGTGGAGGATACGCATGTTGTAAGCGACGGCGTCAGAGCGCTGGCAGACAAAATGATCGGCTGGGGCGCGGATGTCATTCTCGGCTCGCATCCCCATACCGCGCAGACAATGGAATATATCACCCGTGAGGACGGCTCAAAGGGCTTTGTGTTCTATTCGCTCGGAAACTTTATCTCCGCACAGACCGACAATATGAATCTGATCGGCGAAATGGGCTCGTTCAATATCGTCAAGGACGGCGTCACCGGCGAGATCACGATCGAGGACGTCGGATGCATGCCGGTCATTACCCATTATGACGACGGGCAGTTCTCGAATCTGAGACTCTATCCCTACAATATGTATACGCCGGAGCTGGCTGCATCGCACGGCCTGCCTTATGCGCCCTACAGCACCGGTCCTGCCTACCAGATCTTCGATATGGATAAAATAAATTCCATTATTGACGAAAATATCCCGAAGGAATTTCAGCGGCTCGAATGATATGCCGCATATCAGAAAAATACCCGAAATCCCGCGAAAAAATATTCCGACTGTATTGCTCGGAATACTCGCGGGATTTTTCTTTGTCGGATTGCATAATTTTAGCGTATCTAATTTATCAATAATCACAAAAACGGTAACGAAGTCTTGACTTTGTGACAGCGGTTTATTATAATGGTAGTAAGCCGTATTGTCTGGATACGTGTACCCTTTTGAAGGGGCTCCCTGCGCTTTAGTACGGAAGTGCAGAAACCCCGGATTCTGAGTGCGCGTAACCGGTACGGAACAAACGGGCGGTTGCGGCAGTGCGCATCTCCGGAACGATTTTGAATCCGGTGAAGGAATGCCTCACTTCCCAATTTGCCCGAGGTATATGAAAAGAAATGTATCAGCGCGTTTCTTGGAGTATATACATTATCATGAAAGAAGGAGGAAAGGAATGAAGGCGCAGAAAGCGGCGGCTGCCGTTCTGACTGCTTGCTTCTTCGCGTACTGTATCACGGCTGCGGTGCCTGCTTCGGCGGATGCTGCGGAGAAAGAGCCTGTTACTGCTCTCGCCCTTGACCGGACGGCAGCGGACACGGACGGGCATTTCACTGCGACAGTTTCACTGGATCAGCTCCCGGAGACCGGACTTTGCGCGCTGGAGTTTGCAATCGCCTACGACAGTGCTGCTCTCGAAATCACCGATGTGGAACTGCTGTACGACACAGGAGCGCAGAAGGCAGAGGTGCTCGCAAATCCGAAGCTCGCTGACACCGTCTTCCGATACGAGGACAGGGAAGGCAGGCTGTGGATCAGATGGGCGACTGCTCTGGACGCGGAATACTGGCTGAGAACGGAACAGCCCTTCTTTACAGTCAGCGGAACGCTCAAAGGCGATATGCCGAAAGGTACCGCGACGGAGCTGAGGCTTGTTTCAGCAGCGGGGGATGCCGCAGATGCGGTAATAGCTGCTGGCTATCTTGACGCGGACGGAACCTCTCATTACTGTGGGACAACCGTGCAAAACGGCGCCGTCTGGAAACCGATTGATGAAACCGGCGCGACAATGTACGGCGACATTGATCTGGACGGAAAACGCACGGTCAAAGACGCAGTCCTCATGCATCGGGCACTTTCGGAAGAGCTTGCTCTCAGCGCCGCAGCATACGCAAACGCAGATTGTGAGTCTGACGGACTGCTGACGCTGAGCGATGTAACGCTGATGCTTCGCTACCTCAATCAGGATATCGAAGACAACGCTCACGGCGCGCGAAAAGACTCGCCCACGGGGAATCAACAGACGCACGGGTAAGCTGGATGATTCCATGCTCCGTGATATGCGGCCGCAAGGCGCGTATCAACTGCAACATTCGTAGTCGGTAAAAAGCCGCACGCTTCGCAGAGGAAATACCTCGCGGAGATATGCCGAAAACAAACCCAACAAAACCAAATAAACAATGTGTTTGGACCGAGAAGGCGGCTTTCCCGGGATCAGACCAGAAAGGATTAAGTTGTCATGAAGAAATTCATCTCTGCTCTTTCGTCGCTTGCAATCGCAGCGACGGCTATGGGCGGCGCTCTGGCTTTCAGCACAGACGCTGCAACAAACGGCACGGTCGACAGCACGATCGTTGCGTTCCGTTCCGGCGAAGATAAAGTCGATACCATCAAGAATGCGAAGGGCGGCGACGTCATTCCGGTCGCTATGTACATTCCGCAGTCCAGCGGTTTCAACAGCCTTTCCGTTAAGATGGCTATCAACGGTGCTGAAACGCTCGGCAAGGGTACTGTTTACGATAACAACGATAAGGAATATAAGAACTATAAGTATGCTTTCGGTAACTACGGTATCACCATTACCGATGCAAAGTTTGCAAATCCCTGCTGCCTCGAATCCGGCGCACTGGCAGGTACCGGCAACATGAAGCGTTATGCAGGCTATCCGAAGACCGGCGGTATGTCCTTCTTCACTGCTGATGCATTCAACATCCAGTATCAGGCTGCTCACGTGATCCAGAACACCAACAAGCTCCAGGGCGGCGGCTCCCTGAACATCGACTCCTACAATGCATGGGTTGAGGCAGGTTCTCCGGCTGACTATGCAGGCTTCTCCCCTGTCTGGACCTGGACTGAGGATACCAAGTGGGCATATGATACCCCGCTCGTTACCTTCAACCTCGTTCTGCCGGAAGGCATTGCAGACGGCAAGTACGTCCTCGATGTTTACACCGAAGAGTTCTTCCTCTGCACTCCGTCTGCTCTGTTCGATGAGAAGACCAACGAAGAGCTGCCGGATACCGGCGACAAGGATACGCCGCACAAGACAACCGGTAAGTCCGGTGTTGACGGCGTTGGCGCTGACGGCAAGCAGGTTGCTAAGACGCTCGTCTCCAAGCCGCTGACCATCTATGTCGGCGATACTGGCGAGGATCCGGTAACCACTGAGCCGATCAAGACCACCGAGCCGGAAGTCAAGACCACCGAGCCGGAAGTCAAGACCACTGAGCCGCAGGTTGTTACCCAGGCTCCGCAGGATCCGGAGAAGCCGGCTCAGACTCAGGGCACCATCACCGGCGATACCATCGTCTATGATCTCGTTCCGCGCGGCAAGACCGTTGACTACACCGATGTCAACAAGGCCGGCAACAACAAGGTTACCGTTGAGCCGGGCGAGGAGCTGACGATCGACTGGACCGTTCAGAACGACCAGGCCGTCGCAGGTCTCCAGATGACATGGGACTTCAGCCAGGTTGACTACCAGGTCGGCAAGGCGGAACTCGGCGAGGCTTACATGGCTATGCCGCAGTTCAACGACAACACCGGCAAGAAGGGTGAAATCGTTTACACCTTCGGTCAGGATGAAGAAGAGACCGCTGAGGAAAAGGCTGTTATCTACACCTTCAAGGTGAAGGCTCCTGAGACGGAAGGCACCTACTCCATCACCAAGATGGACGGCGCTTACACCAAGACCATCTCCCGCCTCGACGACGAGTACACCGTCATCGCTCACGGCCTTGATGTGATCGTCAAGAAGCCGGCTACTGAGACCACCACTGAGCCGACTCCGACCACTGAGCCGCAGCCGACCACCACGACCGTTCCGGTTACCACTGTTGTGACCGATCCGATCACCACTGAGCCGCAGCCGACTACCGAGCCGCAGCCGACCACCGTTGCACCGGTAGGCGATGTTCTCTACGGCGACGTCAACTGCGATAAGCAAGTCAGAATCAACGACGTTGTTCTTCTGAACAGATACCTCGCAAAGACCGCTACCATCACCGCTCAGGGCGAGAAGAATGCAGACTGCGTCAAGGACGGCAAGATCACTCCGGATGACTCCACTGCTATCAAGGAGTTCCTGGCTCGTCTGATCAAGGCTCTTCCGAAGCAGTAATAAAAACACTGCCTCAAGGGCAAAACACACTAATTAAGTTGACGGAATTATGTGCGCGGGGGAGACTCTGCGCACATAATCCAGAAAGGGATAAAGATGAAGAGACTTATTTCGGCTCTGTCTTCCTTGTGCCTTGCTGCGACGTCACTGCTGGGAACATTTACCGGAATTTCGGCATCTGCGGCTGAGGTAAAAGCGGACGCACCTGCCGGAACAATCGTCTACGATCTCGTTCCGCACGGCAAAACGTATGAAGCCGCCGACGAAGGTTCGAAGGGCAACAATACTGTTACTGCCGAGCCGGGCGAAACGCTGACGATTGACTGGACTGTTAAGCACGATCAGGCTGTCGCCGGTCTCCAGATGACACTTGATTTCAGCCAGGCTGACTATCAGGTCGGCAAGGCACAGCTCGGCGAGGCTTACATGGCTCTGCCGCAGTTCAATGATAACACCGGTACAAAGGGCGAAATCGTTTACACCTTCGGTCAGGACGAAGAGGAAACCGCAGACGATAATGCGATTATCTATTCGTTCCAGATGAAAGCACCGCAGACCGGCTCTGTAACGGTTGGCGAAAAATCCGGCAGCAACGTATTCAACAAGGTCATTTCCCGTGTGGATAAGGAATACAGCTACATCTTCCACGGACTGACTGTTAAGGTTGACAACAGCGATCCCGGTACAACGCCTTCTTCGGATGAACCGAAGCAGACGACTCCGGGCCAGACTGTTGATATCAAGGACGCCATCATCTATAACCTCGTTCCGCACGGCAAGAAGTACACTGCTGTTGCTGATAATTCTACCGGCAACAACACCTACAATGCTGAGGCAGGCGAGGAACTGACGATCGACTGGACCGTTAAGAAGGACCAGAGCGTCGCAGGTCTTCAGATGACGCTCGACTTCAGCGAGGTCGATTACAAGAGCGGCAACGCAACACTCGGCGAAGCCTACATGGCAATGCCGCAGTTCAACGACAATACCGGAACAAAGGGCGAAATCGTCTACACATTCG
>JAGKVC010000010.1 GCA_021152595.1 Clostridia bacterium
CGAAGGAACGCATCCTAGAGCCGAAGCGCACGCTCGATCCGAATATGCTGCGCCTGAACAAAGAGGGCTTCCTGAACGGTCACACGCCGTTTTCCGCGATCGTCGCATTTTCCGCAGCGCTGACAGCATATGTCAACGGGCTGAAAACGGTCATTCTCTCGAATGAATCCTCTGCGAGCGAATCGACGGTCTCCGAGGCGGAGGTCAATCATCAGTATTCCAAGAGCTATCAGTTCGAGCGCGATTTTGCCGCCTATGAGCGCGATTATCTGCGCTGCGGCGTGGCGTATTTCAGTCTGCTGCGGCCGCTGACGGAATTCCAGATTGCGCGGTATTTTGCATCGCTCCCGACCGCCTATCACGAGATCTTCCGGAGCTGCAATGCCGGTGCGAAGCAGGATAGATGGTGCGGACACTGCGCGAAGTGTCTGTTTATATCGGTGATCCTCTCGCCGTTCCTGCCGCTTGCGGAGATTGCAAGGCTGCTCGGTTCCGATATGTTCAATATGGAAGATATGGAACCCGTATTGCAGGAGCTTTGCGGTGCGCTGCCGAATAAGCCGTTTGAATGCGTCGGCAGCCGCAGGGAGGTCAACATTTCGCTTTGCCTTGCGATTGCAAGAGCAGAGCAAACCGGAGAAGCGCTGCCGCTGCTGCTCCGCAAATACAAGGAATCACCGCTGTACGCACAATATGCAGCAGATGCTGCAAAATTCGGGCAGGAGTGGGATGCACAGCACAATCTGCCCCCTGAGCTTGCAGCGCTTGTGAAGCGTGAATGCGTGGAGGCATTCCGCTGATGGCACAAAAGCCGGAAAAATCCGCACGCCGCAGAATCCGGCGCGGAACAGTCTACCCGAACAGGGAGCCTTCCGCGATCGGCTGGGTATGCTGCGCGTGCTTTACGGTCGTGCTGATCCTGTGCATACTGGACCGTGCCGAACGCACGACCTGTCTGATCGTCGGTGCCTGCATTCTGCTGACGATTCCGCTGATGATGACGCGGAATATCCGCATCGACTATCACGAAAAGAAGGGCTTTGTCTATCACAATCTGCTGGGAATGCGCAAACGGTACCGCTGGGAGGAGATCACCTATATCCGCAAAACGAACGCCCGCCTCGGCAAGTGGAAGCACAGCGATAAGCTCTCGGATACGGTCATTGAGCTTCAAAATCAGAAGAAGATCCGCGTCGGCTGGGACGCATATAATGATGATGAATTCCTGCATCTTGCATGGAAGAGCTATAAGGAAAGGAGGAACCGCAATGCCGCTGATCGTAGTGAAAGCATACCCGAAGGACGAGAAGATCAAGCAGGAGATCGCTGAGGAGATCACGCAGGTCTTTACGGAGAAATGGGGCTGTCCGCGCGAGGCTGTCACGGTGAAGATCGAATCCTATGCACCGGATGTCTGGCAGCGTGAGATCAAGGAAAAGGAAATTGATCCGCACGCGGATGATTGCCTGATTCTCGAAGGCAGACAGCAATTCTGAGTATGTTCCCGATATCAAAAAATCCGCTGAATGCGCGTAAATGCTGCATTTCAGCGGATTTTTATTTTCTGTTCAATGTCCGTGCGGAACCTGATCGAGCTGTGCGCGCTCATAGGAGCGGTCCGCATAGGCGAGCCGGACGAAAACCGTCAGCAGGATGATTCCGCTGCCCCAGATTGCGCGATAGGCAAACAGTTCGCAGCAGATCGCGGAAAGCACGGCGCCCAGCGCAAAGAAGGTAATCAGCAGACCGTGCGTTTTCACCAGATGGCCGGATTTTTCATCCCTGTGCCGGAGATATTTTGCGAGATTCGCGCCGACCTCGCGGATATGGTTCGTGACGAAGGTCGTCGCAGCAGGGATGCCCTCCACCTGCCGGAAGGTGTTGAACTGCATCGAGCAGATGAAGTTCAGGACGATCTGACACACCTGATCGGGAACGCTTGCAGGCAGCAGCCCGAGAACCAGAATCACCAGCACCTCAATTCCGATGAGCATGGTATCCCAGCGCAGAAAGCGGAATCGCTTGACCGATTTTCCCAGCAGCTCCGAGACAAATGCGCCTGCGAAATACGCCGTAATCGGAATGAGCAGATAGGCTGCATGCTGCCAGTTCCGCTGCCCGAGCGCAATGCCGAACAGCACGATATTTGCGGTCTGCGCGTTGCAGAAGACGCCGCCGCGCTGAATGAATGTATAGCCGCCGAACCACCCTGCCGCCATGATCAGCAGCCAGTAAACCCACGGCTTTTCACATTCGAGATAATCTGTTTTTTGCTTCATGATTCGCCTTTCATCAGCCGATGCTCCAATCCAGCAGCCGGAGCAGATTGCCGTTCAGGAGCTGCATTTCGTGATTGCGCATCGGATAGCCGCCGGTCAGCAGCGCCTGCACATAGAGGATCTCGAGGCAGCAGCGGAGCTTTTCGCTGTCAGAGACATCCATGAGCCGCCGGATCAGCGGATTATCGGTATTGAGATAGAGCTTTGCGATTGCCTCCTCGTGATATTCCGAAGCAAAGGCATCGAGCATGCCGCGGAAGAGATCGGCGGTCTGCTCCATCGAGTGCCGGATATCGCGCAGCAGCAGCGCCTCCTCATTGACGGTATACAGCACCGGAAGCTCTGCCGGAGCAAAGCGCTTGAGCGCCGCACTGCAATCGTAATCCGCGAGCATCTGATTACACTCCGCAAGCAGACGCAGTGCCGCAGCCGTATCATCAAACTCCGGCTTTTCGAGCAGCGCATCGAGCCGTTCCGGCTTCATCTGCATGACGGCAATATCGGGGCGGAAGAGCGGCATCCGTTCAAGGAGCTGCGCGACATAGGTATAGCCTGCATTGACGAGCAGCGTATTCCGTGCCGCAGAGATCGCCGCGACCTGCCGGTATTCGTCAATGAACGGCGAATAATATACAGGCGTATCGGCATGCAGCAGATCGCTTCCGGTCAGCGTGCCGAACGAGGTCTCAAAGCTCAGATAGGGGAAGAACGCGCGATAGAGCGCATCATCCTCCACTGCGACGGACTGCACGGCAAGCCTGTGGATCCGCACAATGCGCTGAAGCATCGGATCCTGCCGGTCCGCGAGCTGCCGCAGATAATCGGTAATGCAGTGTGCAAGCTCCTCTCTTGCGCGGAAGAGCGCGCCGTTTTCGTAGAAGTCCTCGCGCGACGCGGTCGGCTGCAAGCCGTTTGTATTGATAAAGCAGCGCAGGAAAAACGCCCATTTCGGGAGCAGTCTGCCGCCGTCCTCGGTCAGCAGCATATTTTTCAGATAGATACGGTGCGAATGCTTTGCCGTCGGCGCAGTTTCATTCGAGAGGATATAGGCAACGCCGGAGAAAAGACCGCTCGGGGAATCCAGCGGAATATATCCAAGAAAATTCGCCGAAAAGAGCGATTCACCGAGCGCCATGATCTGCGCATACTGTGTTTCTCCGCTCGGAAACGGAGGATTGAGCAGCGTGCGGCTTTCGCCCTGCACCAGATAGATCGGCTCCGGCAGCGGCAGCCCGTAATACTGCACGAGTGATGTCAGCTTTTCGGGGGTGAAGTAGGCTTCCGCGCCGGCTTTCGGTGTCAGCAGGATGCGCGTGCCGATTTCGGGGAGCGGCGCACAGGGCGCGATCGTATAGGTACCGTCCGGATTGCCGCACCATTCCAGCGATTGCTCCGGCGACTGACAGGAGCGTGTCTGCACGCGGATCACATCAGAAACGAGGAAGCAGGAGAGCAGTCCGATACCGAATCTGCCGATATAGTCCTCCTGCACAGCGCCGTTTTGCAGGTCATGCTTGGAGGATTGCCCGATCACGGCGAGGAAGCGGTGAATTTCCGCCTCGGTAAGACCGGTTCCGGTGTCGGTAAAGCAGAGCAGCGGCTTTCCGTTTTCCTCCGTGAGGATCAGGCAGATCTCATCTTTGCCGCCCGATTGCAGCTTACGCTTTGCGGCAATCGCATCGACGGCATTTTGCAGCAGCTCGCGCACAAAGACATCGGGGGAGCTGTAGAGATGATTCGAGAGAATGTCGATCATTCCGCCGAGATTGACCTGAAACACAAAATTTTCCTGCGGCATATGTTCCGCCTCCTTGATTTTGATAACCTGATAAGCGCATTATATCACATTCTCCCGCAAAACACAAGAGCGCAAGTAAAATTAGAAATGAGAAATTAGAAATGAGAAATTGCGGTATCGCCTGCGGCGATGTCAATATAAAAATTCCGGTCGCGCTCCGAAAAGTGCGAAACTCCTTAGCATATCAGGAGCTTGAGGCTTGGGCACCTGCGACAGAGGCGACCATTCTATAACAGCATCCGGACAAACTGAGCGCGCAGAAATCACTCTGCGCGCTCTTTTGTCAATTACACATAGTCAACAACATTCACCCAGCGTGAGAGCAGCTCGAAATCGTCGTCGCTGTTCTCCTTGACGGACTGCGATGCCGCAACGATCGGCATCCAGTTCTGCACATATTGCAGCGCCGTGTCGCTCATCTTGCAGAACAGCTTGAGATAATCCTTTGCAAGCTGCTCCTGACCGTTCAGCATCATATAGAGATAGGTTCTTGCAACATCGGCGGAAGCATTGCCCTGTGTTGCATGTGCCCAGTCAATAATGAACGGCGTGCCGTCCGGCGTAATGATGACATTGGAGGGATTGAAGTCGCCGTGGCAGACCTTCTTATGCTTCGGCATACCCTCAAGGCGCGTATGCAGCTCAAAGCGGACGGTCGCCTCAAATTTGCTGTCGCTGATCTTGCGGTGCATCTTATCCTTGAGCTTGGTCAGCAGCGGCGCACGCTTGGTGTGGATCAGCATTTGCAGCTCGACGAACTGCTTAAGATATTCGTCTCTTTTGTCGGGATTCTCGTCCATGATCTGCTGGAGCGTCTTGCCCTCGATATAATCGGAGCGGATCGCCCACTGCTCGCCCTCTTTGAAGACCTCAATGATCTTCGGGATATGCAGGTCGGTTTCCTCAACGCGCGCCTGATTGAGCGCCTCATTCAGCACGGATGCCTTGGAATAATCTGCGCTGAACAGCTTGACGACCGTATCGCCGTCGCGGTAGATCACCTTTTTCGGGCGTGTCGCAATGACCTGTTCTTCCTTGTAAAGCATATCAAAAACCTCCTGTTCTCAGACTGTTTCGCTGTTTTTGCCGTAATATGCATTCAGATACATCTGCTTGATTTCGCTGATGAGCGGATAGCGCGGATTTGCGCCGGTGCACTGATCGTCGAATGCCTGCTCGCTCATTGCATCGAGCTGATCGAGGAACTTCTTTTCATCAATGCCCCATTCCTTGATGCTGTCCGGAATACCGATCGTATGCTTCAGATCGTTGAGCGCGTTGATCAGTGCTTCGAGCTTATCCTGATCGGTCTTGCCCTTCATGCCGAGCGCGGTTGCGACCTCAGCATAGCGTGCGAGCGTATGCGGATAGCCGTACTGCGGGAAGGTACCCATTTTCGGCGGCACCTCAGCAGAATTGAAGCGCAGCACCTGCTCGAGCATCAGCGCATTTGCGACGCCGTGCGGAATATGGTGGAAAGCGCCGAGCTTATGCGCCATCGAGTGGCACACGCCGAGGAATGCGTTTGCAAATGCCATACCTGCCATTGTCGCCGCATTTGCCATATTGCCCCATGCCTCGATATCCTCCGCGCCGTTCTTGTAGGTGCGCGGCAGATTCTCAAAGACGAGCTTGAGCGAGCGGATTGCAAGACCGTCGGTGTAATCGGTTGCCATCATGGAAGCATATGCTTCGAGTGCATGTGTTGCGACGTCGATACCGGAAGCCGAGGTCAGTCCCTTCGGCGCGGTCTTCATCATGTCAGGATCGACAATCGCCATTTTCGGCATCAGCTCATAGTCCGCGAGCGGATACTTGATGCCGCAGCTATCGTCGGTGATAACGGCAAAGGGCGTCACCTCAGAGCCGGTACCGGCAGAGGTCGGCACAGCGATGAAATATGCCTTCTCGCCCATTTTCGGGAAGGTATAGATACGCTTGCGGATATCGGAGAAGCGCATTGCCATATCTGCGAAATCCGCTTCCGGATGCTCATAAAGCACCCACATGATCTTACCGGCATCCATTGCGGAGCCGCCGCCGAGTGCGATAATGACATCCGGCTGGAATGCGGTCATAGCGGCAGCGCCCTTTCTTGCAGAGGAGAGCGTCGGATCCGGCTCGACCTCGAAGAAGGTGCTGTAAACGATACCGAGCTGCTCGAGCTTATCGGTAATGGGCTTTGTATAGCCGTTTTTGAACAGGAAGCTGTCTGTGACGATAAACGCGCGCTTCTTGCCGAGGACACTGCCCAGCTCATCGAGTGCGACAGGCAGGCAGCCCTGCTTGATATAGACCTTTTCCGGCGCACGGAACCACAGCATATTCTCTCTCCTCTCCGCAACGGTTTTGATATTGAGCAGATGCTTGACACCGACATTCTCGCTGACCGAGTTGCCGCCCCAGGAGCCGCAGCCGAGCGTCAGGGAAGGTGCCAGATTGAAGTTATAGAGGTCACCGATGCCGCCGTGCGAGGAAGGTGTATTGACAAGGATACGGCAGGTCTTCATGCGCTCTGCCATTTCGTCGATCTTCGCGCGCTCCGTGACGGCATTGAGATAGACCGAGGAGGTATGACCGTAGCCGCCGTCCGCGATGAGGCGCTCCGCCTTTTGCAGGGCATCCTCAAAATCCTTTGCGCGGTACATAGCGAGTACCGGCGAGAGCTTCTCGTGCGCAAATTCCTCGGTGATATCCACATTCTCGACCTCACCGATCAGGATCTTGGTGCTTTCCGGCACCTCAACGCCTGCGAGCGCCGCAATGGTGTGTGCCTTCTGACCGACGATCTTCGCGTTCAGCGAGCCGTTGATGATAATGGTCTGACGGACCTTATCCAGTTCCTTGCCCTTGAGGAAGTAGCAGCCGCGCGCGATGAATTCTTTTTTGACCTTGTCATAGATCTTGTCCAGAACGATGGTGGACTGCTCCGAAGCGCAGATCATGCCGTTATCGAAGGTCTTGGAATGAATGATCGAGTTGACAGCGAGCGTGATATCAGCGGTGGTGTCAATGATCGCCGGCGTATTGCCTGCACCGACGCCGAGCGCCGGCTTGCCGCTGGAATAAGCCGCATGCACCATGCCGGGGCCGCCCGTTGCAAGGATGATATCCGAATACTTCATGACAGTATTGGTCATATCGAGCGAGGGCTTGTCGATCCAGCCGATGATGCCCTCCGGCGCGCCTGCTTTATAAGCCGCCTCCGCAACGATCTTTGCGGCAGCGATCGTGGATTCCTTTGCACGCGGATGCGGAGAGATGATGATGCCGTTTCTGGTCTTGAGCGTGATCAGCGTCTTGAAGATTGCGGTAGAAGTCGGGTTTGTTGTCGGAATAACAGCCGCAATGACACCGAGCGGCTCCGCGATGCGCATAGTACCGAACGCCTCATTGCGCTCGATCACGCCGCAGGTCTTGGTGTCCTTATAGGCATTGTAGATATATTCGGATGCGAAGTGATTTTTGATCACCTTATCCTCCACAACGCCCATGCCGGTCTCCTCGACCGCCATTTTTGCGAGCGGGATCCGCGCCTGATTCGCAGCGATTGCCGCCGCACGGAAGATCTCGTCAACCTTCTCCTGCGGGAACTGCGCGAATTCCTCCTGCGCCTTGCGGACTCTTGCGAGCAGCGCCTTCAGCGCATCAACAGTATCAACAATCGGATACTCCTTCATAGTAAACCTCCTTCAGGAAATAACGGAGGCGGCAAAGCCCCTCCGTGCTCCGAGAATCGGAATCCGGAGACACTCTGCCGCCTGAAAAACGATATGAAATTGATCAGGGAACTTCCCTTATTTTGCAGCCTAAGACGTATCGTTTGCAGTACATATGCGCCCGATTAAACTGAAAAACGAACCGTCAGGCAACCGATGCAAAAGAAAGGCGAAGCAAATTGGAGGCGGGCACAGCCCGCTCAGCCGATGACAGAGAGCAGAACACCTGCCGCAACTGCCGAGCCGATAACGCCGGCAACATTCGGTCCCATTGCGTGCATCAGCAGGAAGTTTGTCGGATCGGTTTCCGCACCGACCTTCTGCGAGATACGTGCAGCCATCGGAACAGCAGAAACGCCTGCCGAACCGATCAGCGGATTGACCTTGCCGCCCGTGACCTTGTACATGATCTTACCGAAGACCAGACCGCAGGCCGTGCCGAGCGAAAATGCGATAACACCAAGCAGCATAACGCCGCCGAATTTGATGTTGATGATCTGGTCTGCCTTTGTCGTCGCACCGACGGAAACGCCGAGGAAGATCGTGATAATATTCATCAGCGCGTTCTGTGCGGTGTCGATGAGTCTTGCAGCGACGCCGGATTCCTTGAGCAGATTGCCGAACATCAGCATGCCGACGAGCGGAGCCGCGGAAGGAACCAGCAGGGAAACGATGATCGTAACCGCGATCGGGAAGATGATCTTCTCGGTCTTGGAGACAGTGCGGAGCTGCTCCATCTTGACCGAGCGCTCCTTCTTGGAAGTCAGCGCCTTCATGATCGGCGGCTGAATGATCGGGACAAGTGCCATATAAGTATATGCAGCCAGCGCGATATTACCCGTCGTAATCGCACCGCCGCCGGTCAGCAGTCTGGTGGAGACATAGATTGCAGTCGGGCCGTCCGCACCGCCGATGATTGCGATGGAGCCTGCTTCCGCAGCAGTAAAGCCGAGCAGACCGGCAACAACGAAGGTGAAGAAGATACCGCCCTGTGCCGCAGCGCCGAGCAGGAAGCTCTTGGGGTTTGCGATCAGCGGAGAGAAGTCGGTCATACAGCCGATGCCGAGGAAGATCAGCGGCGGATAGAGCTGCAATTTAACGCCCAGATACAATATATCGAGCAAGCCGCCCTCTTTCAGCACCTCTCCGTAATTGACGTGTCCGTCCACAAGCACCCAGAGCTCGGGGTGATAGAGCCCTGCCATCGGGAGATTCGTCAGCAGCATGCCGAAGGAGATCGGCAGCAGCAGCAGCGGCTCAAAGCCCTTTGCAATCGCCAGATACATAAATACAAACGAAACCAGAATCATAATCAGATTCTTCCAGCCGCCGTCGGCAAACAGCGCATGCAGACCGCTGTCTGACCAAAGACCGCCGAGGGTGTTTGTGAAGAAATCTAATACACCGCTCATTGTTTAAGTCCTCCAAAGTTATTTTCATCTGTTTAGTGAGACATTCGATCCGAAGTTAAAAAGGGCGTGTCGCATCGAGAACACCGGCCTGTGCCCAGACAGATCTGCCGGAGCCGCCGCGCGTCACCTGACGGACGGAGCGAAGCTGATACTGCTTGCCCTCCGCAGCGCCCATTGCCGAGATCGCCGCCATGATGACCGCAATGATCTCCTCATCCTCACCGGAAGCAGGAGCAGCCGGAGCAGATGCCTTCGGCACAGCAGCCTTTGCGGCAGGCGCCGGAGCTTTCGCAGCCGGAGCAGGTTTCGGCGCATCCTTTTTCGGAGCAGCCTTTTGACTTCCGCCGGACGCTTTTTTGAAAATGCCGCCGGATACACAGAGGAATACGACAAGGATCAGCAGCGCACAGAAAACGACGAGCAGACCGATGATCGTCATAGAGACGATCTGTGTGCCGTCGAGCTTCTCAGTACCGTGCAGAACCTTATCCGCAAGCATGACGGGAAACGATAACATGGAAAGACCTCCCTTTTGATTACATACATATTTATTATACTCTATTTTCGTAAAAAACGCAAGTGCTTTATGCAGAAATTTACAGAGATGGAATGCTCATAAAATTGGCGCTTTTCACGTATCTCAGCACGCGCCTGAGCCGCTGTTCACAGCAAAACAGGGCACACAGATTGTTCCCTGCGCGCCCTGCGTTTTTATACGGTTTCTTCCTTCCGTTTGATGACAAATCCGACGACATGCGGACCGGCATTGCAGCAGATCGCCGCGCCGATATTCCAGTAGCATTCCGGCGGATAGCCGAGCGCCTTTGTCAGCGCCGCACCGAATTCCTGTGCGATCTTCGTATCACTGCCCTGCATGACAATATAGGGCGAATGCGGCTGAATATCCGCCTTGACGACCTCGACCATTTTCGGGATGATATTCTGCTCGCCGCGAACCTTCTGGATCACATTGGAGACGCAGTTGCAGATCCGGCAGAAGGGCTTGAGTCCGAGCAGCTCGCCTGCAAATGCCGCCGCCGCACTGACTCTGCCCGAGCGCTTGACATATTTCAGCGTCATCGGGACAAAATAAAGTCCTGCGTGCCGTGCCCAGTCATCCATATAGTCGATCAGCTCCGGCACACTCGCGCCGCGTGCGAGCTTTTTCGCCGCCTCCACGACCGCATAGCCGTAGGTCGCGGTATAGTTTCTGCCGTCCACCAGATGAATTTTCATCTGGCTCTGCGGATGATCCTCATAATACTGCTCGCGCGCCATGACGGCATTGTTATAGGTACCGGAACCGCCCGAACCGATCGTCGTAAAGATCAGGTCGGTATAGCCCTCAGCCGCGATCTGTTCATAGGCTTCCTGAATCTCAAAGGGCGTGATCTGCGCGGTCGAAGGATATTCCTGCGCCTCGTCGATCATTTTGTAGAATTCTTCCTTTGTGAAGTCGATCTCCTCACGCAGTGCCTTTCCCTCGATCGAGATCGGCATATAGAGCAGGTGGATTCCCAGCGCCTCGGCGCGATCCTTTGAGATATCGCTGACCGAATCGGTCATCAGCTTGATTTTCTGTTTCAGCATATTGATTGATTCCTTTCTCAGATCTGACTGATATCATATTCCCGCGGCGTTTCGGGTTCCCAGTCCGCCTTTGCCCAGCGGCCGTCGCGTGCAAGTCCGGCGAAGTCATGCTGCCGCAGCACCTCATACGCCGCAACCGCGACAGAATTGGAAAGATTGAGACAGCGCAGCGTTTCGCGCATCGGAATCCGCACGCAGCGTTCCGGATGTGCCTTCAGCAGCGCATCATCGAGTCCGGTGTCCTCTCTGCCGAAAAAGAGGAATGTCTCCTCGGGATAGGTGACATCCGTATAGAGCGTACCGGTTTTTGCGGTGAAATAGAAATACGGATTCTGCTCCGATGCCGCCGGATGCTTCGCAAAGAAGTCATCGAGATTGTCATAATGGAAAATATCGAGCTTATCCCAGTAATCGAGTCCTGCGCGTTTGAGCTTTGCATCGTCGATGCGGAAGCCCAGCGGATGAATCAGATGCAGCGACGCACCGGTGACAGCGCATGTCCGCGCAATGCTGCCGGTATTCTGGGGAATGCGCGGCTCAACAAGAACAAAATGCAGTTTATGCAAAATCTTCCCATCCTTTTTCTTTGATCTGGTCTGCATAAGCGACCGCCGCTGCGGCATGATAGGTCTATCCGGCACAGAAAGGAGCGGACAGATCATGCAGATGCAGGCAATCGCAAAAGGCATGGCAGTCGGAGCGGCTGCCGGAATGCTCGGATATCTGGTCAGCAGCGCAAGCTCCGGTGAAAAATCGAAGCTCAAGCGCCGCACAGTCAAGGCAGCGCATGCAATCGGCGCCGTGATGGACAGCGTCGCAGAGCTGCTGCACTGAGCATCATGCTTCGCAGCGGAATGTCTGCGGAGCATGTTACATTATTTACGCATCCGCGTGATTTTTGCGGTATGCGAGATAGCTTTCGAGAATAATGGTCGCGGCAACGGCATCGACGACCGCCTTGCGTTTTTTGCCGCGTGTATTGGTCACATTGAGAATCTGATGCGCCGTAACGGTCGTGCAGCGCTCATCCCAGAGAACGGTCTGAATCCCTGTCAGTTCCTCGAGCAGCTTTGCAAACGCCTCACATTTCTGTGCGCGCGCACCGCAGCTCCCGTCCATATTTTTCGGATACCCGACAACGATCCGTTCCGCCTTTGCATCCTTCGCAGCCTGTGCGGTTTTCTCCGCACAGAGCTGAAAGCTCTTTTCTGTCAGGACACCTGCCGGCGAAGCCATCAGCTCCGAGCGGTCGCAGACCGCCCAGCCGGTACGGGTATCCCCGAAATCCACACCGAATATAATCATGATTCCGCCCCCGTCAGACAGGCAGTGCCGTATGGGCATCCTGCGGCAGATGCGAGGAATCATTTTTATAGATCAGCTTCCAGCCGGATTCGGAGTCATATTCGACCAGCGAAACCGCACTGTTATCGCCCCAGCCGACCGCCGGCAGCCCTGCAATCGAGCCGCTCTCGACATAGCTGAGGAAATTGCGCAGCGCGCAGCCGTGCGTAAATACGGCGACGGTTTTCCCGGGATTATCGTCTGCGATCTTCTGCATAATGCCGCGCATCCGGTCATAGACCTCTGTCATGGCATCGCCGTTCGGCGCCTGAAAATCCTGCATATGCTCCACCCAGACCTGAAATTCCTTCGGGTATTCTTCGCGCAGATCGAGGATTCTTCTGCCCTCCCAGCTTCCGCCGTTCAGCTCGCGCAGATCATATTCGGGGATCATTTTGAGATTATGATAACGGTTGACAGCCTCCGCGGTCATTCTTGCGCGCTGATAGGGGCTGAAGTAGATCGCATCGAGCGGGATCTCCCGAAAGCGCTCCGCCAGATATTCGAGCTGCTGCTCCCCCTTTTCGGTCAGCGCCGTATCGAGGCTGCCCTGAAAGAACGGGACAACATTGCCCTCCGCCTCTGCATGACGGATCAGATAGATCGTTGTTACCATGCCCTGACACTTCCTGTCAGCTCGGCAGCGGATGCAATGTGATTGCTGTCGAGCCAGTCATTCAATTCATCAATGATGCGCAGCGGTGCGTAAGGATCCTGCACGATTGCCGTACCGACCTGCACAGCAGAAGCGCCTGCCATCATCAGCTCAGCGGCATCCTCGCCGGACATCACGCCGCCCATGCCGATGACCGGCAGCGAAACGGCATTTGCGACCTGCCAGACCATCCGCACCGCGACCGGAAAGATCGCCGGACCGGAAAATCCGCCCATATTGTTATGCAGAATCGGTCTGCGTGTTCTAAGATCAATGCGCATGCCGAGCAGCGTATTGATCAGGGAGATTGCGTCCGCGCCCTCCGATTCGACCGCTTTTGCGATCTCGGTAATGCTCGTGACATTCGGGGAGAGCTTGACGCAGAGCGGCTTTTTCGTCGCCGCACGGACAGCCTTCGTCACCTGTGCCGCAGCGGTGCAGGATGTACCGAATGCCGCGCCGCCCTGCCGCACATTCGGGCAGGAGATATTCAGCTCGATCATGTGGACATCGGTTTTGTCGAGCTTTGCCGCGACCTCTGCGCACTCCTCGGGTGTCGAGCCTGCAATATTCGCAAGGATCACGGTATCGCAGGAAAGCAGATGCGGCAGTTCATTTGCAATAAATGCATCAATGCCGGGATTTTGCAGCCCGACGGAATTGAGCATGCCCATCGGAGTCTCCGCAACACGCGGCGGCAGGTTGCCGGTGCGCTTTGTACCGGTCGTACCCTTTGTTGCGATGCCGCCGAGCTTCGAGAGATCATAGTAGTGCTCATATTCTCTGCCGTAGCCGAACACGCCGGATGCCGGAATGACCGGATTCTTAAACGGAATGCCGCAGATCTTGACAGACAGATCAGCCATTACCAGATCACCTCCTCCGCATTGAATACGGGACCGTTTTTGCAGACATGTGTATACTGTTCATCGCCGTTTGCGTCTTTGGTTCTGCACGCACAGACAAGACATGCACCGATGCCGCAGCCCATGCGCTCCTCGAGCGAAACCTGACACGGAATCTCATAGGCAGCCGCAAGTGCAGCCGTTGCTTTCAGCATCGGGATCGGACCGCAGGTGCAGATCAGCGCCGGTTTATCCGCCTTGATCTCCTCCTCAAGCGGCAGCGTGACAAGACCGAATCTGCCTGCCGAGCCGTCGTCGGTGCAGAGAATTGTTTTTGCGCCTGCCGCAGCAAAATCATCCTGCAAAATGACGGCATCCCTGTTCCGGAAGCCGCTGATCACGACCGCATTGCTGCCGAAATACTGTGCAAGCGGAAGCATCGGGGGTGTACCGATACCGCCGCCGACCAGAATGACGCGCGTATCCTTTTCGGGGAGCGTGAAGCCGTGTCCGAGCGGCGCGAGCATATTGACTGTATCGCCGGCGCGCAGCTCTGCGAGCGCCTTTGTACCTTTTCCGCGCACCTCAAATACGATGCGGAGCGTGCCGGCTGTTTTGTCGATCTCACAAATGGAGATCGGGCGGCGGAGCGTAAATTCCCCGTCCGGCAGCAGATTGACGAACTGTCCCGGCTCTGCCTTTGCAGCGACCTCCGGACATTCGATCACCATGCTCCACGCAGCCGCATTGAGCTGCTCCATTGCGCTGACGCGATAGGTCAGCTTTTCGGTATATTTGTCTTTTTTCATATCCATCACCATTTGTTTTTATCCGCCGCTTGAATGCGCAGCCTTGCGGCGGTCTCTCAGGCTCAGCAGCAGACAGATCACGCTGACAGCCGCTGCCGGAAGCGCAGGAAAACAGCCGAGGAACGCGCCGACGATAAACCCGTCTGTTCCGGTCACGGTGCCGCCGTCCGTCGGGCTGTGAAAGCCGAAGATCATACACCCGAGACCGCTGATCATCGGAAAGAGCACCGAGAACACGATCGCAATGATGCTGAGCTGCACCGGACTGAACCGCCGCACCGAACGCAGCGCAAGCGCATCACGTTCCAGCACAGCACGAAAACGCGCATCATCTGACAGCATGCCGTGATCGCCCTGTGTGTTGACCGAGAGCGCCTCCGCACGGGAAACGGTCACCGGTCTGAAGCGGTCACCTTCGGCTGACAATGTGCCCTCCGCTTTGCAGATGTAATATGCATGCACCTGCACCGCGCCGCTTTCACGTTCCGCATTGACCGTGAGGAGCGGACGGATTTCCTTCTGCCGGACGGTCAGTCCCGTCTGCGCGGAGACAATGCGGCTGAGCGCCTGTTCCGGCATTTCACCGGGTTGCTGTTCGCCGTGCGGAAACTTATAATAAGCGAATTTTTCGCTGTGAAGCATCAGAAATCCGCCACCCCGCCGTATGACCGCATGGACATGAACGGCGGGCGGCTTGCTTTCGCCTGTCATCCGATCTTGATATACGAAGTCAGATCCTCTCTCATGCGGATTGCCTCTCTGCGGGCTGCACCGGCGAAGTCCTTTTCGTCGCAGCCTTCCTTTTTGTAGGCACAGAGGATCGCGCGCGAGCTGTTGACGATCGCGCCGAGACCGTTTTCATCAAATCCGCCTGCGATGCCTGCTGCACCGCCGCCCTGAGCGCCGTAGCCCGGGACAAGGAACATCGTGTGCGGCAGACGCTTTCTCAGCTCCGTGAGCTGCTCCGGATAGGTCGCGCCGACAACCGCGCCGACTGCGCTGTAGCCGAATGCGCCGACGGTATCCGCGCCCCATTCCTCGCACTTGTCACCCATTCTTGCATAGAGCGGCACACCGTCGATCAGCAGATCCTGAAACTCTCCGGAGGAGGGATTCGAGGTCTTGCAGAGGACGAAGATGCCCTTATCGCGCTCTCTGCAAACGCCGAGCAGCGGCGAAATGCCGTCTGTGCCGAGATAGCCGTTGACGGTCAGCGCATCCGCGCCGAAGGGCTCGCACTCGGTCGTGCCGATGACGCAGGAGCCGAGGTGTGCAGCGGTATAGGCTTCCATGGTTGCACCGATGTCATTGCGCTTTCCGTCGGTGATGACATACATGCCTTTCAGCTTTGCATAGCGGATGGTACGCTCCATGGTCTTGACGCCGTGGTGACCGTACATTTCGTAGTAGGCAGCCTGCAATTTCACAGCAGGGACGATATCGCAGAGTGCGTCAATGAGCATCTGGTTATAGCGGAAGATCGCTTTCGCGGCGGCTTTCAGCGTTTCGCCGTCCTCCTCAAGAAAGTTCTTGCGGATATACTCGGGGACATACTCGAGCTTCGGATCCAGACCTGCAACGGTCGGATTTTTCATACTGATAATTTTGGAAATCAAGCGGTCGAAGGACATGGCTATTATCTCCTTTAACATCATAATCGCGCAGGGCGAGGGTACATGAAGCCCTACTAACCCATAATACGCAATCATATTATACCACATCAACCCCCAACAGTCAAGCCCCGCCGCGCAGGCGGGCAGTGCCCGCCTCCATTTTTCTATAGCTGCCTGTTTGTCCGTAGGGGTACTTGAAAGATACTCGTTGAAGCTTATGTAGAAAGCAAATTTAAGGGAACTTTCTTCTACATAGCAAACATTCTTTCTAACAAAAAGTGAGCAGAAAGCCGTCATAGATTAAATAACAGCTTCTGCTCACCAGATACTATGCATTAAGATAATCTTCATATTTATGTATCGCCTGACTAATTGTCACGCAATTACCTTGTTTCATTTCTCCGTATATATAATTTAGCGCTGCATCTGTTCGACAACTATCAGGAAGCCAATCAGCAGATGAGTCTTTTTCCAAATCAATAATTTGTTCTTGCAGTTTCATTATCTTTTGTTCCGCCTCTTTCAATTCTGCACTTTTTCGCTCCTCAAACGCCCTCTTTTCCGCTTCGATTCTTGCATTAGTTTCATTTGTTTTTTTGTCAGTTTCCTTAAATTGTTTTTTACCTTTGAAAAAGAGCGGAATAGTAGCTACTGCAATTAACAAAAATAATACAAAAGCAAATAAGCCCTTTTTTCCCACCTCATCAATAACTAACAGCGCCATAAAGCCAAACAAAATAGGTATTCCCATCATTATACACCCTAAACAACTATCACTTAAATTATTCAAAGATTCAGTGGCAGAAGGTAAGTATTTCTGTTGTTTAATTGCTATTATTGAATCTTTGTATGCAGCTAGGTTCATTTCAGCTTTTCTCAGTTCTGCTCTCTTATCTAAGATTGTTTTTATCATTTTAAGATTGTCTGTCAATTGCTTTTCTGCTACAATTTGTTGAGACGGATCATCTTCCCGATAAATAATACCACCACAGTACGAGCATTTTACCTGCTGCTCATTTGGACTAAAAACAATATCAGCATTACAGTTAGGACATTTTATAGCATATGTCTTCATAATAATTCTCCTTATAGTAATGATTTATATAATTATACACAATATCATTTAGTTTGTCAATATATTTTAATCGAATTAGCGAATCGCACAAACATATGCTCTTATATTTAGTCATATCGTCAAGAAGATATAATATAATTTAAAATACAAAAACTGCACAGCCGCCCGATCGGGAGCTGTGCAGTGTTCGCTTATAGATTGAGATATTCCTTTGCATTCAAGGAGAACATTTTTCTGTAGTCCTCGAAATTGAAGCCGAGCGAAAGCAGCGTTTCCGCTTCCTTCAGCGGATCCCACATCGGGAAATCGGTGCCGAACATGCAGCGGTCCACGCCGAATTTCCGGATCATTCTCACCGCGCGCTCCGGCGACATCAGGCAGACCGAGCTGCTCGTATCAAACCGGATATTCTCGCTGGCCTGCAAAACCGATTCCGCCTCATCCCACGCAGCAAAGCCGCCGAGATGCGAAGCCAGCACCTTGAGCTTCGGGAAATCCTGCATGACCTTCACCAGCATCCGCGGATGCGAATAGTCATGCCGGTAGTCGCCCATGTGATGCAGAACCGGCAGTCTGCCCTCGATCGCCTCATAGATTTTGTAGGATTTGCGGCTGTCGATCGGCTCCTTCTGGAAATCGGCATGCAGCTTGACGCCGTGCAGTCCCATCGAAATAATGCGCTCGACCTCACCCTCAATATCCTCATAATCGGCATTGAGCGCCGCAAAGCCGATCATCTCCGGATGCAGATCGCACTGCTCCTTGATGAAGTTATTGATCGAAACGACCTGCTTTGGTGATGTCGCAACCGAGCAGACGAGCATGCGCTTTGTCCCGATCTGCGCCTCAGCCTTCAGCAGATGCTCCGGATCGCCGATCGAATATGCCATGCCGATATCATAGAATTTTCCGATCGAGAGCGTCGCCTTCTCGCTGATCTTGTCCGGAAAGATATGTGCATGCATATCGTAGATTTCAAAATCCTGTGGGGTAAAATGTTCCATTGGGGGATAACTTCCTTTCTATTTTCAGGCTCTGAGATATCTGCTCAGCAATTCCGAATATGCCCAGAGCAGCATGAGCAGTTCCGTCAAGGTCTTGATGATGAGATATATAATGCCGAAAGGCTTCGGTCTCGGCAGAAGATGCAGCATATTCCGCAGCGGAAAGAGTCCTGCGATGCAGAGGATCAGCAGCAGCCAGTTTTCGCGCATGAGATAGGCAGAGGTGTCGCTCAGCATGATGCCGTTGATGCCGATGAGCGCCGAATAGAATGAAAAGCACGCATTGATGCTCCGGCTGCGCAGCAAACCCATTCCGGCAAGCACCGCCGCCGCGACAAAGAGTCTGCGCGCCTGCACCGGCAAAGTGAAGTGTCTTTTTCCGCGGTGGGCGAATTCCGCCGTCAGCAGGAGCGCTGCCAGAACGCCCCAGAGCAGACCGGAGCCGCCTCTGCCGAAGACCAGCCCGAGCCCGCCGAAGAGCACCGACAGCCTTGTGAAATACCCTGCGGCATCCGCGCCGTCCTTATCGGGATGCAGCACGCGCTCCGTCCAGTCATAGAGCGGCGTCAGGAAGCGTCTGCGGAAATCCTGCAAAGAATCCGCCAGCACGGGATCGGTAAAGGTATCCGGATAGCAGTAGCCGAGCATCTGCGCGAGCCCCTGCCCGATCTGCGCGGTGCCCTTGATCCCGTAATAGAGGCAGAAATAGAAGCTCAGCGCCGCAAGCACCGCATCGGCAGCAGAGCGCGGCTGAAGGCTCTCCTGCATGGTGAACATCGGCAGCCCGAGACAGACCAGCTGAAAGAGTCCGCGGATACATCGGGAAGCGCCTGCACCGATCCGCTCCGGCGTGACATTCCGCTCCTGCCGCAGCAGCTCCGCGGTATGATAATTCAGCACCGGACCGGCAGGCAGCCGCGTCATATCGCACTGATAACAGAAAAATGAAAACAGCGCCGGAATGCGGAAGCGGTTGTTTGCATGATCCGCCATACACTCCGCGCCCTGCATCGCACAGATCAGCAGCGGCACGAGTGCGAAATCATCGAGCATGATTCTTCCGAGCAGCAGCAGCACCGCCTGAATCCCGATTCCGGTATAGAGCCAGAGATCCGCGCGGTGATGATGCGTCTCTGTTTTCCGCGGCTGAAGCCGGATCACGAGCCATGTCGCGCTGACCGAGATCAGCAGCAGAATCAGCGCCGCAAATCCGCCTGTCATCCAGATTGCAGCGACACCGCCGAGCGCCAGCACACCGGATTTCCACTGCACCGGAACGACCGCGGTCAGAATGACAAACAGCGGCAGAACAAATAAAATCATCGGAAGCGAGGCAAATGTCATGTTACCGCCTCCTCCTGCACCGCCGGCAGATAATGCTCCAGCAGCGCTTCAAGTCCGTCGGCATCGGTCATGGTCGAAAGCACCTCACAGAGTCCCTTAACGGAAAGATGCGGCGGCAGATGCATCGCGGAAAGCAGCGCCGCACGCGCAGCCGCAGCATCCTTTGCACCGGTCAGACCGCAGGCATAGAGCATCGCCGGCGTGATGTCACCGCGTTTGCGCGGCTGCGCATCAAAGACGCCTGCACGCTCCAGCGCGAACATCAGCGTATCGGAATCCATGCCCTCAACGCCGAGCAGCCCCTCCGCAGAGGGCAGCCGCTTCCGATGCTCCTTGCCGTGAATGCCCGGGATATAGACATGGTAGATTGTGCCGGTCCGGATCGTACTTTTGAGATAGCTCCGGATCTGAAATCCGGCAGCATCGGCATCCGTCAGGATCACAATGCCGGTTGTTTCGGCGTAATAGCGGATCAGTGCGAGCTGCTCCGCATTGTGATAGATGCGGAAGCCGCCCGTCACGAGAATGACCGCATCGACAACGGATTCGAGCCGGATCTTGTCATATTTCCCCTCGACAACGATTGCCGGGGTGATTTTGCGGCGCGGCTTCATCCGGCAGCCTCTGTGCCGTCGCGCCGGACATTCAGCATCCGGACGACAGCCTGTTCAAGCAGCAGCCGCGGTGCCGTGCGCGTTGATTTGCAGCTTTTATCGGCTTCGCGCAGGATCCGGATGCAGGTACGGAGCTGCGGAACGGTCATGGAACCGCAGTCGCGCATGGCATTCCGGACGGCAAATTCGCGGTTTTTCGGATATCCGAAATCCGCCGCGATGATTTCGGTCTGTTTGGCAGCGCCCTGACCGAGCTTTGCGCGGTAGAGGTCGATGAAGGTCGTGCTGAGGACGGAGAGCAGCCCGAGGATCGTCTTGGAATCCTCGGATTTCGCGGTCAGATCGCGCAGCAGCCGGAACGCCGCCGTACCGTTTCCGCCGGTGACGGCTCTTGCCAGCCGGAAGGCATCCGCATCGGGAAGCGCCGCCGTCAGATCATCGAGCATATCCTTTGTGATCTCGCCGCCGTCCGCGCAGGCGAGCAGCTTTTTCATCTCCGAGTCGATCAGCGTCGAATCGCAGAGACAGCGGTTTGCCAGCTCCTCCGCAAGCTGTCTGCTGATCTCGGAGCCTGCCTTTCTGGCGCGGTCCTGAATCCCCTTTGCAAGCTGAAATGTGCCCTGCTTCTCACAAATGCAAAGTACGCCCTGCTTTTCAAAGAAGGACATCAGCTTTTTATATTTCGGCAGATATACAGGCGCATTCCGCTTGATCTCATAGCAGGGGAGCGCACGCATGACAATCAGGACGACCGCACGCGGCGCAATATTCCCGAAGATTTCGAGCATCGTGTCAATCACCGAAGGATTGTGTACATCCGCATCAAAATCGCGGATCAGAATGACATTATAGGGCTGAAACATCGGACAGAACGAGCAGGCATCGGCAAGCCGGTCGAGATCGACGCCCTGCCCGTCAAAGGCAGTGTCGGAGAGCGCATCGCCGTCCGTCAGCTTTTTGAGGATTTTCTTTTCCGTCTGCGCGACGGTCAGCGTGTCCTCGCCGCAAAGAAAAACGAGCTGCGGCGGATTATCCGAGCCGATGCCGCGCAGCAGTTCATTTGCTGCAAGTCTTGCCATTTCAGGACACCTCCGTTCTGTATTTCAGATTATAATGATTGCAGCAGAAATGCTGTCAGCATCATGAGCAGTCCGGCGAGAATCAGCACAAGGCTGACCGTCAGCGCCAAACGCTTCACCGGCAGTCTGCCGCTGCGCAGTCTTTCAAAAAGCAGATGCGGCGCATCTTCCGGCTGTTCTGCTGCGATTATGTTCACTTCCGGCAGTACCGCCGGTTCCGCAGCAGGCGTTCTGATCTCCGGCCGCTTCACCGGCTCAGTCATATGATTATCCGGCACCGGCGTATAGGACTGCAAAAACCACGCAAGATATCCGGCTCCCGTCCGGACAGGTTCCCCGTTCGCATCCGTCAGCGCATATCGGGAAAGCAGATCGCTGTCAAAGGCAGCACGCTCGCGGCTGCGTGCCTGATAGATTTCAATCATCTGCCGGAGCGCATCGGAACAATCCGCCCGCGCAAGCATCCGGACGCAGCCGTCATGCAGGAGCAGAAAGCCCTCTTCCGCAGCATCTTTTGTCACGATCGGTCCAACATAATAATACTGTGTCAGCGCACAGTCCGTTTCCGGATCATACAGCGCCGAGAGCAGATCCAGCGTATTCCCGACATACATCGAATCCGGATGAAAAAAAGTACCTGCAATCGCATTGAGAATCTGTCTGCGCTGCCGGTCGGTCAGCTCCGTAAATTCCATATCCGCTCCTTATCCGGCAGGGGATGCCGGTCAGCTCCGTTCTGTCATATGTGATCAGATCACAGCGGCAATCGCATCTATATCGTAATCCCGATCAATCAGGATATAGTCAAGTCCGGATTGTCTGCACTGCCGCTGTACATCGAGATTCTCGCGGATCAGCATATCCGCGGTGATTTCCGGATCCGGCAGCCGTTTTTCGATCGCGTTTTCATATCCGGTAATCGCATCAAAATGTGCGCGGATATAGGCTTCGCTCATCACCAGACAGACATACCGGATTTCCTTGAGATATGCAGCATCAAAGCTCTGCTGCCAGTCAAACGGGATATAGCAGCCCTCGACAATCAGATTCTGCTGATTCTCGATCGCCGTTTTGATCATTTCTTTCACAATGCTCCATAAATATTCCGTCAGTGCATCGTCGTCATAGGGCGTCAGGGCGGTCTGACCGCTCCGGATCAGCCCCATTTTCAGATGATCCTCGGAAAGATACGGAATGTGGTATTTTTCAAGCAGCTTCTGTGCCAGCAGTGTCTTTCCCGTGTGAGAAGCGCCCGTAATCAGTATCAGCATAAGCAATCCTATCCGGCAGGGGAAACCGCAGCGCCGCCGTCCTTTGCAAAGCGCAGCAGCAGATTATTTCCGTGATATTCCCTGCCGTTTATTGTCACGGTATATCCGGCTGCATCGCCGTACAAAATCACGGCATCCGCATCCGCAGGCGGCGTTTCATCCGCATTGCAGATGATAATATGCTGCATGCCCCATTGCAGGTCAGCGGCTTCACCGGAGATTTGCAGCGTATAATCCTCGTCCGAAAGCGTGACGGTATCCGTCCCGCAGAATTCGGGGATTGCGCCGCAGATTTTACTTTCTCTGCGCCACGCCGCACCGTTCCGGAGTATGACCTGACCGGCAGCAGACTCTCCCAGCTCCGCCTGATAGCCTGCCGCAGCGCGCAGACCGTTCAGCACCAGCACATCCGCCGATGCGATTCCGTTCCCGCGGAGATAACGCGCCGTATATTGTGCATTCCGCGGCGCATCCGTGAGATCCGCGATGATCGTCTCACCGGAAACCGAGATCACAAGCGCCGCATCCTTGCTGCCGCCGAGTACCGCGATCCGCAGCTCATGCATCGCACGGATCCGCAGAAGAAGCGAGAATCCTGCAAGCAGCGCCGCCGTCCAGAGCATTGACATTGTGAGCATTTTGCGCGGAATCCCTGCAAACATCAGATACAGGATCAGCACACATGCAAAGATCAGCAGCATCCGCAGGGCAGGCTCTCCTGCGGCAATATGCGAATAGGGCAGACGCGCAGCAAGTTCTGCCGCATTCCGGATCAGCGCACAGAGCTTACCGGCAAGCGGCAGCAGAAAGCCCGTCAGACCGCCTGTCAGCAGCAAAGAGAATCCGAAGCAGATCACCGCCGTACAGAGCGGCAGGATCAGCAGATTGCTGACCGGTGCCAGCAGCGAGGATTCACCGCAGAGCAGCACCGAGACCGGAACGATTGCCGCAGAAACGCAGCAAAGACTGAGAAAATTCCGTTTCAGCCTGCTCCCCTTCACATGCTTTGTCAGATGCGGTGCCAGCACGCCGATCCCGAATACACCGGAGACCGAGAGCCAGAACGACACCGAGCCGATCACATAAGGTGCCGTGACCGTGCAGAGAAACATTGCAATGCAGAGCGAGCGCAGCGTATCGCCGCGCCGTCCGAACAGCACCGCCGACCGCGCAATCAGCAGCATGACAGCCGCACGGATCTCGGAAACCGAGGAATCCGCGAGCAGAATAAACAGCAGAATCGCCGGAATATGCGCCAGAAAGATCATCCGCTCCGAAGCGCGCATCCGCCGCAGGATCCACACAAGCACGCTGCAAAAGAACACCAGATGCAGCCCCGAAACGACCGTGACATGAGAAAGCCCTGCCGCGCGGAACGCATCCGCAGTATCGTCAGAGAGCTTGTGCTTATCTCCGAAGAGCATCGCGCAGAGCAGTCCTGCGTCCGCTTCCGGCAGCGCGGCGGTGATTCTGTCCGTGATATACTGCCGATAAGCATGGAGCAACCGCGCCGGACAAAATCGGGGCGGCGCCTCTCTGTCTGTCAGCTTTGCGCGGTAGATCCGCAGATATTTTCCCTTTCCTGCCTGATATTCCGCTGTATGATACCGGTAATCGGACTGTATTTTTGAAAGCGCTGCATCGAGCGTCACCGTCTCCCCGATCACCGGCGGATCCTGTTCCGCATCCGCATACCAGTCGATCAGGACACTGTGACCGTTCAGCGCAGTCCGGAGCGTACAGACCGTTTTTTCGCCGGAGCCTGCACGGATTTCCGTGATTGTTCCGGTGCAGATCACCTGTTTTCCGTCGAGTGCCAGAAGCGGCTTCCGCACGGCAGCATCATAGGAAAACCAGAATACCGCACCGCAGACCGCGCCGAGCAGGAGCAGAATGCGCTCCTTTGCAGTCAGGCGCAGCAGAAAGAGAACCGCCGCCGCCGCAAGCAGCAGCGCCGCACGGAGATCAAAGAGAAAAGCCGCCAGCAGACCTGCACACCATGCAAGCGTGAAGCATTCCACGCCGCAGAGACAGATCCTGCTGCCGGCTCGTTTCATCTTATGCGGAAGCTCCGAAACAACCGGCGAAGCCTTCGCCTGCCGCGTTTCAGCGTCCTTCACACACCCTGATCGGCAGACCAGCCCATTTTCTGTCCTGCAATCAGATGAAAATGCAGATGCGGAACGGTCTGACCGGCATCATCACCGCAGTTTGTGATGACGCGGAAGCCGGAATCCAGCTTTTCCTGTGCAGCGACCTTTGCAATCGCCGTAAAGATCTTTCCGACGATCTCGGCATTCTCCTCGGTAATTGCAGAAGCGCCGGAAATATGCTGCTTCGGGATAAAGAGATAGTGCAGCGGTGCAATCGGATTGATGTCCTTGAATGCAAAGACATATTCATCCTCATAAACCTTCGTGCTCGGAATCTCTCCGGCAATAATCTTACAGAACAGACAATCCATGGTGTGATCCTCCTTTTTTCATCGGTGCCGGAGCGCGCGCGTGCGGAATACTCCGGCATCCGTTTCAATGCCGATTATTTCAGGAATTCGCCGGCAATGCTCTGGAGCATGCCGAGTGCTTCATCGACCATATAGCTCTTGCCGATGCTGCCCATTGCGCTGTCGGGACGTCCGCCGCCCTTGCCGCCGGTAATCGCAGCAACGCGCTGAATGATCTTGCCTGCATGCGCACCCTTCGCCACAGCGCTCTTGGAGCAGACGCAGCAGAAGTTGCCGCTCTCGCCGTTGACGCCTGCGAGCAGTGCGATCACATTCTCCTCCTCATCGCGGATCTGGTCGCCGAGCGAACGCAGTGCATCCGGCTTGACGTCGGTCAGCATTGCGGAAACGATCTTGACGCCGTTGATCTCCTTTGCGCCGGAGAAGATATCCGTGATCTGGCTGTTTGCGAGCTTTGCGGTCAGCGATTCGACCTCACGGATCAGATTGCGCGTCTCATTGACGACCGCGGTTGCCTTTTCGGGCAGCTCGACGGGATTTGTGACCTTGAGGATACGTGCGGTCTCTTTCAGGGTATTCTCCTGCTCGCAGATGAGCTTCAGGACATTCTCACCGGTCGCCAGCTCGATTCTGCGGACACCTGCCGCAACGGAGCTTTCGGAGAGAATCTTGCAGAGACCGATCTCTGCGGTATTGCGGACATGCGTACCGCCGCAGAATTCGATCGACTCATCGCCTGCGCGGACAACGCGGACGACATCGCCGTATTTTTCGCCGAACAGTGCCATTGCGCCGAGCTTCTTTGCCTCGTCGATCGGCATTTCCTCGGTGGAAACAGGCATTGCATTCAGGATCTCGGCATTGAGCAGCTCCTCAACGCGCTGAAGCTCCTGCTCGGTCATGCCGGAGAAGTGCGAGAAGTCGAAGCGGCAGCGCTCCGCATTGACAAGCTGACCTGCCTGATGGACATGATCGCCGAGGACCTTGCGCAGAGCCGCCTGAAGCAGATGGGCTGCGGTATGGTTGCGCATGATCGCCTTGCGGCGCTTGATGTCGATTTTCGCGGTTACGGTATCGCCGACCTTGAGCGTACCCTGCTCCATAGTACCCATGTGCAGGAACTGACCGTCGCCGCCCTTCTGGGTATCGCCGACGGAGAAGGTGCCATCCGCGGTGATCTCACCGCTGTCGCCGACCTGACCGCCGCTCTCCGCATAGAACGGTGTGCGGTCGAGGATCAGGACGCCGTCGGTGCCTGCCTCGAGTGTATCCACAGCCTTGCCGTCCGTGAGAATTGCAAGGATCTTTGCCTCGCCCTCAGAATCGGTATAGCCGGTAAATTCTGTTTTCGGAAGTCCCTTCGGAACAGCCGCATCGCCGCCCCACGAGGTCTTGACCTTGGAAGCGCGGTCTGCTCTTGCGCGCTGCTTCTGCTCATCCATGCAGCGGCGGAAGCCTTCCTCATCAACGGTCATGCCCTGCTCTTCCGCCATTTCGATGGTCAGGTCGATCGGGAAGCCGTAGGTATCGCTGAGGCTGAATGCGGTCTCGCCGCTGATTTCGGTTTTCTTTGCAGCCTTCAGTGCATTGATCGAGGAGAACAGCAGCTCTGTACCGCGGTCGATCGTGCGTGCAAAGCTCTCCTCTTCGTGGCGGATGATTCTGGTAATCAGCTCCTGCTTCTCCTTCAGCTCCGGATAAGCCGATGCATTCTCATGAATGACGGTCTCCGCGACCTGATAGAGGAACGGCTCATTGATGCCGAGCAGTCTGCCGTGACGGGCAGCTCTGCGGAGCAGTCTCTTGAGGACATAGCCTCTGCCGTCGTTTGCCGGTGTGATGCCGTCGCCGATCATGAAAACGGTCGAGCGGATATGGTCGGTGACAACACGCAGCGAAACGTCGGTCTTATCATTGGTATGATAGTCGATTCCTGCGATCTTGCAGATATGCTTCATGATATTCTGGACGGTATCGACCTCGAAAATATTGTCAACGCCCTGCATGACGCATGCGAGACGCTCGAGTCCCATGCCGGTGTCGATGTTCTTGTTCTTCATCTCGGCATAGTGGCCTTTTCCGTCGCTGTCGAACTGCGAGAAAACGAGGTTCCAGATCTCGATAACGCGGTCACAGTCGCTTGCCTGTTCAAAGCTCTCGAACGGGCCGTAAGCCTCGCCGCGGTCGAAGTGGATCTCCGAGCAGGGGCCGCAGGGACCGGAGCCGTGCTCCCAGAAGTTATCTGCTTTGCCGAGGCGGATGATGCGGTCATGCGGAATGCCGATCTCCTTCTCCCAGATCTGCTCTGCCTCGTCGTCGCTCTCGAAAATGGTGATCCAGAGCTTTTCCGCCGGAATTGCAAGCGTACCGGTCAGGAACTCCCACGCCCATGCGATTGCCTCCTGCTTGAAATAATCGCCGAAGGAGAAGTTTCCAAGCATCTCGAAGAATGTGCCGTGACGGGCAGTCTTGCCGACGCTCTCGATATCCGGTGTACGGATGCACTTCTGACATGTGGTCACGCGGACATTGGGCGGAACCGCCTGTCCGAGGAAATATTTTTTGAGCGGCGCCATGCCGGAGTTGATCAGCAGCAGGGAATTGTCACCCTTCGGGATCAGAGATGCGCTGTCCATACGGGTATGGCTCTTGCCCTCGAAGAAAGAGAGGTACTTTTCGCGCAGCTCATTGAGACCTGTCCATTCCATAGTTTTCAGGATTCCTTTCGTTATCAGAAATAATGGCAGTTATGCATGCTCGCATAACAATACAGTATATAGTATACTGCAAAAACGCTTTTTTGTCAAGCGGAGGGTTTCCGGCTGTTTACGGGTATTTTCCGCTGCCTTAAGAAAACCTTATCCGACCTTAACACATCTTCACTTGACTTTTGCCTGCTCCGGATGTTATAATGCACTTGTTCGTAAAATCAATACCGATGTTTAGGATTTTACAATCACCATTCTATTTTTTCAATTTTATCAGGAGGATCATATGAACAAGTATTTCAGAAGAACCGCCGCAGGTATTTCCGCACTGGCAATCCTCGCAGCGATGCCCTGCATGACCGCATTTGCAGCAGAGGCAGAAACAGAGACCGAAGCTGCATTCAGCGCAGCACAGCTCCCCGTTCTGCATTATTCTCCGGAGGATGTCTCCGCGATCGACTGCCGCTTCTATGAGGATCTGCCGAGCGTCCCGTATGTCAAGCTCACCGACTACTACACACTCTGGGTTGACAATACCGTCGAGATCACCGAGCTTTCGGAAGGCGTCTTCGAGGTCAAGGTTCCCTACGGCACAACCGGCGTTTTCGATACCGTCAAGGATACCGTCACCGCCGAGGACAGACTGACCTTCCTTGAGCCGCTGGAAAGTCACAACGGCGAGGATTACACCGAGCATCTCTTTGTGCAGGATGCGGAGGATGCAGAAAAGGACGATGCGGATAAAAAGCATCCGCTCTCGCTTGATCTTGCAAGCTATGATATCGACCTGCGCAGCAGCGAGGGCGAACTCTGGTGCCCGCTGCCGACGCTCTGCGACATGTTCTATGACGGCCTGCGCAACGCAAACTACATTGAGAACACTCTGGTCTTCGGCAGAGATATCTCTTCCGATTTTGCGAACTATAGGATCGCAGCTACAGCGGATCACGCAAACGCAATGATCGAGCAGTATCAGAACGGCAGACCTGCCGATCTCGTCAAGTACAACTACAATGAGCTGTGCTTTACATTCGATCTGTATTACGGCTTCCCCGGCAGATCGCCCTACACTGAGCTGATGCGTGAAAAAGGTCTGGACGGTCTGCTCTCCGAGGCAAATGATTCCACGCGCCGTATCAAGGAGTTCCTGCTCTCGGACAGCCTGATGGATTACTCGGTCGGCATTGACAGCCTGAATATGTATACATGGGACGGCGGTCACACAGCATTCAGCGCAGTTCCGCTGCTCATGAACAAGGAATACATGGCACAGTTCCGCGAGATTGCCCCCTCCTACAACCTGAAATTTGAGAACAGCATTGATTTCGCCGGCGATCAGATGTCCACATACCTGAGCATCAACGGTGTCGATGCAGCAAGAAAGGCAATGCTTGAAGATGCCGATTACGCAAAGCAGCTTTCCGGCGCTTTCTACGTCGAAAAGGGCGATACCGCGATCTTCAGCTTCGATCAGTTCATGGTCTCCGCAGAGGGCTGGAAGGGCTACTATCTCGAGGACGGCGAAATGCCTTCGGATGTCCTGACCTCGTTCTATCAGGCAATCAGCAGAGCCGACGAAAATCCGGCAATCAAGAATTTTGTGCTGGATCTCGGTACGAATGTCGGCGGCGTCACACTGGTCGCACAGTATATGATGAACATTATGACAGGACTTGACCATGTCAAAATGGCAAACAACACCCTCGGCACGCTGAATGATGATGTGTACATCGTTGATAAGAATCTGGACAAGGCATTCGATGAAAAGGATGCGGCATTCAAGCCCGACCTCCGCTACGGCGTTATCACCTCGCACCGTTCCTTCTCCTGCGGCAACTGGATGCCCTCGCTCGCAAAGGATAACGGCATTCTGCTGATGGGCGAGCAGAGCGGCGGCGGCGCCTGCGCTGTGGAATATCATGTGTCCGCAGACGGCATTCCGTTCAGCATCTCGACCGGTACAACGCTGCTCGATCAGAACGGCGAGAGCATTGATGCAGGCATCAAGCCGCATTATGAAAACGTCAAGTATCTCGAGAACGGCACCAAGGACTTCTCCGAGACCTATAACTTTGCAAATATCAGCAAATATTTCGATGAATTCTACGGTACCGAGCCGGAGACCACCGAGCCGGCAGAAACCGGAACCACCGCTGAAACAACCACAACCGAGACCACAACGACCGCAACAACCGAAGTGACCTCCTCCGAAACCACCGCACAGACCTCTGAAACCACTGCAGCCGAAACGACCGCTTCCCAGACCGCTGAAAAGAAGTATTCCGTCAGCGACCTGAAGAAGATGGCATCCAAGGACTATGAATCTAAGAACGGCAAGGCTCCGGCAAAGACCGTCACAAAGGAAAATGCAGACGGCACTGTCTCCATCGAGCTGACGGATGCATCCGGCAAGGTACTCGATACCTACACGATTGATCCGGCAACCGGCACCGGCAAGGACAGCAAGGGCGGCGAGGTCAATCTGCCGCAGACCGGCAACAATTCCCTCGGCACGGTCTCCGCAGTTGCACTCGCACTGCTTCTGCTCGGCGCAGGCTCCGCGGCAGTCGCAGGCTCCGGCATCCTCCGCAAAAAGGATGAAGAGTAATCATTCATTCTGCCGGATCGGATGATCTGATGCAATTTCTGAACATCAAAGCCGCTGAACCGCGCATCCTGCCGGTTCGGCGGCTTTGCTTTTGTATAAGGCTTTTTTCCGATCTATCATTTCACATCCGGCGATGTCAATATAAAAGTTTTGATCAAACTTTTTCAAAAGTTTGCGGGGTCGAGGGGCAGAGCCCTCGTCGCTCACCGCAGTGAGCGAAACTCCCTTTGCGTTCAAGAGCTCGGGGGCTTGGGCACCTGCGATAGAGGTGCTCATTCTGAAATAGCATCCGCGAAGCGGATTCCTCTTTTATAAACACCCCGTTTCGCCGCGCCGCTGCTTCCGCCCTGCTTGACGAAATCTGCGTTGTGTGCTATAATAAGGTATACTGAACTCAACCGGAAGGAGCAAAGCCTTATGCTGCTTTATAATTCGCTCACACGCCAGAAGGACGAATTCAAAACACGCGAGCCCGGCAAGGTCAAGATGTATACTTGCGGCCCGACTGTCTATCACTTCGCCCATATCGGCAATCTGCGTACCTATATGATGGAGGATGTCCTCGAAAAATATCTGACCTATTCGGGCTATCAGGTCATGCGCATCATGAATATCACCGATGTCGGACATCTGACCTCGGACGGCGATACCGGCGACGATAAGATGCTCAAGGGCGCAAAGCGCGAGCATAAAACCGTCATGGAAATCGCAAAATTCTATACCGATGCATTCTTCGCAGACTGCGAAAAGCTCAATATCAAAAAGCCGGAATACATCCAGCCTGCGACCGGCTGCATTCCGGAATATATCCACATGATCGAGACGCTGCTCCAAAAGGGCTATGCCTATGAAGCAGGCGGCAATATCTATTTTGATACCTCGAAGCTCGATCAGTATTACCGCTTCCATGATTTCAAGGAGGAGGATCTCGAGGTCGGCGTCCGCGAGGGCGTTGAGGGCGACGAAAACAAACGCAACAAGGCGGATTTCGTCCTCTGGTTCACAAAATCGAAATTCGACGATCAGGAACTCAAATGGGAAAGCCCCTGGGGACTCGGCTATCCGGGCTGGCATATCGAATGCTCCTGCATCAGCATGAAATTTGCAGGGGAGTATCTCGATCTGCACTGCGGCGGCATCGACAATGCATTTCCGCATCACACCAATGAAATCGCACAGAGCGAAGCCTATCTCGGACACGAATGGTGCCCGCAGTGGTTCCATGTTCTGCATCTGAACGATGAAACCGGCAAGATGAGCAAGAGCAAGGGCGAATTCCTGACGGTCTCCCTGCTGGAGCAGAAGGGCTTTTCGCCGCTTGCATACCGCTTCTTCTGCATGCAGTCTCACTATCGCAAAACGCTCGTATTTTCGTGGGAAAACCTCAAAAATGCGCAGATCGCTTACGATAAGCTGATCGCAAAGATCAAGACGCTGCTCGATACAAAGGATGCGCCTGACGAATCCAAAAAATCGGAGCTGCTCGGCAGCTTTACCGCAGCAATGGACAATGATCTCAATACCGCACAGGCAATCACCGTGCTTTATGATATTCTCAAGGCGGATACGACCGCGGCAACGAAGCTCGCATGCATTGAGGCGATTGACAAGGTGCTGTCGCTGAATCTGATTGAGAATGCAAAGGCACTCGGCGCGGATGCGGAAGCTGCTGAGATTCCGGCAGAGGTGCTGGCACTTGTTGAGCAGCGCAAGGAAGCGCGCAAGACCAAGGATTTTGCACGCGCAGATGCGCTGCGTGATCAGATCACCGCGCTCGGCTGGCAGATCCGTGAAACCCGTCAGGGAACCGAGATCACGAAGCTGTGAGAGATTTCTCCGGCGCTCCGGAATCCCGTTTTTATGCATGATTAGAATGAAGCCGCTCCGGTTTTTGATCGGGGCGGTTTCCTTTGTATTTTTCTTTTTTCTCTATTCACTTTTCACTATTCACTTGGATTGTTTATTATGGGAGAATTCAGCGTAATATTCTTTATCCTTTTTCCAAAGGTTTATTTTTGTTGGGCGCGGGGCGCGGGTGCGAGGGCAAGAACCACAAGGAGAGGGAAGTCTTCGCTGCGCTCAGGTCTCCCCTCTCCTTAAGGTTCTCTCCCTCGCG
>JAGKVC010000144.1 GCA_021152595.1 Clostridia bacterium
GAACTCGCCGTCGGGGTAGGTGAAGCTCAGATCCCGGAATGCAATGTCACTGCGATCAGTCGTTTTTGCAGGCTCCGTCACGGCGAGCGGCTGTTCCTCCTTGAGTGCGGACAGCTTTTCAACGCACTGATTGATGCGCGCCATGCTGATTACAAATACAAATAGCTGCATGATCGGCTCATAGACCTGCAATGCTGCCAGCAGGCACATGATATAGAAGAACGGCGTGATTTCGCCGGCTGCAAGCAGATGTGCGCCCACGCCCATGACAATCGCAATGCCGAGAAACAGGATCGCTCTGCCGTACATCGACACCGCGCCGCCTGCTTTTTCCTGCTCTTTGGAATCATCCCGCATTTTGGCAAAGCTGTTTTTCAGTCCTGCAAATGCGCTGCCGGTCCGGTTATAGGCTTGCAGCGTGGTGATGCCGCCTGCATATTCGATGACGTTCGCCGCCGTCTGCTGCTGAATGGCGAGCAGCTCTGCGCTTGTATGCGCCAGACGCCTGTAGCTCAGCACGGCAAACGGAATTGCAAGCGGAATGACGATGAACATGGCAAGCGTCATTTTCACATTGAAGATGCTCAGCACAATCAGTGCAATGAGCAGGCGGATCAGAATGACGGCGCCGTTTGCGACTACGCTGGACGAAAGGTTTTCAATTTCCTCGTAGTTCCGCATCAGCAGCGTGGAAAGCTCGCCGGCATCATGCGTCGCAAAATAGCCCATCGGCAGCGATTTCAGCTTGTCGCCGAGCCGCAGTTTATCCTGCTGCTGCGCCGAAACATGCCCCACACAAATATCCAGATACGACTTTCTCCGGACAAGCGCATAGGCGATCGTCTGCACAAGCAGGATCCCGACCAGAATCCAGAACGGTTTCTGCTCATAGGCTTTGCTGCTGTCCAGAACGGGGGCGAGCAGGTAATATACGGCGATCATCAGGATGCTCGACGGGATGGACGCCACGAAGCTGTCCAGAAAGAGCCATGCGATGAATTTCGTATATTTGCCGCTGTCACCGTATGTGATGATATCCCACCATTTTGCGATTTTTTCACGGTTCATTCTGCTGCATCTCCTTTCCGCAGACTCCATTTGTCGCGGCGTTCATTTGCCGTTACCATATCGCGGTAGATCGCGCACGACTGCATCAGTTCATCATGCTTTCCGACAGCTTCGAGAATGCCGCCGTTCATCACAAGGATATTGTCCGCATTCCGGATCGTTTTGAGCCGGTGCGCGATCATGATAACCGTTTTGCCCTTTGAGAGCCGCGAGAATGCCTCCTGAATCTTCACTTCATTCTCGGCATCCGCATAGGCAGTTGCTTCGTCCAGCACGATGATCGGCGCATTCTTCAGAATCGCCCTTGCGATTGCGATCCGCTGCTTTTCGCCGCCGGAAAGTCCGGTGCTGTCCGAAACCACGGTCTGATAGCCGTCGGGGAGCGCTTCGATCGTTTCGTGAATATTGGCAGCGATTGCCGCGGCTTTGACATCTTCAAATGAGGCTGCGTCATTGCCCATGCGGATGTTGTTTTCAATGGTATCATGGAAAACAAACGAATCCTGAAATACATAGGCAATATGATTAACCAGCTCTGCATGCGTGATCTCGTTGATATTGATGCCGCCGATTCTGATTTCGCCCTCGTTCACTTCATAGAAATGCAGCAGAAGCTGTGCGATCGTCGATTTGCCGCCGCCGGACGGTCCGACCAGCGCATTGCAGCTTCCTTCTGGTAAGCTAAAGCTAACTCCATTGCATGCGTATGTGCTGCTCTCCGGATAGGCGAATGACACACCGTCAAATTCGATGTCAAATCTGTTCAGCGTTTTTCCGGTGCCGTTCAGCGTGATCTCCGGCTCGTTCAGAAGCGCGTCAATGCGCTGTATCCCGACATTGATCTTTGTGGTGTCGATCGACACATTCATCATGTTTTCAAGCGGTTCCTTGAGTCCGGCACAGATCACGAGGAAGAACAGAATCTTCGGCAGTACGCCTGCATAATCGGCTGTATGATTCAGCATGAGAATCGCCGCAGGCAGCAGGAACAGCACCTGTGCGCCGAAAAATGCATAATAGAGTCCCATGCCGTTTGCATTGTAATAGGCTGTGTCATGCACGGCTTTTGTGAAGGCGCCTAAGTCAGTCTCAAAACGCTTGAATGCATTTTTCGTACCGCCGAAAATTTTGATGACTGACATGCCGTGAATATACTCGATGATCGTGCCTTCCATTTTCGATTTTGCATCCGCCATATTCTGCTGATGCTTTGCACCGTCCGGCTTTTTGAGTGCCATGGCGAGAATGAGAAAGGAACACAGAATCGGCAGGAGCGAGACGAGCGTCAGCCGCCAGTCCACAAGGAACAGCACGATGATCGTGAGCAATGGCGTTGCAATCGCAGCGGCAACCTCACACATACTGTGCGCAATGAATACTTCGATCTGCTCCACATCCTCAATCAGCAGCTTTTTGATCGAGCCCTGTGTGTTGGATGTGTAATATCCGGACGAGATCCGTCCCATTTTCTCCATGAGCTTCATGCGCAGCTCATAGAGAATATCGAACGCCGCACCGTGAGAGAGCATTGCCGAAGCATAGGCGAATACGCCGTATAAAACCGCACTTGCCGCAGTCAGCAGAATGAGTCCTCTGACATCTGCAAATGAAAATGCCGTGCCGGATGCATAGCAGCGGATCAGTGCTTGCAGGACCTTGTAGATCGTGAAATACGGGATAATTTTGCACACGCTTGACAGAACCGACAGCGTGCAGGCGGCTGTCATTCTTCCTTTGTTAGCACTTGCTAACTCCATCAAACGGGCAATGCCCTCTTTTTTCTTTGGGGTTTGCTTCATTCTCATGCCTCCTCAAAAACGCAGTCAAACAGCAGTCCGAACAGCTTTTCCTGTGTGCGCTGATAGCCGCTTTCATGCAGCATTGCGCGGCTCTCCGCGGTCAGTGCCAGAATCTTCAGCAGGTTCGATACCACAGCATAATCGACATTTTCACGCACATTCTCAAAGATCATAAACAGACGCTTGAGCGTTTCGGTCTCCTCATCAATATCCGCAGTCTGCTTTTCCGGATTGGCAGCGGCGAGCTTTTGTTCATCCTCCGGCGTGAGATACTGATATACACTGTCATTGCTGTTGATGATGCCGCGCAGCACCTGCTTTCCCTCTGCAGCCGTGAGTGTGCTGCGATCTCCGAGCATGTTTTTGACAGCCGTCCAGAAGCGCGTGCGGTTGTATTCGATGAGCTGCAAAACAAAATCCTCTTTGGACAGGAAGAAATTGTAGAATGTACTTTTGCCGATTCCGGCGGCAGCGGTGATCTTTTCGACGGACATATGCGTCATGCCGTGCTTTTTCAGAAGCTCCATTCCTGCATGGAACATGGTTTCCTTGAGCTGTTCCTTTTCAGCGATTGAAAATATCTTTGGTGACATTGTATCCTCCTTGCGACCGCTTTCATTCCTGACTGCGACCAAAATCCGGATTCCGGTCGCATTGATATTATAGCAGAGGATACGGCTTTTGTCAAGAGGCTGCTGCCTGATACTTAAGGCAAAATCAGGATGATCCGCAGCAGCGGCTGTCAGAATGCCGTGCTTGCATTCTGTCCGAACCTGTGGTATACTGATACAGGAAATTTTTTTCTGAAAAGCTGTTACCTTTTCAAAAATCTTTCGTTCTTATGTGTGAGGGCGGTTAGAAGGGCGGTGAAAATCGTGGAAGATCAGGCGATCATAGCATTATTTGAACAGCGGAATGAGCAGGCAATCTCTGCAAGCGAACAGCAATACGGATCGCTCTGCCGGTCTGTCGCACACGATATCACCGGAAGCAATGAGGATGCAGAGGAATGTCTGAACGACGCGCTTTTCACCGTCTGGAATTCGATTCCGCCTTCCAAGCCCCGAAATCTCTGCGCCTACCTCCTTCGGCTCGTCCGCAATGCCGCGCTCGACCGCTACCGCTCTGTCCATGCCGCGAAACGCTCAGCGCCGTGACGGCGTTTCTGAAAGAACTGCCGCAAAAGCAGCGGGATCTGTTTGTGCGCCGGTATTGGTATTCCTCCGATATCGGGACGCTTTCGGAATTATTTGACATGAGCGAGGGCAATGTGAAAATGACGCTTTCCCGTCTTCGCAAACGCCTGAAAAACTATCTGGAGAAGGAGGGATTGCTGTGAATCCGAAGAAGTTTTCTGAGATCATCAATGATCTGCCGGATGAATTCATCGTTTCCGCAGCAGATCCGCAATACCGCAAAGAAAGCCCTTCCGGTGCTTTTTCAGGCGCGCATCCGAACGCTGAACAGACTGCGTCCGGCGCAGCGCATGGAGCGATCCGGCAGAAGATCAGACGGATGGATGCCGTGCCGGAGAAACCGCACAGTGATTTTTCTGCTCCGCGCTGGATTACCGCCGCTGCGACCGCTGCATGTCTTGTATTTGCAGTCGGATTCGGTGCGGTGATCATGTTCGGCGGCAGCGATCATCTTTCAACATACAGTACAGAGGACACACAGGATATGACGGCTGAGGTTGTTACGGCGGTATCCGATGAAACCGCAGTTACGACTGTATCCGGAACAATCACCCGAACAACGATTGTGACACAATACAGCACGATGCATGCTGCGCCGGATTCGGCGCGGCAGACTGATCCCGAAACCCGAACAACAACAATACCGCATCGTGATACTGAGGTAACCGCCAAAGCCGGACAGAATCCAGCAGACACCGCTGTATCGCAGACAACCGCCGTGACTTCCGCTGAACCTGCTGCAAATACGGAAGCGGAGACCGTGACAACTACCGCTGTGCCTGTGATCCTGCCGGAGATTGTGAAGCAGCACTGTCAGACGCTTGAGGACGGCGTTCCGCTCTGGATCCGCGAACGCGATATCTCCTTCCATGACGGATCGGATTATACTGTGCTTGTCTCAGCAAACGGAGAGCGTGTGCCGAATGATGAGCCTTTCACAGTGCCGGGCATGTATGCTGAGATCGGCTGTGCAAAGGGCGCGCCGGGTGAAACAGTCACGGTGCCGGTTTATATTGCCGGTGTTCCGGAGCTCACTTCCATGATCATGTTTATTGAGACACCGGACGGACTGGAGCTGACGGAGATTTCAACCTCTTTGAGAGCGGATTTCGGTCTGCATTTTTCATCGGACGATGAGATCCCGAGCGAGTCAAACGACGGCGAATTGAGTTTATATCTTCCGAGAGGCTCGATGGTCCTTGCGATACGGGAACAGATCCAGCCGCCTGACGGTTATGTTCTTGCGTATTACAGCTATCAGATTCCGGAGGATGCACAGCCCGGTACGGTCTATCCGATCAGAATGGATACAACAAGGAGTGTATTCGGCATTGCGTACGGGCAGAATTATCAGTATACCCTGCTCAACGGCGTTGTTGCAGTTGAAGCGCCCGAATAATCACATATGTTAGAATGAGGTGTTTATAATGAAAAAAACATATTCCAGAATCGCAGCCGCTTTGACGGCATCTGCTGCTGTGCTCGGTCTTTGCCGTGCGTTTCCGGCATCCGCCGCTGACAGCTTCCGCCTGATGGGAGATCTGGACGGCGATCTGAAAGTCACCGCTGCCGATGCACAGATCACGCTCACGCTCTATACACAGTCGGTATCCGGCAAGATCGACAATACTGCCAATTACGAGAACGGCAATGCTGACATCGACATGAACAATGAGATCGACGTGACGGATGCGCAGAATATTCTCAATTATTATTGTCAGACGCTTGCCGGAAAGCAGCCGCTCTGGGCGGATTTCCGCGAGGTTTCCTATCACGACGGTCAGGATTATACGGTGATCTCAGCCGCGACCGGAGAGCGTGTCGCAAATGACAGTCCCTTCGAGCTCAAGGGCATGTATCTCGAAATCGGCTGTGCGGAGGGTGCGCCCGGCGAGACGGTCACGGTTCCGGTTTATCTCGCCGGTGCAGATGATCTGATCTCCTTTGTGATGTTCATTGATCCGCCTGCCGGTCTGGAGCCTGTCTCGATCACATCAAAAGTGGATGAGGATTTCGAGCTGTGGCACCCGTCGCCGGAGATGCTCAAAGACAGTGAGGAGGATTACAGTCCGTACTACGCGTATCTTCCAAAGGGCTCCATTGTCTTCGCAAATACTGACAACATCCATCCGCAGGACGGCTATGTCATTGCTTATTACAGCTATAAAATTCCGGAGGATGCTCAGCCGGGTACGGTCTATCCGGTTTGCCTGAATGCTGCAAAAACGGCGTTCACTGCGTATCATCCGGAGAAAGCGGAACCGGTGCAGATCGGTGAGGACGAATGGAAGTTCGATTCATCCAGTGAGACCTATCAGTATACGCTTCTGAACGGTGTTGTTGCCGTGAAATAACAGTTTGTATATGATATGAGACAAGTCCCGGGGCGATTTCAGATCCCCCCGGGGCTTTGTTTTTGCGATCGCTTCCGGATTCAGCATGTCCTTCGGAGCTGTGAAGCGGAAATGATCAATCGTGCACGATATGTCATTCAAATGAGCGGATATGTGATTGTTTTTTTCTGAGAAGCCCGTTATAATAAAAATAAGATGTAATATCGGCAAATCATGAAAATCCGGTGCGGCTGCCGCTGCCCCTTCTGCGGCAAAAACTTCGGATTTCTGTGCGCCGGTATGCGTAAAAAGATAACATAGGGGGAATAATCATGAAGAGAAACAAATTGCTGTCCGTGCTTCTGGCTGGTGCGCTCGCACTGACAGGTCTGACAGCCAATCTGCCGGTCAGAGAGGCCTCTGCGGCAGCAGGCACGCGCGTTTCCGTCCACGATCCTTCTGTCGTGAAGGACGGCAATACTTATTATGTGTTCGGCTCGCATATTGACGCCGGACGCTCCACCAATCTCCGCGACTGGCAGCGGTTCTCGAACGGCTATGCGCGGACGAACAATGTGATTTTCGGCAATCTCTCGCAGAATCTCAGCAAGGCATTTGCATGGGCAGGCGAGGATCTCGAGGACTGCGCAGGCGGCTTTGCGGTCTGGGCGCCGGATGTATTCTGGGATGCGGATTTTGTCAATTCGGACGGCTCAAAGGGCGCGTATCTGATGTACTTCTGCACATCCTCGACCTACAAGCGCTCGGTCATTGCGTTTGCGGCATCCAAGACGATCACGGGACCGTATACCTTTGTCGATACGCTGATCTATTCCGGCTTCACGAACAACGATTCGTGGGCGACGAGCAATACCAAGCGCGTCAACCGAAAATATACCTCGACCAATATTCCGGAGCTTGAGCAGAGCGGTCAGGTTTCGCATAACAATGCGTGGTTCAGCGGCAACGGCGATTTCAACAATCAGCAGTATCCGAATGCCATTGATCCGACAATCTACACCGATACCGACGGCAGAATGTATATGTGCTACGGCTCGTGGTCAGGCGGTATCTTCACACTGGAAATTGACAGAAAGACGGGCAAATGCATCCATCCGAAATCCGGAAAAACCGCCGACGGCAGAATGGTTGACAGCTATTTCGGCACGAAGATTTCCGGCGGCTGGGGCAAATCCGGCGAGGGTCCGTTTATCGAATATAATAAGGACACCGGCTACTACTATCTCTGGGTGACCTACGGCGGTCTGACCTCGAACGGCGGCTATAATATGCGCGTCGGACGGTCAAAATCTCCGCTCGGGCCGTTTGTCGATCCGGCAGGCAGAAACATGGTGCTGGATGCAAATACAAACCTCGACAGCGTCGGTCTCAAGGTCATGGGCAACTATAAATTCAGCACGATCAACCGCGCATACATGGCATGCGGACACAACTCCGTCCTGCGCGATGATGACGGTGAATGGTATCTGATCTATCATGCAAGATTCGATGACGGCGGCGAGGGACACGAAGTCCGTGTCCACTCGATGAAGTTCAACGAGGCAGGCTGGCCGGTCGTTATTCCGTTTGAATACTGCGTCAATCCGTGGTCGGAATCCGGCTATGAGACAAGCGATATCGTCGGCACCTATGAGTATATCAATCACGGAAATGCAACAAACGGCACAATTATCAATTACCAGAATATCACGCTGAATGCAGACGGTTCGATCTCCGGCGCAGTCAGCGGCACATGGCAGCAGGCGGCGGAATCCTCTGCGGCGACGCTGAAAATCAACAATACGACCTATCAGGGCTACTTTGCCGCGGAATACGACGAAAGCACCGGCAAGCGCGTCATGGTCTTTACGGCGGTCGGCAATAACAATCAGACGATCTGGGGCGCACAGACAAAGGCATGGTCGGGCAATGAGCGCTCTGTACAGCCGCTTACCTACGCAGACGGCAAGTACATCAAATCCCTGACCGTCAATGACAAGACAAACGCGAGAAATTGGTCTGTTGTGACGGCTCCGAAGCAGTCCGGCAGCACCGTATTCGGCGACAGAGCATTCAATTTTACGAGCATCCCGAAAACGCTTGACGGCGCGGAATGGATCCAGACCGCATGCGATTCCAAGAAATATGCAGGCGATGAGGCGGCATTCACGGCAGGTGCGGATATCTCCGCATATGTCGCGCTGGATACCAGAATCACCGATGTTCCGGCATGGCTCTCCGGCTGGACAAAGACCGCTGATGCCCTCACCGATGACGGCGATCCGCAGGTGACCTATCAGCTTTACAAGAAGGATTTTGCGGCAGGTCAGACGGTTACGCTCGGCGAGGTCAACCAGTCCTCCTGCGTCAACTACACCGTTGCCGTGACATCGAAGCAGGCATATGTGC
>JAGKVC010000145.1 GCA_021152595.1 Clostridia bacterium
GGATTGATCAGCTTGTTGCTCAGCACGCCGCCGACGAGTGTCAGCAGCAGCAGGATATGCGCAAAAAGCAGACTGCGCGGGATTTCCAGCATATCCTCCAGCAAAAACATCGGCAGTACGATCATCAGTCCCATATAGGCGAGCTTCGGCAGGAAGGTCATGAAGATCTCCCAGAGCAGCACCAGCACAAACGCCAGAACCTTGAAGCCGTCCGCAGCATAGAGATCGTTGTGCAGCACCTTGTTCAGCAGCGGCAGCGAGCGGATTGCGTGGATCAGCATATTGGTCATGGCTGTGCAGCGGATCATGAGGGATTGTTTCAGTGTTTTAAGCATGATCTTCCTCCCGCAGTGCCGCAATGATCTTTTCACGGAATGCGTGGCTGTCCAGATTTGCGCTGTCCACCGGCTCCAGAATGCCGTGGTTCAGCAGCACAATCTCATCGCAGAGATCCAGCGCGAGATCGAGGATATGCGTCGAGAAAATGGTAATCTTGCCTGTCTTCTGACTCCGGAGAAGCTGCTTCATCTCCTCTGCGACAACGACATCGAGCGAGGTCAGCGGCTCATCGAGCAGCAGCAGATTCGGCTCTGCGATGATATTGACGATCATCTGCATCTTGTTTTTCATGCCGTGGGAATAGTCGCGGAGCAGCTTGTCGCGGTCCTCCGGCGCAATGCTGATGTAATCGAAATAGGCATCGAGCGGCTGGGGATGCGGAATGCTCTCCGCATTGATATCTAGGAAAAATTTGAGGAACTCTCTGCCCGTAAGAAACTCCGGCACCGTCGGTGTCGAGAGCACATAACCGATATCAGAGGTCTCGGTCTCACGCTGCGCGCCGTTTTCGTCCATAAAGAAGAAGCCGCCGTTTTCCGGCTTGAGATCGCGGTTGAGACAGTTGAACAGCGTGGTTTTTCCGGCGCCGTTTCTGCCGAGCAGACCGTAGATCTTGCCCTCCTCAAAGGTGAAGTCGATGTCGCGCAGGACTTCCTTTTGGTCGAATCGTTTTGCGAGATGTGAAATGACGAACTTCATATACTTTTCTCCGTTCTGTATTATTTTTTTCAGGGAGCGTGCCGGTTCGCATGCCCCCTGTTTTTTATGCAGTGATATACTTGTAATTCTTTTCCTGTACGCGGATCTCAAAAGCCGCGCACGCATCGGTGAATGCCTTGAGCTTGTTCTGATAGAGGTCATTCTGCACCTGATTCTGCCAGCCGGAGCCCTCATTGACATTTTCAAAGAAGAGCAGAAGCGCCGCACCGGGACGCGAGACGATTGTCATATCGCCGTGCTTGCGCTCACGGTCAAATGCCCATGCAGCGACCTCATCGCCGTAGGTCGTGCGCGAGGCGGAATATCCCGTAACAAGGCCGCCGTCCGAATAGGTCTGTGAATCCTCGGAGTATTCAAAGGCGCGCTCGGAAAATGCAGCAGACTGATCCTCCTCCGCAAGCACCTCATCGCGCAGCTCCTCGGCAAAGGAGACCGCATTCTCGATGCCGTCATAATCCGCAGCGGTCAGATACAGCACGCGGAAGTCCACCGTTTTGGAATCATCCGCGGCAGGCTCATCGCGCAGCATATAGGTCACGGCATAGCACTGATCCTCACGCGGCCAGACAAAGGTCTCGCCCTGCTTGGCACCGCCGCGCACCCAGTTCTGCACCTCCTCGGGATAATCCGTGATTGTCTTGGTCATGATCACATCGGCTGCGATCTGCTCAGCCTCCTCACGGGTTTTGCCCAGGTCGCCGGTCAGATAGCGGTACACATAATCGGTGAATTCCTGCTGTGTTTTGCATTTGCCGAGTTCCTGTGCATAGGCAACCTGCTTGTCATGCTCGGCATAATCGCCGTTGACGATTCCCTCAGGGCTCCACGGGAACGAATACGCCATCACGCTGACGGTCAGGTAATCCGCCTGATGCTCCTGATAATAGCTGTTGACCTCGTCGTCCGTGACTTCGATCTGATCCTTTGTCTCCTGCTGAAAGCTGTCCGCGAGGATTGTCAGGCGCGTTGCCTCCTCGAGATCCGAACGGCGCACGCCCTTCTGATAGCGCGAAAGATCGGCTTCATCGGCAATCTTCTTTACATCTGCCTCATCCTCTTCGGTCATGACATAGCCTGCGTCATAGGCAGCCTCCGCAAATTGCAGATTGCGCTTGACCGTGCTCATCGTATTGTCAATGAACAGATCATACCATGTGACGCCGTTGCTGTATTCCTGCTCCTTGAGCGAGACCGACGGATCGTAGACCGTGAGCTTTTCATTCTGCTCGGCATATTTGAGGTAGCTGTCCGCACACTGCCGGAAGTAGCAGGCGAACATTGCCGCCGTGACCTCATAATGCTCCGATTCCGCAATGACCTTGTGATGCAGCGCACGGCTTCCGGTATTCATCCAGATGCAGACACCGGCGATTACAACCGCCGCAGCCGCACCGCCGATTCCCGCGAATGTAAGCAGACGCTTCTTTTTCTGTGCCTTTTCCGCAGCAAGGCGGCGTTCTGCTTCCTTTGCGCGCTGTGCCGCCTTCTGATCCTCTTTTGATGTTTTGGTATTATTCTTCTGATTGTTGCTCATACCCGAAAATGATTTCCTTTCCCATACCCTTATGATATATCATCTGTTGTATCTGTTTGCAGCCATGCCTGCAAGCCCTCCGGCGACGCAACGGAATCCGTGCCGCAGAGAATCAGAACCTGTGCATAGCTGCCGGCAGTCAGCTTTCGCCAGTCGGTCTCACCGCATGCCGGAAGATTGACCGCCGTGATCGTTTTGTAATGCTGCATCAGAAACGGGATCATACTGCTGCCGTAGCGATCCGTCAGCAGGAGCAGATCCTTGCTGCTCTGATTATCCGTATCAATCCGCAGAACGGGCTCCGTCTCGATTGCAAAGACCAGCTCCGGCGAGCGTTTCGCCTCTGAGAGCTCCTTCCGGAAATAACCCGAAAGCGGAATATTGCCGTCCTGCCGCAGTGCCGTGACCGATTCCTGCTGTGTACTGTCGCTGCTTTCGTAGAGATCGACCGTATCCGGCAGTGTATCGTAATAGTGGCTGCTCCGCGCGAGATCGCCGTAATAATCCGTGGCATAATGCGTGACATTGAAATGATCGTAACCATAGGCACTGAAGCCGAGCTTGCGGATCGCGGAACGGTAGACGCAAAATGCGCCGTAGCCCGTCCAGTGCGCGTCCGTCCGGTAATAGATGTAGCGGTCGCGCTCACCGGAAAGCCAGCTCGATGCCTCAATCCATAGCACCGGATCCTGCAATGCATTGGAAAAATCGCGCAAAATCTGATATTCATTCGTCAGCGGTGCCGAATCGGGCAGCATATCGCCGTAGACACCGGCTGCGGTCGGAACCGCCAGCACATAGACCGAAGCGCCAGCCGAAGCCGCGTAGAGATTGACCGCCTCCGCAGCCGCTGCAACGGCTTCCGGCGCAGGCTCCGCCAGATGCGGCAGCAGTCTGTCCTCCGTGACATAGACATCGCCGAGCCGGTCGTTCCCGAGCATCAGCGAGAGCCGGTCATGCGCACGCAGAAGCGGCTGCCAGACCGGATGCTCCGCCGCCTCCGCACCGTTTCCGCTGATCAGCGCACAGACGGCAAATACGCCTGTCGCAGCGCCGAGGATCAGCGCAGAGAGCAGATCCGGAAGCAGCCGCTTTTTCTTCGCGGTCTGCTTAGCCATGACGCAGCCCCTCTACATCGGAAAGATCCAGCACATGCAGATCCGAAAACCATTCTGTTTTCCGCATGTGAATCGCCTTCGCAAAGCCTTCCGCCTCCTCCGTCTCCGGAACCGTTCCGGCGAGAAACCATAGCTGCCGCTCGACGGCTTCTCCGGCTGCAAGGCACATCAGCATTCTGCCGAGCCCGTGCCGGCGGTATTCCGGCAGCAGCACGACCAGCCCGACATATGCACACTTCGGCTTTTCCCCGACCGGCTCTGCATCCATTTCCAGCAGCCCGACCGGTTTTTCGCCGTCATACATAATAAAGAGTGTATCACCTGCGGCAAGTCTGCGCGTGAGATATTCTTTGCCGTCCGGCAGCAGCGCAGCAAGCGGTTCCTGTTCCCAGTCGCTCCGGCTGAGATCCGTTTGATTCATCTTATGAAACCGCAGCATCATCCATCCCCCTGTCACTTGAAATTCGTTCTTATCATACCACAAAATGCAGGATTTGTAAAGGTCTTGCGCGCTGTTTCATGCCTTTTTCAAAAAAGTGCTTGACTTTTGCTGTAAACTGTGATATAATAATTAGGCATTCAAACGGGCTCGTAGCTCAGCTGGGAGAGCGCCGCGTTCGCAACGCGGAGGTCGAGGGTTCGATCCCCTTCGGGTCCATTCTAAAAGCATGCGTAATCGGAGACGGTTACGCATTTTTTCTTTATGAATACGCTGCACCGTGAAATTTTGTATGCCGCAAAAGTATTTCGATAAATTTCAAAATACCCCTTGACAAACCGGATGAACTGTGCTATAATGTATTTAGACGGAGATCGAAATACCGTCTTTTTTACCGGTAACTATTTAGATAATCATCAAAATATAAAGGAGTGTGACAGCATGCGTATTACATTTGAATATCATCGCAAACCTGCGGAAACGGAGGTGCGAACGTGAAGGATATCTGGGGCGCAATGGCAGATCCGACGCGGCGTGAGATCCTCACACTGCTTCAGCAGCGCGACATGACCGCAGGCGAAATTGCAGAGCGGTTTGCGCTCTCCGGCGCGACGGTCTCGCATCATTTGAAAATACTCCGCGAGGCAGAGCTTGTCCTCACGGAAAAGGAAAAGCAAACCATCACCTACAGCCTGAATCTCACTGTATTTCAGGATTTTCTGAAAGGCATCGCCGGATTTTTCGGCGTGAAAGGAGAAGACAATGAAACTTGACACAATGAAAAAAACAGCAATCACATCGCTCTCGATGATGATTGTCAATCTGATCGCAGCCGTGCTGTATGTTCTGACACTGCCGGATCTGGTCCCGACACAATTTGATGAAAAACTCAACTGCACTGCGCTCGGTTCCCGCTGGAACGGGCTGCTGCTCCCCGTGCTCATCCTGATCGTTCTCGCAGTGGCTTTTCTGTTCTATTCGCGCAGCAAAAACCGCGACAAAAATATGCATGTGATCAAGCTGGCAGCGTTTCTGATCTCGGCTGTCGGAGCTGCCGTCTCGTGGTTTATCCTGTTCCTCATGCGAAACGATGTGCAGCCCGGCGAAGTGCTCGACAAGCAGTTCTGGTGGATGCTCCCGTTCCTTTTCGGTGCAGTGTGCATCCTGATCGGCAATTATCTCCCGACAGTCCGGACGAATTTGATGCTCGGCTACCGTGTCCCGTGGACACTGAAAAATGAGCAGTGCTGGAAGCTGACACATCAGTTTGCCGGAAAGATCACCGTGATCTCCGGATTGCTGACAATCGCTGCTGCGCTGATCCTGAAAGCCGTCGGCACAGAGCAAATGGAACTCTATATCATCGTAACCATTATATTGCTCACACTTGTGGTATTCGTTCCGCTGATTTACTCCTTCGCACATAGAAATGCTTAAAAAACAGCCTGAAAAACCATTCTCCGGTTTTTCAGGCTGTCTGATTTTATTATTCCCACTCAATCGTAGCGCAGGGCTTCGGCGTGAGATCATAGAGCACGCGGTTGACGTTCTCGACCTCAGCGGTAATGCGCGCGGTGATATGCTGGAGCAATGCAAAGGGGACATCCTCGACGGTCGCGGTCATGGCATCCTTGGTATTGACGGCGCGGATGATCACCGGATACGCGAAGGTACGCTTGCCCTCCTTGACACCGACGGACTTGAAATCCGGAACGGCGGTGAAATACTGCCAGACCTTACCCTCGAGACCGTTCTTTGCAAATTCCTCGCGAAGGATCGCATCGCTCTCGCGGACAGCTTCGAGGCGGTCACGGGTGATCGCACCGAGGCAGCGGACACCGAGACCGGGGCCCGGGAACGGCTGACGGAAGACCATGCTGTCCGGCAGACCGAGCGCCTTGCCGACAACGCGGACTTCATCCTTAAAGAGCAGCTTGACAGGCTCTACAAGCTCAAACTGCATATCCTCGGGCAGACCGCCGACATTGTGATGTGCCTTGACGCCGTCGCTCTCGAGGATATCCGGATAGATCGTGCCCTGTGCGAGGAACTCGATACCGTCCTGCTTGCGTGCCTCCTCCTCAAAGACGCGGATGAACTCTGCGCCGATAATCTTGCGCTTGCGCTCGGGCTCTGCAACGCCTGCGAGCTTATCGAGGAAGCGGTCAACCGCATCGACATAAACGAGGTTTGCGTGCATCTGGTTGCGGAAAACTTCGACGACCTGTTCCGGCTCGCCCTTGCGCAGGAGTCCGTGGTTGACATGGACGCAGACAAGCTGCTGTCCGACCGCCTTGATCAGCAGTGCTGCGACGACCGAGCTGTCCACACCGCCGGAGAGCGCGAGCAGGACTTTTTTATCGCCGATCTGGGCGCGCAGTTCTTTGATCTGCTCTTCGATGAATGCATTTGCGAGCGCTTCTGTGGTGATGCGCTCCATGGATTCGGGTCTGACATTGGAACTCATAACGTAAAACCTCCAATTACTCTAAAATATGGTTCTTTTATTATAGCATATTATCTGCCATTTTTCAAGTGGATATATGATGCTTGAATCTGCGAAGATTCTCCTTTCTGCATTCAGCCGAATAATTGACTTTTCAGCGGCAGTCTGGTATAATGAGCGTAAGTAAAGGGCGGTGTGACTGCCCACAAATCGGGATTAACATTCGTAACGGGAAACGGGAGGTTCATTATGAAAGTAGATTACAGTAAATTTGAAAGCGGAGTATATTTACATGGAAAAGTAGTAATAGAGGAGGAAGATTCCAATAAAGAAATTACTGCACAGCTTGAGCCAGATGATAATGGTGAAATACCTGATGTAGAGAAGAAAACACTGGAATTCTTTTTGGACAACTACTCAAAATATAAGCAGTTCTTATTAGAACCTATCTTTGAATACTATAAAGAATGCAGAGATGAGTGGGGAGATGTAGAACCGGATGACGAACTATTTCCTGAAGTCAAGGATAAGAATAAAATGTATGAGATGGCATCATTACGTGGACTCATGGTTTTAGATGAAGCATATTCCGGAAAACAAACAATAACTCTTTTTTATGATTGTACATGGGATGAAGAAGAAGGAATGGGTATAAGAATTGCATTGGGTAATAATGTCTCCGAAGTTAAAGTAGTTAAGATAGCTACAATCGGTGGTGTATATTGAATTATCGCCCTCTGCCGCAGATTTGTAAAGCTATCCCCAAACAGCAAGGACACCCTTGCTGTTTTTATTATCCCCTCTCCGTTTTTACATTGCATACGGATTCTCAGCAATTTCAGGGAGAATCGCTCACACGCCTGCACTGGCTTTGCCTTTCAAAATCATCGCGCAGGCGATACCGCAATTTCTCATTTCTATTTTCGCGCATGCGCATTTCGCCGTCCGTTTCAGCAATATATTCCATTGACATTTCATTCCGGCCGTGCTATAATTAAACAAAAAAACAATTTCGATATATCATAAAAAATATGCGGCTTGCTGTTTGATCAATGAAAGGAAGTGTATCCAATGAAAAGACTGATTTCTGTTCTGCTCGGGATCATGCTGCCGATGCAGATTGTATCCGCATTTGCACTCCGCACATCCGCTGCCGGAAGTGAAGCGCCAAAGCCGGTTTTCACAGTCACGCCTTCGGAAATCACAATGACAGAGGGCGAAACCTGTAAGCTGACCGTAACAGTGGATCCGGAATATGCAGACGGGGCAACAGTAAAGCTGTATGCATACGGTCAGAAATCGCTCGTCTCCCCTGCCGGTGATGTCACTGCCTATCGCTGCGGCGAAGGAAGCATTTCAGTTTATGTTTCGGTTCCGGATGAAAGCTCCGATACCGGAAAGCGCACATATTCACAGGAAATAAAGATTCAGGTGCAACCAGATGAAACACTCCCTGCGGAAACCCGTGCGGAGCTCGACCGACTGCAAAATCACTCACGGTACGGAGAATTTCAGCGCAGAACACTGGAACTGCTCGGCATCCTCGATGAAAATGCACCGCGCATCACAGCGGAGCAGGTCGATGAGATCCTGCATACTGACCTGACGCCGGAAGAAATGATTGCAAAAATCAACGCAATCCACGGGTATCCGGATTACATCTGGCACGGCGATCCCGGCGAATGTGTATACTGGCTGGATGAAAAAGGAAACGATCAGATCAGCATTGCGGGCGGCGCGATGTTCTTCCGCTCCAAGGTTTATGCGGACGGAACTTATAAAGAGGAAACAGCGCTGTATCCGCCCGAAATTGATTTCGGTACAATTACCGGACCTATGGACGATGCAGACCGCACATACATCATATATAATCAGATTCCGTATGATGATCGCAATCCGGTCAGCGGCGATGCAAACCATGACGGCGTATTCAATCTGGCAGATATTGCCGCGCTCGAAAAACTGCTGCTGACGGTTCCGGAAACCCGTTTCATCAGGCAGAACTGGGAAACCGCAGATTACAATCAGGACGGCATGCTCACTGCCGCCGACCTGACGCTGATGAAGCAGGCATTGCTGAACAAAGCAGAATAAGCGATGCTATTCAGACAGAACATAATCCACATATTCTGCATATATAACAGTTGACCAAGCATGCTTCATAAGTTATAATATAATATATAATTATACTTATAAAATATCAT
>JAGKVC010000011.1 GCA_021152595.1 Clostridia bacterium
AGATGTGATCGAGCGCGGCAAGCTGTTTGGAAGGCCCGCTGACCTCGACCTTTGCAGGCGAATAGGTGATATTCTCCTCGCGGATGATTGCTTCCTCATTTGTGCTGAGATTCGGATGTTCCGCGTCGGTGACGGGAACTTCTTTTCTCGTGTAGTGATCCATATTGACACTGACGCGGCTCGGCGTGATATCCGCTTTGGTGAATGCGGCGCCGTTCTTTGTGCGGATCTTGACAGGCAGCGTCTGCACGCCGGTCATATCCATGATATCGGAATCAAAATCCACATAGGCTTCGAGATCGGATCGCGTCAGACCGCCGATTGCGGCACGGTTGCCGTAGACTGTGCAGGTTACGGTCAGCGTTTGCAGCTCCTCCGCGGATTCCGGCAGCAGCATCAATCCGAGACGTTCCGCCTGTGTGTTTGTCGTATCGACTGTGATCGGGAGATCCCGGAACTGCGGCGTGACCTCAGAGGCGATATTGGAAGCGATATATGCCCAGAGGAACAGCGCACAGATAAATGACAGTACAATCAGCGTGATGTCGGAGCGCTTGAGCTTGCGCGGCTTTTTGATCGGCAGCTCTGAGAGCAGTTCCATGGCCGCGGCTTTTGTATCTTTCAACTGCATATTCAGCCCTCCTTTTTCTTTTTCGCAGGGGGCGTGCTTTTTGCGGGCTTTCGCGGCTCTGCTGTTTCGATTGCGCGGAGAATGTCCTCCTGCGGAAGCTCCAGCGTCGGGGCTTCCAGCTTCGGCAGCTCCTCCGGCGTTTCATCCTGCTGCTTGCCGGCATTTTTGCGGCGCAGGAACGGCAGCTTGATCGTCTTGTTGCGCCAGTTGTCCTTATCCTGCGGAATCAGGACGGCGCGCAGCAGACGCTCCAGCGATTTTGCGGTATAATTGCGCGTCAGGATGCCGTCGTCTGCGACGGAGATCTGACCGGTCTCCTCCGAGACGACAATGACGATCGCATCGGAATTTTCACTCATGCCGATCGCCGCACGGTGACGGGAGCCGAGGTGCTTGTCGATCAGCTCCTCCTTCTGCGGCTTCGGCAGGAAACATGCCGCCGCCCAGATGATGCCGTCACGCATGATCACAGCGCCGTCGTGCAGCGGTGTTTTGTTGAAGAAGATATTGCCGAACAGCTCCGTACTCGGCAGTGCTTTCATCACGGTGCCGTTGAGGATCTGCTCGCCGAGCTTGGTGCCGCGCTCAATGACGATCAGCGCACCGGTTGCCGTCTTGGAAAGCTGCTCGACGGACTGGCAGATGATCGGGATGGCACGGTTCCACTGCGCGATCACATCCTCATCCTCGCCGAGTGTCAGACGCGAGAGGCGCGCAGAGGTCGAACCGAATTTTTCAAGTACACGCCGAAGCTCCGGCTGGAACAATACGATAATTGCGATCATACCGGCATTGAGCGCCTTGACCGAGATCCAGCGGATCGCTTTCAGCTTGAGAAAATCACTGACAAAGAAAACAATTATGATGAACGCGATGCCCTTCATGAGCTGACCGGCGCGCGTTTCGCGGATGAACTTGAAGATCGTATAGACCAGAATCGTCAGCAGGAAAATATCCAGAAAATCAATCGGACTGATCGAATGCAGGATGTTCAGGATCACATTCCATTTATTCAAAATAAAATCAGACACACGCAGTCACTCCTTTCCGCGGCAGAGCGCCGTTCTCATTCACATTATCTCATACATCTTTAAGTATAGCACATTTCGGAGCGAATTTCAACCTCTTCACGCAATTTTCTTTTTTGGGGAAAGTCGGCGGAATTTCAGTGCTTCTGTTGACTTTTCGCTCCGGATCGTGTATAATAGGGATGTGGATTCCGCTTGACGAAACGGAAACCGGAATCCGGAAAGGACTTTGACCTATGGAATCGAGAGTCGCAGTCATTGCGATTATCGTGGAGGACTGCAGCTCGGCGGTCAGCATCAACGCGCTGCTGCACGAATACGATCAGTATATTATCGGGCGCATGGGAATCCCGTACCGCGCAAAGGGCATCAGCATCATCAACATTGCGATTGATGCGCCGCAGGATGCGATCAACCGTCTCGCAGGCGGCATCGGCAGACTGCGCGGTGTCAGCGCCAAAACCGTCTACGCACCGGCAAAAACGCCGGAAAACTGAATCACACATGATACGCTTTCTTCTGATGCCAAAACGCAGCTTTTCCTGCCTTGCGGCAAAAGTACGACAGCCGGACGCTTTGAGACGAAGTGCCGCCGTATGTTCTTTTTCGGAAGAAATACGGCGCTTTTTTATGCGTTCGCGGAAAGGGGAACGATATGATTAAAATTGCGGTCTACGGAAAGGGCGGCATCGGCAAATCAACGATCTCGGGCAATCTCTCGGCGGAATTTGCCGCGAGAGGTCTGCGCGTTATGCAGATCGGCTGCGATCCGAAGGCGGATTCGACCGCGCTGCTGCATCACGGCAGCCGGATCCCGACCGTTTTGCAGCTCGAGCGCGAAAAGGGAAACAAAATCACGCTCGATGATATTGTCACGGTCAGTGAGAGCGGCGTGATCTGCGTGGAGGCAGGCGGCCCCGTGCCCGGCGTCGGCTGCGCAGGCAGAGGCATCATCAATGCACTCGAGACGCTCAAAAAGCTCGGCGCCTACGAGAAATATCAGCCGGATATCGTGATCTATGATGTTCTGGGCGATGTGGTCTGCGGCGGCTTTTCCATGCCGATGCGAAAGGGCTACGCCGACAGGGTGTTTGTGGTCACATCCGGCGAGAAAATGGCGCGCTATGCAGCGGCGAATATCTGTATGGCGGTGCAGAATTTTCAGGGACGCGGCTATGCCTCACTCGGCGGTCTGATTCTCAACTGCCGGAATGTCCCCGACGAGCAGAAGCTCACGGAGGAGCTTGCCGCGGATTTTGATACGAAGATCATCGGTACAATCGCACGCGCGGAGGAGATTCAGCAGGCGGACGCAGAGGGCGTGCCGTTTATCCTGCAATATCCGCGATGTCAGGCGGCGGAGCAGCTCAGAACGCTTGCGGACGCGATGCTGAAGGAATGTGAGGCGTAATCATGCAGCAGCTTGAAAAACCGCCTGTCTGCCGCATTGCCGACGCCGATCCGAACGGCGCCTTTGCCTCGGGACTGGAATACAATCCGCCGGTGCGCGGCATGTGGAATATTGTGCACATGGGAATGCTCGTGCCGGAAGCCCATCAGGTCTATGCCTGTGCGCAGGGCTGTCTGCGCGGCGTCATCCTCACGGCGGCGGAGACCGGTCAGCTTGACCGCCTGAGCTGGATCTCGCTGACCGAAGAGGATATGTTCAACGGTACGCTGGAGACAAGTCTGGTCGAGGGCGTCAGTGAGATCATTGAAAAAATCGGGTTTCATCCGCCGATGATTCCGCTGTTTCTGAGCTGCATGCACCTGTTCGCAGGCTGCGATTTTGACGGTGTGCTTGCGGATCTCAGCGAACGCTATCCCGATATCACCTTTGTCGATTGCTATATGACACCGACCATGCGCACGACGATCACGCCGGTTGCGCAGTGCAGCAGGCAGCTCTACATGGGACTGAAACCGCTGCCGCAGAATCCGCAGTCCGTCAATATCATCGGCTGCGACCGCGCGACGGATGAAAATTCAGAACTGATCCGGATACTCCGCGGTGCCGGTCTGACGCTGCGCGATCTGCCGCTCTGCAAGACCTATGACGACTATCTGCAAATGGCGGAGAGCAGGCTGAATATCGCCTATCTCCCGACGGCGCATGCGGCGCTCGATGCACTCGAGGAAAAGCTCGGGATTCCGCAGATTTATCTGCCTGCGAGATTTGATTTTGACGGTCTGCGCGAAAATTACCGGATGCTCTGCGAAACGCTCGGAATTCCGCTGCCGGATCTTTCCGATGCCGAACAGGCTGCCGATGCGGCACTCCGTGCGGCAAAGCAGGTGATCGGGGATATGGCGGTTGCGATCGACTATACCGCCGTCACAAGACCGTTTGAGCTTGCAAAGCTGCTCTGCACATACGGCTTCCGTGTAAAGCATATCATCGCGGATGCGGCAGGCGAGGACGGCGAGGCGTTTGCGTGGTTACAGCAGCATCAGCCGGAGCTTCAGCTCTGGTCGCCGACCAATGTCAATATGCTGCATCAGCATGAGCAGGTGAAAGAGCCGGTTCTGGCAGTCGGACAGAAGGCAGCTTACTATTTTGCGACCGACCGCTTTGTCAATTTTGTGGTCAACGGCGGCTATTACGGCTTCGCAGGCATCCGCGCAATCGCAGAGCTGATGCAGGATGCATATCAGAATTCAAAGGATCGGAAACCGCTGCTGCGCCATAAGGGCTACGGCTGCGATTCCTGTTTACTGGCATAAGGGGGCAGAAGCATGATCGGGCTTGGAACGATCATCAACAGTGCGGCGATTATTGCAGGCGGTCTCTCCGGTCAGCTGATCGGAAAGCTGTTCCGGAAGGAGCAGCAGGACGCGCTGACAAAAGCCTGCGGCGTCAGTGTGCTGTTTATTGCAGTCTCCGGCGCGATGCAGGGGATGCTGCAAATCGACGGCGGCGAACTCGTCAGCGGAAAATCCATGCTGGTGGTGCTTTGTCTGGCGCTCGGCACGGTAATCGGGGAGCTGATCGGCATTGAAAGAGGCTTTGAACACTTCGGCGAATGGCTCAAGCACAAGACCGGCAACAGCGGCGATCCGCAGTTTGTCAATGCGTTTGTCACTGCGTCGCTGACGGTCTGTATCGGGGCAATGGCGATTGTCGGCGCGATTCAGGACGGAATCTCCGGCGATTATTCAACGCTGGCGGTCAAATCCGTGCTGGATCTGATTATCGTGGCGGTTATGACATCCTCGCTCGGAAAGGGCTGTGCGTTTTCGGCAATTCCGATCTTTCTCTTTGAGGGCGGCATCACGCTGCTTGCGAAGCTGATTGCGCCGGTCATGACCGGGACGGCGGCTGCGTACCTCTCGCTGATCGGCTCGATTCTGATTTTCTGTGTCGGGCTGAATCTTGTGTGGGGCAAAAAGATCCGTGCGGCGAATATGCTGCCTGCGGTGCTGCTTGCGGTGCTTGCGGCGTATCTGCCCGTGAACTGGTGAGGGATTCCGGCGGCATGAATGCTGCATCTGACATGAGGCTTGATATATGAAACAAACAGCGAAAATTATTCCGTGCTATGCGGCTGATACATCGGGCGTATGCGCGGCACTCTATGAACTCGGCGGCATGATAGCCGTCCATGACGCTTCCGGTGTCAATTCGACCTATGCGACACATGATGAGCCGCGCTGGGAAACGGTGCAGTCCATGATCTATGTTTCCGGACTGACCGAGCTGGATGCGATTCTCGGCAATGATGAGAAATTCATCGCGGATGTTGCTGCCGCTGCTGCGGATCAGAAGCCGCGGTTCATTGCGGTCTGCGGCTCGCCTATGCCGATGATGATCGGTGTTGATTTTGATGCGGTCGCAATGGAGATTGAGCAGCGCAGCGGTATCCGGACATTTCCGATGCATACAAACGGCATGCACGCCTATTCCGAGGGCGCTTCCGAAGCACTGCTTGCAATCGCAGAGGAATATGTCCTGCCGCGGACGGAGAAAACCGCAAACGGTGTCAATATCCTCGGTGCGCTGCCGCTCGATTTCGGCAATCCGCAGGAGATTCCGGGCATCCGGACATGGCTCAGAGAGAACGGCTTTTCCGTGATCTCCTGCTTTGCAATGGGGGATTCACTCGAAACCCTCGCGCAGGCAGGAAAAGCAGCGGTCAGTCTCGTGGTATCCTACAGCGGACTTGCTGCGGCGGAATATCTGTATCACTGCTTCGGGATCCCGTATGTCTGCGGTGTGCCGACCGGTACAGCGTTTTCACAGATGCTCGCGGATGCGCTCCGGCATGCAGCGGAGAGCGGTCAGCCGGAATCGCCGTGTACATACCGCGGCGGAAACGGCAGAACGGTCGCGGTGATCGGGGAGAATATCACCGGCGGCTCGCTCACGGCACAGCTTGCATACATGGGGTATCATGCAAAGCTGATCTGTCCGCTGCCGCATGCGGAATCGCTGCTCGCTGACGGTGATTCGGATGCATCCTCAGAGGAGGAGATTGAAGCGCTTCTTGCGGAAATGAAGCCGGATGTGGTCATAGCCGATCCGCTTTACCGCTTCATTCTGCCGAACAGGACAAAGCACATCGGGCTGCCGCATTATGCGTTTTCCGGCAGATGCTTTGAGAAGCAGATGCCTGATCTCACCGCAGACCGGTTTGATCTCTGGCTGCAAAATCAGACGGACAAAGAGGGTACAATATGATAAAACTTGCGATATACGGAAAGGGCGGCATCGGCAAATCGACCTGCACGGCGAATCTTGCAGCGGCGTTTGCGATGCGCGGCAAAAAGGTCATTCAGATCGGCTGCGATCCCAAGGCGGATTCGACAATCAATCTGCTCGGCGGCGTACCGGTCACGCCGGTCATGGATTATCTCCGCGACCACGACGATGAACCCGATCAGCTCGAGCAGATTTCGCAGCGCGGTTTCGGCGATATTCTCTGTATTGAGACGGGCGGTCCGACACCGGGACTCGGCTGCGCAGGACGCGGCATCATCACGACATTCAGCCTGCTCAATGAGCTGCGGCTTTTTGAACGATGTCAGCCGGATGTGGTGCTCTATGATGTCCTCGGCGATGTGGTCTGCGGCGGATTTGCGGCACCGATCAGAGAGGGCTATGCAGAGCAGGTGCTGATCGTCACCTCGGGCGAAAAAATGGCGCTCTATGCCGCGAACAATATCAACAATGCCGTCAAAAACTTTGAGGACAGAAGCTATGCAAAGGTCCGCGGCATCATCATGAACCGGCGCAATGTCACCGATGAGGAAGCGAAGGTACGGGCATTTGCGGAATCCGCAGGGCTTGATATCGCAGCGGATATTCCGCGCTCCGACGATATCACAAAGTATGAGGATATGGGCAAAACTGTTATTGAGGGCGATCCGGCATGCGAGACCGCAAAGCGTTTCTTTGCGCTGGCGGATCTGCTCATTGCGGAGGACGAAAAGCGGTAACACAGAAAGGAACGCAGCATGAACGAGCGGATCAGGGCGGCAAAGCGGGGCTTTGAACAGAGCTTTGCTTCCGGCACTTTCTATAACCGGCAGACGCAGGATGAACAGCATTTGCAGCAGATTCTCGCGCTTCTGCCGTTCCGGAGCGGCATGCATATTCTGGATCTCGGAACTGGAACCGGCTATCTGGCTTTCCCGATCGCGGAGATGCATCCGGAAATCACCGTCACCGGACTCGATATTGTCGAAACCGCGCTGGATGTCAACCGCGAAAAAGCAGCGCAGGAGCAGCTTTCCAATCTGCGCTTTGTGACCTATGACGGCACGCGGTTCCCCTTTGCAGACGGTACGTTTGATCTGGTTATATCGCGCTATGCGCTGCATCATTTTCCGGATATCCGCGGCAGCATTGCCGAAATCAGCAGGGTACTGACAGCGGAGGGCTGCTTCTTTCTCTCCGATCCTGCGCCGAATGAAGATGATCCGGAACGGTTCGTCGATGCGTTCATGCAGATGAAGCCGGACGGGCATATCCGATTTTATACATGCGCGGAATGGGACATGCTTTGCGGCGAACGGCATATGCAGAGGATCGGCGGATTTGAAAGCAGAATCCGGTTCCCGCGAAAGTACAGCGCCGCCTATGACGCATTGCTGAGGCAGTATCCGGATGCTGTCGCCGAAAGCTATGAGATCCAGAGATCCGGCGGTGAAATCCTGATTACGGAGCAGGTCAGCAATCTGCTGTATCAGAAGCAGAAATGAGGAGAGGTATTATGCATGAAAATGTGAATGCACTTTTGAAGCTCGGCAGGATCCCGTCGGGTGAAATATCCGCTGAACTGTTTGAACAATATGATACACTGCTGCAAACGGCGGATGCGCTGACTTATGAGGAAGCAGCGGCGCTGACGGCGCTTTTCTCGGACGGCGATCCGGATGATATCTCCGACGAAAGCAATGATCTGAACTGGGCGCTGCTGCACGCTGTTGAAACGGTTTACGCGGCGGAGCCTGCGCGGTATCAGGAATTGATTGAGCAATGCGGCAGTGCTGCATGGAAGGAACTGTTGCAAACAAGACTGAACAATGCGCAGAAAGAGCAAGGAAATCATTAACATGAACAACGCATATTTTATCACGGCGGCAGCGCTTGCGGAACGCGGCTTTGCCGATCTGCCGGAGGAGCTGAATTCCGCAAAGCACATGATCTACAGCTCACCGGCAACCCTCGATTATAATTCCCCCGGTGCAAAGGGATTCGGCGTCAAGCGCGCAGGACTTGCGATCCCCGGCTCTGTGATGCTGCTGGTCGCGCCCGGCTGCTGCGGACGAAATACCGCGCTGCTCAACGAACTCGGCTACAGCGAGCGCTTTTTCTATCTGATGCTCGATGATACCGATATCGTCACGGGGCGCTATCTGAAAAAAATCCCGAAGGCATGCGCAGAACTGCTCGAAGAATGCGAAACGCCGCCCTCTGCGGTCGTGATCTGCATTACCTGCGTCGATGCGCTGCTCGGCACGGATATGGAGCGCGTCTGCCGGAGCTGTGAGGATCTGACCGGTGTCGCAACGATCCCTGCGTACATGTACGCACTGACGAGAGAAAAGCGTCTGCCGCCGATGGCACTCGTGCGCAAATCGGTTTATTCGCTGCTCAAACCGCAGAAGCGCGTCTCCACAGCCTGCAATCTGCTCGGCTTTTTCTCGGCACTTGAGGACGGCTGCGAGCTCTATGATCTGCTGCGGTCTGCCGGCATCCGGACGATCGGCGAGATCGGGCGATGTCAGACATTTGACGAATATGCAGCACTTTCAAAGGCGAATTTCAATCTCGTGCTCAATGCGGAGACACGCCATGCCGCACAGGATATGCAGGAGCGGCTCGGCATCCCGTTTATTGAGCTGACAAGGCTTTACCGGCTCGACAAGATCCGCAATCAGTACCGTCTGCTCGGGCAGGCGATCGGGGCGAATCTCGATGATGCGGAATATTACAATGATGCACAGGAGAAAATCACGCAGTTCCGCGAAAAATACGGGGCACTGCGCATAGCCGTCGGGGAATGCCTGAATGCGGACAGCTTTGAGCTTGCGCTGGCACTGACGGAATACGGCTTTCATGTTCCGGAGATCTACGGAACGGTCGGAGAGCGGAATTTTGTGTTTATCAAGCGGCTGGCAGAGGTTTCGCCGGATACGCGGATTTACTCGAATCTGTCTCCGACGATGCTGACTTATCACCGTGAAACCGCGATTGACGCGGTGATCGGAAATGACGCGATGTATTATCACAAAGATTTACCCGGCATCGGCTTTCAGGAAGAGGAGCAGCCCTTTGGCTATCGCGGCGTGACGCTGCTCTTTGAAAAGCTCGGTGCGGCACTTGCGGAGGAAGACTAAAATGGCAAACCGGAGACCGAAGGAATATTATACAATCACGCTTGACGGCATTCCCGTCCGGCTGCTCGGCGGATTTTTGCGCGATACGCTCGGAATGTGCGGTGAGACAGTTGTGAGATCGCATTTTTACTCGGCGGAATCGGGCGATTTTACATATACCGATGCGCTGGATCTGGATGCATATTTTGCAGAACGGCGCAGCGCAACGGTGCATATGAAAACGATCCGGTTCGACCGTGCATATCGCGATGGAACATGTCTGATCTACGCATATGGCAGCAAGGCGCAGCTCGAATGCGACATCGAAGAACGTGATTTTGATACGAAAAAAATGCCGGAATTGCAGGCGTGGCTGAAAGAGCAGATCCATGATTATAATGCAGAATATGCATGTATCAGCTATACTTTTGACAATAAGCGGCTGTTTGAATACGGAGGAGGAGCGCAGCCATGAGCCGCCTTCTGACACATCTTTCGCCCCTAGCGCCCGATGATTCCGGCGCATGCGGCGTGTTCTATGAGCTGGGCGGCATCACGGTCATCTGCGATGCGGGCGGCTGCGCGGGCAATGTCTGCGGATTTGATGAGCCGCGCTGGCACGAAAAATCCTCCGCGCTGTTCAGTGCAGGTCTGCGCGACATGGACGCGATCCTCGGCAGGGATGAGCTGCTGATCCGCAAGCTCGCAAAAATCACGGAGCAGATTCCGGCAGCCTTTACCGCGATCGTCGGGACGCCTGTTCCGGCGGTCATTGCGACGGATTATCAGGCGCTCAGACGCATGGCAGAGAAGAAAACCGGAATTCCCTGCATTACCGTGGAGACCGACGGCACGCGCGGCTATGATTTCGGGGAAATGCTCAGCTATTCGCGGCTGTTCCGCACCTTTGCGGCGGAGCGGTATCCGGTGAAGGAAGGCAAGTGCGGTGTCATCGGCGCGACGCCGCTGAACACCGGTCTGACGCGCGCGGACAGCATCATTGATGCAGTGCGGGCGCAGGAATATGAGCAGGTTGTCTGTTTCGGTCTGGACAGCGGTCTGGATGAGATTCGCCGTGCATCGGAATGTGCGCATCTGCTTGTAATTTCGCCGTCCGGACTGAAAGCGGCGGAGTATCTGCACGAGGCATTCGGGACACCGTATTCGGTCGGATTTCCGGTTCTGCCGGAGGATGTGACCGAACGCGCACGGGCACTTTCCGGCAAGCGTGTCCTGATTGTGCATCAGCAGTTTGCGGCAAACGCGCTGCGCAATATCATTACAAATTGCGAAACGGCGTGCGGCACATGGTTCATGCATGATCCGCGCTATGAAAGCGGTCAGGCGTATCAATTCCGGGATGAGAAATCGTTCCGTGAGGCGGCGGAGAATATGGATGTTGTAATTGCGGATCCGATGCTGCGGCGTGCAGTTCCGCATTTCCGCGGCGAATGGATTGACTTTCCGCACTATGCCGTCAGCGGCTCTGCAAAGTGGTGAAAATCATGGATATACGCGAAAAATCACTGAATGAAATCTACGGCTGGGAGCCGGTCAAAACGGAACCGGATACCTATGTGATCCGGACGGCTTCGCGCGCAATGCGGCTGCCGCTCAAGGATTTGTCCGCAGAAGAGATCCGGCTGCTGATCGGGCAGAAGGTGGGGCTGCGGTATCTGCTGCCGCTTGCGATTGCGATTCTGCAAAAGAATCCGCTGAAGCAGGCGAGCCTCTTTCCGGGAGATTTGCTCGAGGTCTGCAAGCGGCTGAATGCCTCTGATTGGGACGGGAATTCCGAGGAGCTGCGTGCTTTTCAGGATATCTTGAAAGCGGCGGAACCAAAAACAGTCACGGAATTCGAGACGCCCTGCGGCATTCTGCGGTTTTCGGATGATTCGGGCAATATTCTACCATTTCAGATCCGTCAGGAGATCCACGAGGAATCTGCATCCGTCTATGATAATATTGCGGAAGAATGGATGCCGCTGGACGCGCAGAATCAGTATACGGTGTGCATTGCAGCATGCAGTCTGACTATTGGCTGTGAGTATGTCATGCGTCTGTACGGTGATTGCAATTACGCATATGGCGACAGCGATGAATGTGCAATCGCAAGTCTTGTCACTTCGGAAAATGTGACGCTCAGTCTCGGCGCATGCGATCTCAATGAGGATGAAAAGAACCGTCAGGCGGTGCCGGTGACCGTGAACGGCGAGCGTACCGGATGGAAATATCCGGATGCGTTTGATACGTCAGAAATGCGCGGATACTTGCTTTTTGTGCTGCCGGACTGGTCGGGCTACCGCTTCCGGCTGCTCGATGATACAGAGCCGGAGATCCGCTTCCGGATTGCATGGGCAGCGCATACAGCGGAACATGCCGCTCCGGATGATTACGGCGCTGTGACGAACTGGACGATCATGTAAAAGGAGGATACAATGGAACAGCAAAAACCGGTGATCCGCGAGATCACAGAGAATGATTTTGATGCACTGATGCAGCTTTATACGCATCTGCACGACAATCCTGTTCCGGAGAAATGTGATAAAGTTGCGGCGGTATGGAAGCGTATCCTGACAGATCCGGCGCATCATATCATTGCCGCGGAGATTGACGGCGAAATTGTATCATCTTGCGTTTGCGTAATGATTCCGAATCTGACGCATGCGCAGCGTCCCTATGCACTGATCGAGAATGTTGTGACGCATGCGGCGTACCGGAAGCGCGGCTTTGCGAGCGCATGCCTTGCATATGCAAAGACGCTTGCCCAGCATGAAAACTGTTATAAGCTCATGCTGATGACCGGCGCAAAGGATGAGCAGACACTCCATTTCTACGAGCAGGCAGGCTATAACCGGACGGATAAAACGGCGTTTATTCAGTGGCTTTGAATGACCGCAAGAAAATACGAATTTTAATCGGAGGTGAACCGGCTGCATGACTACACAATTTCATATTTACGGCATCGTGCAGGGCGTCGGATTCCGCCCGTTTACAGCGGTGACGGCGGCACGGTTCGGCATCCGCGGAACGGTTGCGAACAAGGGCTCCTATGTCGAGATCATTGCGCAGGGGGAGCCTGACACGCTGGACGCATTCGCTGCGGAAATCCGGAATCATCCGCCGGCACGCGCGATGATTCTGGCAATGGACAGCGAGCCGCTCGATGCTTCCGGATACAATCATGAATTCGACGCATTTACGATCATTGAGAGCGAGAAGGAGACAGGAGATATCTTCGTATCACCGGACATTGCGACCTGCGACCACTGCCGCGCGGAGCTGTTTGATCCGCAGAACCGGCGCTATCTGCACCCGTTTATCAACTGTACGCAGTGCGGCCCACGGCTGACAATTCTTGACACGATGCCCTATGACCGTGAACGGACGAGCATGCACGAATTTCCGATGTGCGCGGCTTGTGATGCGGAGTATCATGATCCCGAAACACGCCGCTATGATGCACAGCCGAACTGCTGTCATGACTGCGGTCCCGAGGTCTATGTAATTGGGACAAAATTGCGCGGCAGCGATGCGATTACGGCTGTCCGCAGAGCGATTACGGACGGCAAAATTGCAGCGATCAAAGGCATCGGCGGCTTTCATCTCTGCTGCGATGCGAAGAATCCGGATGCGGTGCGGCGGCTCCGGGATCGCAAGCATCGTCCGATGAAGCCCTTTGCCGTTATGATGAAGGATCTTGAAACAGCGGAGCGTGAATGCATCCTGCTAGACGGTCAGCGCGAAATGCTGACAGGGTGGCAGAAGCCGATTCTGCTGCTGGAAAAGCGCCCGAAGATGTCGATTTGTGACGATATTGCCCCCGATAACCGGACGGTCGGCGTGATGCTGCCCTACGCGCCGGTGCAAATGCTGCTCTTCGATTATCCGGACAGTATAGAAATGACCGACTGCCTTGTTATGACGAGCGGAAATGCACACGGTGCGCCGATCTGCCGGAACGATGCAGATGCGGTCAGAGAGATCGGGGATTTCTGTGATCTGATTCTCTCGCATAACCGCAAAATCCGCCTGCGCGCTGACGATTCGGTCTGCGACTGGCTCGGCGGCAAGCCTTATATGATCCGGCGGTCCCGCGGCTTTGCACCGCTGCCGGTAATGATCCCGAAAAAGCAGCACAGACAGGTGCTTGCGATCGGCGGCGAGCTGAAAAATACGTTCTGTATAGCGAAGGGCGGCCTGCTCTATGCTTCGCCGTTTGTCGGGGATATGGCGGATATCCGGACGGTGCAGGCACTGCGCGAATCGGTTGACCGGATGTGCGGTCTTCTTGAGGCGGAGCCGGAGCTGATCGTCTGCGATATGCACCCGATGTACAACACGGTGACGGTTGCACAGGAAATCGCGCAGGAGCGTGGAATTCCGCTGATTCAGGTGCAGCATCACTACGCGCATATTCTCGCATGTATGGCGGAGAATGACGTCACCGGCAGGGTGATCGGACTGAGTTTGGACGGCACCGGCTACGGTACGGACGGCACGATCTGGGGCGGCGAATTGCTGCTTTGTGATCCGTCCGGATTTGAGCGGCTCGGCTCGGTGCAGCTGTTTATGCAGACCGGCGGCGACCTTTCCGCGAAAGAGGGATGGCGCATTGCGGCGGCGCTGCTGCGCGATGCGGCTCCCGAGTCTGCACAGGAAATCTGCGAGGCACTCGGCATCTGTCAGGCGCAGGAATTCAGGGTGCTCGGCAATATGGCGCGCATGGGCATCAACAGCGTTCCGTCTACAAGCTGCGGACGCATTTTCGACGCTGTTTCTGCGATTTTAGGCATTCGCCGCGCAGTGACATTCGAGGGCGAGGCATCCACGGCGCTGATGTATGAAGCGGAGCAGTATGCGGCGGAACACGGTGATCCTGCCTGCGAACTGCCTGCGGAGATCATCTGCGAAAACGGCAGGATCACGATGCAGACAACCGCACTCGCTTTGGAAATTGCAAAGCGGTATCTCAATGACCGCATACCCGAAAACCGGATGTATCTTGCGTATCAGTTCCATGCGGCACTCGCGGATATGCTGTATCAGGCATGTGAGAAAATCCGCGAAGATACGAAGATATCCACATGTGCGCTCAGCGGCGGCGTATTCCAGAACAGACTGCTGACACGCATGTGCCGCGACAAATTATCCGCTGCCGGTTTCACCGTCCTGCTGCACAGTCTGATTCCCCCGAATGACGGCGGCATCTGCATCGGGCAGGCGATGTACGGCGCGTATTATGAGAAAGGGGCAGAAGCATGATCGGTGATATTGTCACAGTGACGGTTGACCGTCCGCTCGGGAGCGCGCATCCGGATTATCCGGAGATGATTTACCCGATGAACTACGGTTATATAGAGGGTATTATGGCGCCGGACGGCGAGGAGCAGGATGCGTATATTCTCGGTGTTTCGCAGCCGGTGAAGCAGTTTACCGGCAGGATCATTGCGATCGTCCGCCGCGCGGATGATATCGAGGAAAAATGGGTGGTCTGTCCGGAAGGTCAGCACTTTACAAAGCAGGAAATCGCGGAGCTGATCCGCTTTCAGGAACAATATTTTCAATCGGAAATTTTGATGGAGGTATAAATTATGTGTGTCGGATTATCTGCAAGAGTTGTCAGAGTTGAAGAGGGTACCGCGCTGATCGACGCGAGCGGTGCGCAGAGAGAAATCAGCGCAGGTGTGCTGGATGATCTCGAGCCGGGCGATTTTGTTATGGTGCATGCAGGCGTTGCAATCGCAAAAATCACCGAGGACGATGAAGCCGAGGCGGACGAGGTCATGGAGGATCTGCTGTGAACGAGAGTGCAAAGCGCGCAAGAGATATTATCACCGGATACAGCGGCAGACCGCTCCGGATCATGGAAGTCTGCGGCACGCATACGCATGAGATTTTCCGGCTCGGGTTGCGCAGACTGCTTCCGCCGCAGATCGACCTGATCTCCGGACCGGGATGTCCGGTCTGCGTGACGGCGGTCGGCTTCATCGACGAGGCAATCTGGCTTGCGCTTGAAAAGGGATGTATCATCTGCACATTCGGTGATCTGATCCGCGTCCCCGGCACAGAGATGAGCCTTGCCGGTGCGCGCGCAAAGGGCGCGGAGATCCGTCCGGTGTATTCGCCGCTTGATGCCGTGCAGCTTGCAAAGGAGCATCCGGAGCGGCAGGTGGTATTTCTTGCTGTCGGATTTGAGACGACGACACCCTCTGCATGTCTTGCGGCAAAGCAGGCGAAGGAGGCAGGACTCAGCAATTTCTCGCTGCTGACTGCGAACAAAACGATGCCGAATGCGTATCAGGCACTTGTCGGCTCGGCGGATGCGTTTCTCTACCCGGGACATGTCAATGCGATCACCGGCAATGCGACCTGCATCCGGCTCTGCGAGGAACAGGGCGTTTCCGGCGTGGTTGCAGGCTTTACCGCGAGCGAGCTGCTGACTGCGCTTGCGGTGACGATCAAGCTGCTTGAGGAGGGCAAGCCGTTCTTCCGCAACTGCTACCCGCGTGTTGTCAAAGACGAGGGCAATCCGGCGGCAATCCGCATGATGCAGGAGGTCATGGAGCCCTGCGACAGCGAATGGCGCGGTCTCGGGATGATCCCCGGCTCCGGTATGAAGCTGCGTGCGGAATACGCGGATTATGATGCGCGCATCAAATTTGATATGCCGCTGATTACGGGAAAACCGAATCCGGCGTGCCGCTGCGGTGATGTGCTTCAGGGCAAGATCCGTCCCTGCGACTGCAAGGTGTTCGGCAAGGGTTGTACGCCGCTGCATCCGGTCGGCGCATGTATGGTCTCCGATGAGGGCGCCTGCGCCGCGTATTATCAGTATAGCTGAACAGGAGGAAACTATGAGACTGGACGGCTTTGGACTGTTCGTTGAGGATATGGGCAGGATGATCCGCTTTTACAGGGATGTCCTCGGCTTTGAAATCAAAGAGGATGAGGATACTTCCAATGTCTTTCTCGTGAAGGACGGAACGCTGTTTCTGCTCTACGGACGCAAGGATTTTGAGCAGATGACAAACCGGAAATATCAGTACATCAAAGGGCTGAACGGGCATTTTGAGATTGCGCTGTATGTCGATACATTTGATGAGGTCGATGCCGAATTTGCGCGTGTTGTCGGAATGGGCGCGGAGCCGGTTCTTCCGCCGACGACCGAGCCGTGGGGACAGCGCACCTGCTATATCGCAGATCCCGAGGGCAATCTGATTGAGATCGGCTCATTCAATAAACCGTTTGCCCGTTGAACGGAAAGGAAACCATATGGATTCGATTTATGACCGCAGAAGCATCCGGAAATATCTGCCGCAGATGCCGGAAAAAGCGCTGATCGACGAGATCATCCGCGCAGGGATCGCCGCACCCTCTGCAAAGAACCGGCAGCCGTGGAGATTCGTTGTATTTACGGAGCAGGCAAAAACGGAACTGCTCCGTGAAATGGAGAAAGGTCTGCGGCGTGAGCTGGAGGGCGAGGCACTGCTGCCGGAGGTGCGCGGCGGCCTCGCGGATGCGTTCCACACCATGCAGATTATGCACAAAGCGCCGGTGCTGATTCTTGTGCTGAATCCGGATGCCGGATCGCCCTTTGATGCACAGAATCCGACTGCACGCTTTGCAGAGATTGCGGATACGCTTTCGATCGGCGCGGCGGTTGAAAATATGCTGCTGAAAGCGGCAGCGCTCGGGCTCGGCTCGCTCTGGATTGCGAACACCTGCTTTGCCTATCCGGAGCTGACGGCATATCTCAGAACGGATGCGCAGCTTGTCTGTGCGGTTTCGCTGGGATATCCCGATGAAGCACCGGCAGCCCGTCCGCGGAAATCGCCCGGGGATGTCACGGAATACCGTTCATGACCGCAGAATACAGTGAGGTGAAAAGATGGAACCGCATGATTATATTGTCACGGAGATCGGCGGCGATTATGCCTATTTGCAGCAGACGGATACCGCGGACGCAGAGCCGTTTCAGGTTGCGCTTGCGCTGCTGCCGCCCGAAACCGATATCGGTACGAAGCTGCGCGGCTTCATGGGCATGTTTGAAGTGATTGACTGATCACGAAAGCCAAAATAAAAGTTTTGTTCGAGCCTTTACAAAAACCCGCAGGTTCTTAGGACAGCGCCCCATAATCCATTAGAGACACTATTATTCCGGCAGGAGGAGAGACAGAAATGAGAAAAGTGTTATCTTTTTTATTACTGATCTATGTGATCGTATTTTTCGTGCTGATGATCCGTGCGGACAAACGCTACCGCGCGGAGCAGACAGCAGAAGCAAAACGTGCAGTTGACCGCGCCACCTTCGCGCTCATGGCAGGCGGCGCGCTGCTCGTCGGACTGAGAATGTTTTTTTCGTAAAGGAGTATGAAAATGAGTGACCGTACAGTTACGCTTGCGCACGGTGCAGGCGGTACACAGACAAATGAGCTGATTGACAGCGTATTCAAGGCACATTTCGCAAACCCGATGTTCACGGGTGATGATGCTGCCGTTCTGCCGCAGATCAGCGGAAAAATCGCAACCTCGACGGACGGCTTCATCGTCTCGCCGTGGAAGTTCAGCGGCGGCAATATCGGCAAGCTGTCGATCTGCGGCACAGTCAATGATCTTTCGTGCATGGGCGCAAAGCCGCTCTATCTGACCTGCGCGTTTGTCATTGAGGAGGGCTTCCCGATGGATGCACTCGAGGAGATCGCATCCGCAATGGAGAAAACCGCCGCGGAGGTCGGTGTGCGCATTGTTGCAGGTGATACAAAGGTCGCCGGAAAAGGGCAGTGCGACGGCGTCTTCATCACGACGACCGGTATCGGTGAGATCATGCCGCAGGCGCATACATCCGGCACGCTTGCAAAGCCCGGTGACGCAGTGATCGTGACGGGCGATGTCGGACGGCACGGATGTACCATTCTGATTGCGCGCAATGATTTCGGCATTGAATCTGACGTGGACAGCGACTGTGCGCCGCTCTGGGGTACGGTGCAGTCGCTTTATGATGTTACCGATGAGATCCATGTGATCCGTGACGCAACGCGCGGCGGCGTCGGCACAGTGCTTTATGAGATCGCCGGACAGAGCGGTGTCGGCATCCGACTGGATGCAGCGAGCGTACCGGTTGATCCGCGTGTCAGGGGCGTCTGCGGCATGCTCGGACTCGAGCCGCTGTATCTTGCCTGTGAGGGCAGACTGGTCATATTCGCACCGCAGGCGCATGCGGAGGCAATCGTCGCAAAGCTGCGCGAGGGCAGATATTCGCAGAATGCCGCAATCATCGGCACAGTGACCGCAGAGGATGCAGGCAAGGTCATTATGGAGACCGAGATCGGTACGCAGACCATTCTGCCGCAGCCAAAGGGTGAGCTTCTGCCGCGTATCTGCTGAGCAGTCGGCAGTGCGGCAGCCGATAGGTTTCGCCTTTCTCCGGCTTTGAGCGCCTGACAGTTCGTGTATCAGTTCAATCGGGCAGGCTCTCTTCGTGCATATCCGCCATTTTGAAAATATGCGGCTGGCGTATACCGCAGCGCGTCGCGCCTGACTTTTCACGTTCTTTCCGCTTCTTATGAAATCTTAAAAATCATCCGGAAAGGTTGACATTTTCGCGTATTCGTGGTAAAATAGCTGTATATAGATAGATGAAAGAAAGCGGTGACTGTTTTTATGCTGCATCTGCACAGATGTGTACCCTGTCTGGGTGCCGTGCTTACTGCTGCGATCTGTCTGAACGGCTGCGGGCTCTCGGATTCCTCTGCAACGGAGGATCGTCTGGAGGAGGTCACGCTGCTCTCAGAGGAACAAACCACAACAACCGCCGGGACAACTGCGACTGTAACCACCTCAACTTCCGCCACAACGACCGTTACCACAACCACGACGACCGAAGCGACAACGACTGTCACAACGGAGGCAACCTCTCCGGTGACGATCGGGGAGCTGCCGGTATTCTTGACGACAACTGCCGTGGTCGATACCGCGCCGGATGCGCACGGTCTGACTGCGGAGGATTATGCCTTTCTGCATGACACGGTGTTCGTCGGGGACAGTATATGCAGCGGCCTGCGCGTATACGGCATTCTGCCGGAGGATAATGTGGTCGCAAAGGGCTGTGTCGGCGCACGGAATATTTTTGAATATACATTCGATGTCCGCGGAAATGAGTTCGGCGTCGCCTATGCGCTGACCGTTCTGAAGCCGCGCTACATCGTTTTTTCCATGGGCATGAACGATGTCAATATGACAACGCCGGATGTCTACTGCCAGAACTATGATTTCCTGCTGAAAACGATCCGGAGCGTCATGCCGGATTCGGTATTCTTTGTCGCTTCGGTGACGCCGATCACGGCGGATGCCACATTCAGCACGAACCAGAAAATCGAAACGCTGAACCAGACGCTCCGTGAGCATCTCTACGGCACTTCGACGGGATTTGTCGATGTTGCGACGAATCTGAAAACATGGGACGGCTCGCTGAATCCGAATTATAACGGCGGCGACGGCGTGCATCTTGCACCGGAAGCCTACTATGTCTATTTGAATCAGGTCTGCGATCAGCTCGTCGATACGAAAACCGTCGGCGGCTATGCGGACGGCATTGCCTATGGCTGGGCAAAGGGCTGATTCCCGAGCATACATAAAAAGAACCGCTGTATGTGGCTGAATGCTGCATACAGCGGTTTTTTGCTATGCGGTTTCATCATCGGGCAGCGATTCTGCTTCGGGCATTTCAATCGCTTCGCCCTCTCCTGCATCCGGATCATCCTTGTGATACAGATCAATGCGCAGAACTGACGGCACTGCACAGCAGGACAATGTGCAGTAATCCAGATCAAACGGCAGCTCCGGCATGAGCCAGAAGCGGTTGTCGTCAAACAGATCACGCGTCGCGGCATCATAGGATTCCTTGGAATCCAGCATCAGCTCAATGGGATTCTTGTCATTTTTGAGCTGCTCTTTGATGATTGCACAGGCGGCATCGCAGTCATAGGATTCGAGATACCAGCCGTTCTGCACAAAATAATTCATCTCCATGCTGCTGCATGTCGGGATAAAGAGTTGATTCTTGCCGATTGTATGCGAGCGCAGCATGAGATCATCGTTCAGGAAGCAGTAATAGTGATTGAGCTGTTCCGTATCGGAGCCGTCGATCAGCGTATCATCCCATGTGACATCCGTCCAGTAATAATTTTCACCGAGCTTGAGATAATTCCACATATGATTGCCGCCGTTTTCGCCGGTGCCGCTTGTCAGACCGGCGGGAATCCCGAGCTGATTCATCAGCAGCAGAAAGGCGCGGGAATAGCCCTCGCAATAGGCAGCGTGATTGACGATACAGCCGTAGGCATTTCCGGCTTCCGGTCCTTCATCGGCATAATTGGTATGTTCGATCAGATAATCGTGGACGAACAGCGCTTTTTCATAGTCATTCGCGTCAGCAGGAATCTCAGCACGGATCGCATCCGAAGCATCAAGCAGTTCTTTTTGCATATCACTGAACTGCTGTGCGGTAGCGTCGTTCGGAATATCAAATGCGATGTACGTCGAATCCGGATGCGTGCTGCTGGAAGCCGTACTGTACCAGCCGCCGAACCAGTACATCTCCGGATGATCCTGCTGAATCTGCTGACAGACCTCCGTCAGCATCGCGGAATCGGGATCGCCGTACACCTCGGCATGATCCTGAAATTTTGTGAGTGCGCCGAAGATCGCCTGATAGAGCTCATTCCGGTCCCTGCCGGAAAAGAGCGCAGCCGATTCCTCCGGTACGGCGGATTCGGCGCATCCGCAGAGCAGATATGCCGCGGCGGAGAGCAAGGCGCAGATCACAGCCTGTTTCTTTTTCATCAGAGGCTTACTGGATTGCAGCGATCCATGCGCGCAGATCATCGAGTGTGGTCTTCATCTTGGAGCCGCCCATGGAATCAAATTCGACCGAAAAATCGCCGATATTCTCGCCCTTGGAGAGCATCCGGATATCCTTGAGCGCACGCCCGGGCTGACCGCCGTGCGTCTGGAATGCATAGACGCGCTTGCCGGTCAGATCATACTGCCGCAGGAAAGCACGGACTGCCGGTGCCATCGTATACCACCATGTCGGGGTACCGATGATCACGGTATCGTACTGTGAGAGATCGGCAGTGAGCGGCTTGATCTCGGGGATGAATCCGCTGTTGATCTCATCGCGCGCTTTGGACATGACGGCATCATAGTCGCTGCCGTAATCCTCGGCGGTCTGGATCTCGCAGAGATCGGCGCCGGTTGTCAGACCGATCATTTCGGCGATCTTGCGCGTATTGCCGCAGGACTGGGAATAGTAGATCACGATTGCTTTCATGGAAATGCTCCTTTCTTTTTCCGAAAAACGGTTTTTATAATTTCATTATAACACATCTGACCGGAAAATTCAACAGGAACTTAAAAAAGAAGCGCAGCGAATCAGAAATTCATCATTTCGCATCCGGCGATGTCAAAATAAAAGTTTTGGTCGAGCTTTTTCAAAAGCTCGCAGGTTTCCAAAGGGCAGCGCCCTTTGGTCGCACATCGCAATGTGCGAAATTCCCCGGCGTTCAAGAGCTCGCAGGCTTGGGCACCTGCGATAAAAGCTGCTTCTGACGCTGCGGCTGTGCGCCTGCAAATAAAATTGTGAGATCTGATAAAATACCAATCCTGATTTTGTGCATATCTCCAAAGTTGTAATGATAATATTGACAAGATGCCGAAATTGCGATATGATGCAATCAGAAGTTGAAACAACGAATGTTACAACTTTACAAAACAATGGAATCATGATATAATCAGGAGGTAAAGATTATGAAAATCGCAGTAGTTTGTGCAAACGGCAAGGCAGGTCAGCTTATCGTGAAAGAGGCAGTAAACAGAGGATTTGACGTTACAGCAGTTGTCAAGGGAGAGAACAAGTCCGCTGCTCAGAACGTGATCGTAAAAGATCTGTTCGATCTGACCGCAGCAGACCTTGCAGGCTTTGACGCGGTTGTAGACGCTTTCGGTGCATGGACACCTGAGACACTTCCGCAGCACTCCACTTCTCTTGCTCACCTGTGCGATGTCCTTTCGGGAACAGATACAAGGCTTCTCGTTGTGGGCGGTGCAGGCAGCCTGTATGTGAACAAAGAGCATACCGTTTGTGTTTCTGACGGCGCTGATTTCCCCGAAGTGTTCAAGCCGCTGGCTTCTGCGATGGCAAAAGCTCTGGGCGAACTCCGTCAGAGAAATGACGTCAAGTGGACATATATCAGCCCCGCAGGAGATTTTCAGGCTGACGGCGAACGCTCGGGCAAGTACATTCTCGCAGGCGAGGAGCTGACGCTCAACTCTAAGGGCGAGAGCATTATCAGCTATGCGGATTACGCTGTTGCTATGGTTGACGAGATCGAAAAAGGCGATCACATCGGGCAGCGTATCAGCGTGGTAAGAGAGTAAGAAAGAGATGATTTTCTATGCAGATCACAAGTAAATTCACCGTGGCAGTGCATATTCTCACCTGCATCGACATTTTTGACGGTCAGATGAGAGTGACCAGCGATGTTCTGTCCGGCAGTACGGGCATCAATGCGGTCATTATCCGGAATGTCCTCGGACAGCTCCGCAATGCAGGCATTGTCGAAACCCGTCAGGGCAGCGGCGGCGCACATCTTGCGAAACCGCTTGACGAAATCACGCTGTATGATATTTACAAGGCTGTGGACTGCGTAGATGATGAAGGACTGTTCCACTTCCACGAAAATCCGAATGTTGAATGTCCCGTGGGGCGGAATATCCACAAGGCAATGGACGGACGGCTTGCAGCGGCACAGTCTGCGCTGGAAAACGAGCTGAAAGGAACGACACTTGCGGAAGTTGTCGCGGATACACGGCGGATCATTGATGCGGAATAAAACAGGCGTGTGCGGACGGTATGTCGGCACACGCTTTCCATAAGGGGGATATGATGACAGCGAACGAATATCTGAAATTCATCGCGGAGCAGATTCACTCCACAGTAGCGGCGACGGTTGACAGCGAAGGTCTGCCCGTGACCTGCGTGATTGACATGATGTATGCAGACGAGAACGGACTGTACTTTCTCACCGCAAAGGGAAAGAACTTCTATCAGAGACTGAAAGAACGCGGATATCTGGCGCTTTCCGGCATGAAGGGGACAGATACTATGCACTGCACCGCAGTATCCGTGCGCGGCAGGGTACGGGAGACCGGCGCGGATATGCTTCCGCTGCTGTTTGAGAAGAATCCCTATATGCTTGAGATTTATCCTGCCGCAGAAAGCCGGAAAGCCCTCACGGTGTTTCAGATTTACGAGGGCAGCGGCGAATGGTTCGATCTTTCAAAAAAGCCGATCGAACGCGACAGCTTCACATTCGGCGGCGCCGCATGCAGAGCGGAGGGCTATTTCATTACGGATGCATGCATCGGCTGCGGTGCCTGTCTGAGCGACTGTCCGCAGAGCTGCATTGATCTGAACGGCAGGGCGGAGATCCGGCAGGCAAACTGTCTGCACTGCGGAAACTGTGCGGCGATCTGTCCGGCAGGAGCGGTTATCAGGAGGTAGAAACATGGGAACAAAGCTGGAATATCTGATTGATTATCTGCTCTCTGAGCGGAAGAATATCCGCGGCGCTGAGATTCCCAAAACGGAAGCGGAGCAGTTCAGGCTTTACAGAAGCCTTGTGAATACCCGTCCGGTTATGGAAGCAGATGCGCATTTTTTGCAAGCGGAGGACGAATACCTCACGGCTTTGTCGGAGCGCAGGGGCATCACGAATATCGCGGATCTGACGCCCGTTGAGGACGGCATTTACCTCTGGCGCGGCGATATCACCACGCTGAAATGCGGCGCGATTGTCAATGCCGCAAATTCGGGAATGACAGGCTGCTGGTCGCCGTGTCACAACTGTATTGACAACTGCATACACACCTATGCCGGCGTGCGGCTGCGTTACAAATGCGGTCAGATCATGGCGGCACAGGGGCATGAGGAGCCGACCGGCAGCGCGAAGATCACGCCTGCCTACAATCTGCCCTGTGACTATGTGATCCATACCGTCGGACCGATCGTGCAGGGGCGGCTCACTGCGGAGCATTGCCGCCTGCTTGAAAGCTCCTACAAAAGCTGCCTTGATCTCGCCGTGCAGAACGGAATCCGGAGCATTGCGTTCTGCTGCATTTCAACGGGCGTATTCGGATTTCCGCAGAGAGAAGCCGCGGAGATCGCGGTCCGCACGGTCAGGGAATACCGCAGGACGCATGAGATACAGGTCATTTTCAACGTGTTCAGGGAGGACGACCATGAAATATACAAGAGATTACTCGGACGAGCTTGCGCGTCTGAAACATGAGATCGAAACAGCCGATGCAATCGTGATCGGCGCAGGTGCAGGACTTTCGACCGCCGCAGGCTTTACGTATTCCGGCGCGCGGATGCAGGAATATTTCGCAGATTTTGCGGAGAAATACGGCTTCCGGGATATGTATTCCGGCGGCTTTTATCCGTTCCCGACACCCGAGGAAATGTGGGCATACTGGTCGCGCTACATCTACATCAACCGCTATATGGACGTGGACAACGGCACATACAAGCGCTTGTTTTCGCTTGTCAGAGACAAGGATTATTTTGTGATCACCACGAATGTCGATCACCAGTTCCAGAAGGCAGGCTTTGACAAGCACCGTCTGTTCTATACGCAGGGAGATTACGGACTCTGGCAGTGCAGCGAGCCGTGTCACCAGAAGACCTATGACAATGAGGAGACGGTTCGGGCGATGTACGCGCAGCAGAAAAATATGCGGATTCCGGCGGAACTCGTGCCGCACTGTCCGGTCTGCGGAAAGCCCATGAGCATGAATCTCCGCGCGGATGATACCTTTGTCGAGGATGAGGGCTGGCACAGGGCGGCTGAGCGCTATGAGGAATTCCTGCGCCGTCATGAGGGGCTGCATATTCTGTTTCTGGAGCTTGGCGTCGGCATGAATACGCCGGTGATCATCAAATATCCGTTCTGGAAGATGACCTATGCAAACCCGAAAGCGGTCTATGCCTGCCTCAATTACGGCGAAGCCTATGCGCCGGATCAGATCGCCGGACAGAGCATCTGTATCGACGGCGATATCCGTGAAATCCTGAACGATTGCTGAATAAAAGGGGATATGTCCTCCGGAAACGGCGGATATATCCCTTTTTTGATGCTCCGGAGGGCGGAAAAATCGGCTTGTCAGGCGGAATTATAAATAATTTATGAATATAGTGCCGCAGGGGTTTCTTTTTTTGATTTTTTGTGATATAATAGTACAGTATTATGCCGCACTATGCAATGGCGGCGAAGGAGGTCCAAAACATTGAGTCAGAAGGTGTACGCACTCGGCATTGACGTCGGCTCAACGACGGTCAAGACTGTGGTCATAAACGAGCAGAATGAGATCCTGTCCCGCTACTATCAGCGGCACATGTCCCGTGTCCGCGAAACGGTCATGGAGCAGCTTCAGGATCTGCGCAGACAGTTCCCCGATGTGCTGTTCAAAATCTGTATCACCGGTTCCGCTGGTTTAGGTCTTGCGCAGAGTGCGGAGATCCCGTTCGTGCAGGAGGTGCATGCGGCGTTTCTTGCGGTCAAGGCGGATTATCCGCAGGCAGATGTTGTGATTGAGCTTGGCGGTGAGGATGCAAAGATGATCTTCCTGACCGGCGGCGTGGAGCAGCGTATGAACGGCTCCTGCGCAGGCGGAACGGGCGCTTTCATTGACCAGATGGCGACGCTGCTCGGCATCTCGGCGGATGAGATGGATGCGATCTCCCTGAAAGCAGAAAAACGCTATCCGATCGCATCGCGCTGCGGCGTGTTTGCAAAGTCGGATATTCAGCCGCTGCTCAATCAGGGCGCGCGGCGTGAGGATATTGCTGCGAGTATTTTTCAGGCGGTCGTCGATCAGACGGTCTCCGGACTTGCACAGGGCAGAACGATCGAGGGCACGGTGCTGTTCCTCGGCGGACCGCTCTCGTTCCTGAAGGGATTGCGTCAGGCATTTGTCCGGACGCTGAAGCTCGACGATGAGCATGCGATTTTCCCTGAAAATGCGCCTGTTTTCGTTGCATACGGCTGTGCGATGTACGCGGCGCAGTCTGTCGGACCGATGTCGCTTGCAGAGGCGCAGGACAAGCTCGAGCATGCAGAAACCGGCGGCAATACCGTCACCGGAGAGCCGCTGTTCCGCAGCCGGAAGGAGTATGAGCAGTTCATCGAGCGGCACAAGGCGCATGATCTGCCCTTTGCCGATCTGCGCACCGTGACGGGCGACGCCTATCTCGGCATTGACGCAGGCTCGACCACCACAAAGCTCGTACTGATCACCGAAAAGGGCGAGCTGCTGTATCAGTATTATGCCGCAAACCGCGGTCAGCCGCTTGACCGAATTGTCAAGCAGCTCAAGAAAATCTACGCCGAAATGAATCCCGATCTGCATATCCGCGCATCGGCGGTCACCGGTTACGGCGAGGACTTCATCCGTGCCGGTCTCGGCATCGACTTCGGTATTGTCGAGACGGTCGCGCATTTCAAGGCGGCATCGCATTTCTGTCCGGATGTCGATTTCATCATGGATATCGGCGGACAGGATATCAAGTGCTTCAAGATCCGCAATCACAGCATTGACAGCATCATGCTCAATGAGGCATGTTCTTCGGGCTGCGGCTCGTTCATCCAGAGCTTTGCGCAGGCGCTCGGATATGATATCGCAGAATTCTCGCAGCTCGGACTTTTCGCGGAGCATCCGGTCGATCTCGGCTCACGCTGCACGGTCTTCATGAACAGCTCGGTCAAGCAGGCGCAGAAGGACGGCGCGACTGTCGAGGATATTTCGGCAGGCCTTTCGTCGTCGATCATCAAGAATGCAGTTTACAAGGTCATCCGCGCAAAATCCGTGGATGAGCTTGGCAAGAATATCGTTGTACAGGGCGGAACATTCCTCAATGACGCCGTGCTGCGCTCTTTTGAAATGGAGCTTGGGCGCGATGTGATCCGTCCGGCGATCTCGGGACTGATGGGCGCATTCGGCGCGGCACTCTACGCAAAGGAGCATGCGCCCGAGCAGACGAAAACCATCACCGCGGAGAAGCTCGCGGATTTCACCTATCAGACGAGAAGCGCAAAGTGCGGCGGATGTACGGCACACTGCGCACTGAATATTGTCATTTTCCCGGACGGCGGCAGATACATTTCCGGCAACCGCTGCGAAAAGGGCGCCGGCAAGAAGCAGACCGAGGAAATCCCGTCGCTCTATGATTTCAAGTACAAGCTGATTCTGGAGCAGGAAAAGAGACCGGTCTTCGGCAAGCCGCGCGGAACCGTCGGGCTGCCGCTCGCACTGAGCTTCTATGAGCAGATGCCCTTCTGGACGGAGCTGTTCACGAAGCTCGGATTTGCCGTGAAGCTCTCGCACGAAAGCGACCGCGAAATGTATTATAAGGGACAGCATACGATCCCCTCGGATACGGTCTGCTATCCGGCAAAGCTCGCGCACGGACATATTGAGGATCTGCTGGAGCAGGGTGTTGATTTCATCTTCTGGCCCTGCATGAGCTATAACTTTGACGAGGGATGCAGCGACAATCACTACAACTGCCCCGTCGTCGCATATTATCCGGAGCTGCTGCGCGCGAATAACAGCAAGCTCACCGAACAGAATTTCATCACGCCGTATATGGATCTCAACCGCAAAAAGGGTGTGTTCCTCGCGCTGAAATCGGCGCTGGCAGGATGGCGGATTCCGGCAGACAAGCTGAAATCCGCGCTGATCAAGGCATATGATGCACAGACTGCGTACCGCATGAAGGTCGCGCAGGAAGGTCAGCGTATTATCTCCGAGGCGCGTGCTTCCGGCAAAAAGATCATTGTGCTTGCCGGCAGACCGTATCACATCGACAAGGAGATCAACCACGGCATTCACAAGCTGATCACGAGCCTCGGCATGGCGGTCGTCAGTGAGGATGCAGTCGCATCGCTCGCGCGGATCGGCAAGCTCGGCGTGCTGAATCAGTGGACATATCATTCGAGACTCTACCGCGCGGCGAAATTTGTCACCGAGCAGCCGGATATGCAGCTTGTGCAGCTTGTTTCCTTCGGCTGCGGCATCGACGCCGTGACAACGGATGAGGTGCGTGCGATTCTGGAAAAGGGCGGCAAGCTCTATACCCAACTCAAGATCGACGAGATCAACAATCTCGGCGCTGCAAAGATCCGCCTGCGTTCGCTTGTGGCAGCAATGGAGGAGCATCCGGCGGAGACACCGGCGCGCGTTCCCGTGACAGTTTAAGGCAATACCTGTTCCCTGAGGAGGGCATATGAAGAAACTTTGGACATGGCTTGCGACGGCATCCGGCGCACTGCTCGGATGGGCGGCGGTTGAGAATACCGCGCTGCTCCGCGTCAGACGCTATACCGCTGCGATACCGGATCTGCCGCGGATCGTACAGATTTCCGATCTGCACAAAAGGCGGTTCGGCAGCGGTCAGCGGCGGCTGATCCGGAAGGTCGCTGCCTGCAAGCCGGAGTATATCCTGATCACCGGCGATCTGGTTTCACGGACAGTCACCGATTTTTCGGAGACATCCGATCTTCTGCGCAGGCTCGGCGCACTCGCACCGGTCATTGTGGCAGAGGGCAATCATGAGACAGATCTCTCGCCGCTGCATTATGCGGAATTCCGTGCGGCAGTCCGGCGGAGCGGCGCGCGGTATCTCAAGAATGAGATCATCCGGCTCGGACCGGTCTCTCTGGCAGGACTTGCGCTCTCACGCGATTATTACCGCGGCGGCGGCACATTCGGTTTTTCCGGCGCAAAGACCTGCACGAAGAAAACAATGCGCATGCTGCTCGGTGCTTGTCCGCGGCATACGGTTTTGCTTGCACACAATCCGCTGTTCTTTCCGGCTTATGCGGAATGGGGCGCGGCGCTGACGCTCTCGGGACATGTCCACGGCGGCGCGGTCCGGCTGCCGCTGCTCGGCGGCGTGCTTTCACCGGAGCGGAAATTTTTCCCGAAATATGACAGGGGCAGATTCCGCATCGGGGATTCGGAAATGCTTGTCAGCGGCGGACTTGGCAAGCTGCGGCTCTTCAATCCGCCGGAGATCAGCCTGATCACCGCTGTGCCGAAGCCCGACAAAATCCGTCAAAAGCAGACGGCGCAGAAAGAATAAACAGAAACAGATCTGCATGAACGCATCCGCTGCGGAAACAATCCCTTTGCGGTGCCGATGCAGAGAGAACAAAAGCGCACCGGCAGAGCGTCTCTGCCGGAAGGGAGCAAGGCTTTATGAATCACAGGAAATACCGGCATCTGTTTTCGACCGTTTTCGGGATGCTGCTGTTCGGGATGCTGACATTCTGGTTCGGTCTGATCTGGGAACAGTATTATGCAGATGTCATCATCGCACCGTTTTTCCGGCGCGGCAACTGGGTTGTCGTCCTGATTTATCTGGTGCTGACCGTTCTGGTATTCAAGGCATACCGATGTTCAAAATTCGGCTATCTCAAGCGCAGTGATCTGATTTACTATCAGCTCATCGGCGTGACGATCGTCAATTTCATCACGTATTTCCAGATCAGCGTAATCGGACGGCACTTCATGCCGGTTTCACCTTTGGTGCTGCTGACGGGGCTTGATTTTGCCTCGGTGCTGCTCTGGGCACTGCTTGTCAGCCGGCTTTATTTCGGATTGTTTCCGCCGCGCAGGCTTGTGATTGTCTACGGCTCTGCAAAGGCAGCGGAGCTTGTCATGAAAATGAGCGCGCGCGTCGATAAATATATGATCTGCGAAAGCATCAGTTGTGCGGCAGGACTGCGCGAGATCACAAAGCTGCTCAGTGATTTCGAGGGCGTGATTCTCTGTGATGTGCCTGCCGAGCTGCGGAATGATCTGCTCAAATACTGCTGCGGACACCGTCTGCGTGCGTATATCGCGCCGAAGATTTCGGATATTCTGATGCGCGGCGGCGACGAACTGCGGCTCTTTGATACGCCGCTGATCCTCTGCCGCAATGAGGGCTTATCGCCGGAGCAGCGGTTTGTCAAGCGCGGATTTGATCTTCTGGTTTCCGCGGTGCTGCTGCTGATATTTTCGCCGGTGATGCTGATCTGTGCGGCGGCTGTCCGGCTTGAGGACGGCGGACCGGTTTTCTACCGGCAGAAGCGCCTGACAAGAGACGGGGCAGAATTTGAAGTGCTGAAATTCCGCAGCATGATCCCCAATGCAGAAGCCGACGGCAAAGCGGTTCTCGCAGCCGATCACGATGCACGCATCACAAAAACCGGCAATATTCTCCGCAGATTCCGGCTTGACGAGCTCCCACAGCTCATCAATATCCTGCGCGGTGAAATGTCTCTGGTCGGACCGAGACCGGAGCGTCCGGAGCTGACGGAGGCGTATGCGAAAAAATACCCTGAATTCCCGTACCGGTTACAGGTCAAGGCAGGGCTTACGGGCTATGCGCAGGTAACCGGCACCTACGATACCGAACCGATTGATAAACTGAAAATGGATCTGATGTACATTGAGCAGTATTCGCTGCTGCTGGATATCCAGATCCTCCTGCTGACACTGAAAACCGCGCTGTTTCCGCCGGAAACGAATGCGGAGGAATTTTCGGTGCATCATCCGGAAAGCGACCATAAGGAGTAATACGAAATGCAGAACGACAATCAGATTCTGACAGCGGTCATCATGGCAGGCGGCAAGGGCGAACGCTTCTGGCCGAAAAGCCGCATCCGCTGTCCCAAGCAGTTCCTCTCGCTGACAGGCGACGGGGAGACCATGCTGCAAAAGACCTTTCAGCGATTGCGCGGACTTGTTGCGACGGAGCATATTTTCATCGTGACGAACGGAGAATATATGCCGCTGGTGCGCGAGCAGCTTCCGGAGATCCCTGCGGAAAACCTGCTGGCTGAGCCGGCACCGCGCAATACCGCGCCCTGTATCGCGCTCGCTGCCGCCGTCATCAAAAAGCGCTTCGGCGATGCGACCATGATCGTGCTGCCTGCGGATCATCTGGTGCGGCATGAGGAGATCTGCGCGGATGTGCTGCTCAGAGCCGCCTCTGCCGCCGAGGAGACCGATGCGCTTGTCACAATCGGCATTACGCCGACCCACCCTGAGACCGGATACGGCTATATCGCATTCTCGCGTGCATCCGATCTGCCGCGCGGTGTCTATCAGGTAGACAGCTTCAAAGAGAAGCCGGATATCGAAACAGCGCGCAGCTACGTCAATTCCGGCAGTTATCTCTGGAACAGCGGCATGTTTGTCTGGAAGGCGGATGTCTTTCTCAGCGCAGTGAAGCAATATCTGCCAGCCGCCTATGAGATTGCGGCGGAATTGCAGGCAGCCTGCGATACGCCGGAATTTGACAGCATTCTGCAAAAGCGGTTTCCGGATATGCCGTCGATCTCCGTGGATTTCGGCATTCTGGAGAAGGCAGAGCAGATCTGTACGATCCCGGGCAGCTTCGGCTGGGATGATGTGGGAAGCTGGCCTGCACTGCGGCGCGTCGCGAAGACCGATACGAACGGCAATTACCGCGACGGCGATATCATCACGATCGGGACGAAAAACTGTGTGTTCACCGGCAGGGAAAAGCTGATTGCCGCTGTCGGACTGGAAAATATCATCGTTGTGGAC
>JAGKVC010000146.1 GCA_021152595.1 Clostridia bacterium
GCGCAGCATGTCAAGCGTGCATTTACGCAGGACGGAACGGTTCTCGTTGAGGAATATGTGACCGGCAGAGAATTCCGCGTCGGCGTATTCGGATATGATCCGCCGTTTGCGTCGTTTGTCGGCGAGATTACGGGCGGTTCCGAAGATGACCTGACAATCCCCGCCGATCTCGATGATCAGACGGTACATATCATGCGCGACCTTGCGATCTCTGCGTTCTGCGTTCTGGAATGCAGCTCGCTCGCTCTCGTGGATATCTATTATACAAATCGCGGCGATATCCTGCTCGGTGAGGTCAATACGATGCCGGAGCTTTCTGACAAGGCAGCGTATCCGAAGCTCATGGCCGATCTGGGGATGCGGTATCCGTATCTGCTGGATAAGCTGATTGAGCAGGCGATCGAACACGCAGACCGCAGCTTTTGAGTCGGAGGGTGTATGTCTGCAAAACAAATGAAAAAGCATGAGGAGAATGCAATCCTGAACATTCTCAGCACGCAGACTGCCGAGGGCGAAACGGAACGCTCCGAGCTGGATACGACAGCACATTTTTCGCGCAAAGGCAATGAGGTAACTATTATCTATACAGAACTGGATGAATCCGGCGAGCCTGCCGGAGAGACTTCGATCACCGTTCTGGATCAGAATCTCGTAACGATCCATAAGGTCGGATTCGCTGAAGCTGTTATGATACTGGAACCGGGCAAGACACATCCGGTTCGGTATTCCACGATTTTCGGCGATATGGAGATGCTGCTCTGCGCACTGGAGATTCATGCGTCCTTTCATCCGGGCGGCGGCAGATTGCAGCTTCGGTATCTGATTGATGTCGGAGACAGCTATTCTGCTATGAATACGATTGATCTGCGTGTCCGGCTTCGGTGAAGCACGGCGCGCCTGTCATACAACAGAGACAACGGAAGGAGTGTTGTATTTGAACCATATATCGGCTTCTTCAAATGAAGCGAAAAATCTGATTATGGAAGCAATCGGACGGCTGGTTGCTGACGGGGTATTTCCGGCGGAGCCGCTTCCGCCGTTCAATATTGAGATTCCGGCTGACCGGTCACACGGCGACTTTGCTTCCAATGTGGCGATGGTTTCTGCAAAGACATTGCATATGGCACCGCGAAAAATTGCTGAGGAAATTGCGAATGCGCTTGATCTTGAGGGTTCGCCCTTTGATAAAGTTGAAATCGCAGGTCCCGGCTTTATGAATTTCTATCTCGGACAGAGATGGTATTCGGATGTGGTGCGGAATGTCATTGCAGAAGGCGAACGCTACGGATGCTCGGAGATCGGAAAAGGCAAACGTGTCCTTGTGGAATTTGTTTCCGCGAATCCGACCGGCCCGATGCATGTCGGCAATGCGCGCGGCGGTGCAATCGGTGATACGCTGGCGTCTGTTCTTCAGGCTGCCGGTTACCACGCTGAGCGCGAATTCTATGTCAATGATGCCGGCAATCAGATCGAGAAATTCGGCAAATCGCTGTCGCTGCGTTATATGCAGCTCTGTTCTGAAAAAGGTCAGGAGATCTATCGGACAACGCCTGATACCGATGAACTTTGCAGGAAAATCTACGGCGATAACGGCAATACAGAGGATTTCCCGATGCCGGAGGACGTTTATCTCGGACAGGATATCATTGCACATGCAAAGAACTATTATGATATCCACGGCGATGCACTGGCATCTGTTTCCGATGAGGAACGCCGGAAAGCGCTTGTTGATTATGCTCTGCCGCTGAATATTGCGGGACTTGAGCATGACCTCAGGCAGTACCGGATTGTCTATGACAACTGGTTCCGTGAGAGCACAGTGCATGCGAAAAATGAAACGAAACTGATCGTGGACAAGCTGCTTGAAGCCGGCAAAGCCTATGAGCAGGATGGCGCAATCTGGTTCAGGGCGACGGATTACGGCGTGGACAAGGATTTCGTTCTCCGCCGCAGCAACGGGCTTTATACTTATATTGTACCGGATATCGCGTACCATTATGATAAGCTCGTGACCAGAAACTTTGACAAAGCGATCAATGTTCTCGGCGCGGATCATCACGGCTATGTTCCGAGACTGAAAGCAGCGCTGACAGCGCTCGGCGTCGATGCATCCAAGCTGGATGTGATTCTGATGCAGATGGTCGCGGTTATGCGTGACGGTCAGCCGGTCAAGCAATCCAAAAGAAGCGGAAAAGCACTGACGCTTGTCACGCTGCTTGAGGATATTCCGGTTGATGCAGCAAGATTTTTCTTCAATCTGCGTGAAGCAAATTCACATTTTGAGTTTGATCTGGATCTCGCAGTTGAAAAATCTTCCTCGAATCCTGTTTACTATGTGCAGTACGCACATGCGAGAATTTGCAGTCTGATCCGGAATCTTGCGGAAAGCGGCGTACCGGTTCCTGCGGCGGAAAAGGCAAAACTGGATCTGCTCAGCTCCCCTGCCGAGCGCGAATTGATCCGTCAGGTGGCGCTGATGCCTGCTGAAATTGAAACGGCAGCGGCGCAGCTTGATCCTTCCAGACTGACAAAATATTCGATTGATCTTGCGGCGCAGTTCCATAAATTCTATGATGCCTGCAAGGTGCGCGATGCAGAAACAGAGGCTTTGCGTGATGCACGTCTCCTGCTCTGCGATGCTGTCTGCCGGACGCTTGGCAATGTTCTGACACTGCTGAAAGTAACAGCTCCGGAACGGATGTAACCGTTCTGTAATAAATAAATGACAGCGGCGCAATAATCAAATGGAAATTTTCGGTATTTTTTACAATGAAAACCGTAAAAAATACCCCTTCAAATAAAATATTAACATTCTGTTCACAGCTTGTTAACAACTAAGGACGGGAAATATGTTACAATCTGTAATAGTTTCAGATCAGGAACTATCCCTGAATGGACCGTACGGTTGACATCAGATCCCTCCTGCCTGAGATCATGGCACTCCCAATTAAAAATTCATGAAGAAAGCGAAGGGATCGTATTATGTCTAACAGACCGTTTCAGGGACTTGTCGTTTCGATGCACGACACCATTCACGCTACCATCGGCGTTGTCGATGAAACCGCAACGATTATCGCATGCAGCGATCCGACCAGAGTCGGTACGACCAATGAGTTCGTATCAATGGATATGAACGAATCCGGAGACCTGTTCATCCGTGACGGCTTTACCTATAAGCCGTTCGGAGTCCGCACCACACCGGATTATGCTGTTTTTGTTGAAGGCACGGATGAGAATGCTGCAAAGTATGCGGACATCCTCGCAATCGCAATGTCCAGCATCAAGCAGTATTATGACGAGAAATATGACCGCAACAACTTTATTAAGAATGTTGTTCTTGATAATGTGCTGCCCGGTGATATTGTCGTCAAGGCACGCGAGCTGCACTTCAACGCTGAGATCAGCCGCGTTGTTTTCCTGATCCGCATCGTTTCTGCAAATGATATCTCTGCTTATGATGTCATTCAGAATCTGTTTCCGGATAAGAGCAAGGACTTTGTCTTCAACATTACGGAGACTGATATCGTCCTTGTCAAGGAAATCAAGTCCACCAATGAGAGCAAGGATCTCGAAAAGCTCGCTCGCTCCATTGCAGATACCCTTTCGAGCGAATTCTATACCCGTGTCAATGTCGGCATCGGTACCAGCGTTGTCGGCGTAAAGGATCTTGCACGTTCCTTCAAGGAAGCGCAGACCGCTCTTGAGGTCGGCAAGGTATTCGATACGGATAAGGTCATCGTCAGCTACGATAATCTCGGCATTGCAAGACTGATCTATCACCTGCCGACAACTCTCTGCGAGACGTTCCTGCATGAGGTCTTCAAGCGCGGCAGCATCGAAAGCCTCGATCACGAAACGCTGTTTACGATCCAGCGTTTCTTCGAGAATAACCTGAATGTTTCCGAGACCTCCAGAAAGCTGTTTGTTCACCGCAACACGCTGGTCTACCGTCTTGAGAAGATCAAGAAGCTGACCGGTCTGGATCTCCGCGAATTTGATCACGCGATCGTCTTCAAGATTGCGCTGATGGTAAAGAAATATCTTTCGTCCAGCCCTGTAAAGTTCTGAGCGAAAGCATGGATCTGATTTGTTTGTGAGCTTTGGGGAGTGCCGAACGGAGTGATTCGTTTGGCATTTTCCATGTTTACATAATTGATTTTCGCCCTTGGGAAGATGTCGAAGAATCAGCGCATGGTTTTGTTCGCGCTGATCCCCAAAACGTCCAAATAAGGAGGAATACTCTTGGTAGAGTTAAAAAATGTGTCCGTGACATATGAAAGTACCGGCGTTGAGGCACTTTCAGATGTCAGCCTGAAGGTCGAGGACGGCGAATTTGCTTTTGTCATCGGACGGTCAGGCGCCGGAAAAAGTACGCTGATCAAGCTCCTGCTCAAAGAGCTGGATGCGAACAGCGGCGAAGTTTATGTCAATGGCTATGATCTGACGAAGCTGAAAAAGCGCAAGGTTCCGGAATTCCGCCGCACAATCGGCGTTGTGTTTCAGGATTACCGTCTGATCCACACCATGACAGTCTATGAAAATATCGCTTTTGTGCTGCGCGTGATTGATGCGCCGAAAAAGCAGATCCGCAAGCGCGTTCCTTACGTAATGTCTCTGGTCGGTCTTCAGGATAAGGCGGACTGTTATCCGAGTGAGCTTTCCGGCGGCGAGCAGCAGCGCTGCGCGCTTGCCCGTGCGCTTGTGAATGATCCGGCACTGCTGATTGCTGACGAGCCGACCGGTAATGTCGATCCGGAGCTTGCCTACGAGCTCGTTGAACTGCTGCAGGGCATCAATGCCTGCGGCACGACAATCCTCATGGTTACGCATGCACACGAGATGGTCCGTCATTTCGGCGGCAGAATCATCAATATCAGTGAGGGCGAGGTCGTATTTGACGAAGTGATTGGAGGCGCAGAAATTGAAGCTCAGTAGTTTTCGGTATCTTGTCGGACAGGGCTTTGACAATGTCTGGAAGAACCGCGTTATGGCTTTTGCGTCGTTCTGTGTGCTTCTGGTCAGCCTGCTGCTTGTCGGAATCTCGGTTCTGTTCTATATTAACATCAACGCGATTATCGGCGGTATTGAGGATAAAAATGAAGTCATTGTGTACCTGAAGGAGGATACGGATGATTCCCGTCTCAATGCGATCGGCGATGAACTGCGTGCCATGAATAACATCGCCAGCGTTTCGCTTTATACAAAGGAAGAAGCGTTTGAGGATCTGAAAAAGGATATGAGTGATCAGGCGATCGTGTTTGAATCGCTTGGAGACGACAATCCGCTGCTGGATGCCTACCGGATCCGTGTTTCGGATATCTCAAAAATGGATGAGACGCTCTCTGCGGCGGAAAAGCTCGATAACGTGGATTCTGTCCGTTCGCCGGATTCTTTTGTCGAGCTGCTGACTGAAATGCGCCGCGTTGTCACAATCGTTGCGATTGCAATTATTGTTGCGCTTCTGATTGTCTCTATGGTTATTATCTCGAATACAACCCGTGCCAGCGTGTTCTCCAGACGACGTGAGATCAGCATTATGCAGAGCGTCGGTGCGACAAAGGCGTTTATCCGTTTCCCGTTCTTTGTCGAAGGAATGATCAACGGATTTATGGCGGGCGTATTTGCAACACTGCTGACATGGTTTGCATATGACAGCCTTGTCAATCTGCTCGGAAGATTTGATGTTCTGAGCACGATCGGTCTCGGCAATGTCATCCCTTTCAGCAAGATCTATCTGATTGTCATGCTTTCGTATATCATCGCGGGTTCTCTGATCGGCGCATTCGGAAGCGTTCTTTCGACGCGTGTGCATCTGAGATACCGTGCGGCAAATATGTAATCCAAAAGCAAAAAGGAAGGTTTATTTATGAATAAGCAATGCAGAAAAGCGCTTGCAGTGCTGTCTGCTGTCATTCTGACGGCGACATCTCTTACGCTGGAAGCAACGCAGAATCCGAATAATCTGACTTATGCAAAGACACTGAAGGAAATTGAACAGGAGAAAAAAGACAAACAGGATCAGATTGACAAGAAAAAAGCAGAGCTCAAAAAGCTCTCTGAAGATCTCTCGGATAAGTCCGCCTATGAGCAGACGTTGAAAGAGGAGATCAACCTCATCAACGGCAAAATGGTTCTCATTGACTCGCAGATGTCCAATCTCATCGGCGAAATCAGTGACAAGGAAGCGGAAATCGCCGATCTCCAGAATCAGATTGACGAGGAGGAAGTCGCTGTTCAGGAAGGACTCAAAGCATTCAAGTCCAGAATCCGTGCGCTTTATGTCCACGGCAATGACAGCCTGCTTTCGGCTCTGGTCGGCGCGTCGAGCTTCTATGATGTTCTGGCGCGTATTGACCTGATCAAGCGCATCTCCAAGCATGATGATGAAATGATCACGGATCTGCGTGAGGAGATCCAGACACTGACGAATCACAAGCAGGATCTGACTGCCAGTGTGCAGGCACTCAATATTAAGCAGACGGAAATTCAGGTGCTTCTGGATGAATTTGACGCATCCAAGGAAGAGCTGAATACAGCGCTTTCCGATAACAACGTCGAAATCCAGATGATCGAGAACAAGCAGCTGACAGCAAACAGTGAGCTGAAACAGCAGGAGATGGATCTCGGTGAGATCGAAAAAGAACAGGAAGCGATCATTGCCGAGGTACTCCGCAAGGCAATGGAAGAAGAAAAGAAACAAAAGGAAGAAGAGGAACGCAGAAAAGCGGAGCTTCAGGCGAAGCTGACGACTACTGTCACTACGACGACAACGACTACGATCCGCACGACGACCACGACAACTGCGAAGCCGGTTGTATACACGACCGCTGTTCCGACACCTGCTGTAACAGAACCGCCTGCTTCAAATGCGCAGCAGGTCGTGCCGCAGCCTGTTGTGACAGAAGCGACACAGCCGCCTGTTACGGCAGCACCGACTGCGCCGCCGACAACTGCACCGACTGCCGCTCCGACCACCACGGCTACGACTGTCACGGTTCCTGCGCCGACCGGCAGCATGTTTGCATGGCCGGTTCCGGGACATTACGGCATTTCCAGTTATTTCGGTCCGCGTACCGATCCGTTCGGATCCGGCGTGATCAAGGGACACGGCGCGATTGATATTATCGGAAATGTCTCTCCGATCAACGGCGCTGCTGTCTGCGCTGCCGGTAACGGCACGGTTTCCTATGTGACCAATGATAACTGGGGCGGCGGCTACGGCAAGCACGTCATTATCTACCACGGAAACGGCTACGCAACGCTCTATGCGCATATGCAGCGTGTTGATGTTTCTGTCGGTCAGCAGGTTACTGTCGGAACGCAGCTTGGCCTTGTCGGTATGACGGGTTCTGCGACCGGTCCGCATCTCCATTTTGAAGTGCGCATCAACAACGAACGAGTGAATCCTTTGAATTATTTGCCATAATTCATCTTTTTGACGTATTAGCTTAATTTCTCAACAATCCGGAAGAACGGCAGGAGACGGTCAGGATGTCTCTTGCCGTTTCCGGCATTTTCATGCGGATGTGAAAGGCGGTCTGAGATGCTGAAGATTTCTCTTGGAACAGTTTTGAGTCTCATGACACTGACTGCTGCTGCGACATTTGTCATAACACTTTCTGCCAGCAAAAATGCTTTTAACAAGAAAATTACAGAGATCGACCGCCTTGCAGATAAGTATGAACGGCTCGATGAACTTGATGCGAAGGTGCGCGATGCCTTTTATCAGGATGTCCCGGAGGACGGTGTGCTTGAGGGCATGCTGGAGGGTTATGTCAGCGGTCTCGGTGACCGTTACAGTGTTTACCGCGGCGATGACGCGCTGACGGCATATCACGACAACAATTCGGGTGTGTATACAGGTATCGGTATCTCAATTCGTAAAATGGACGATGGCTTTGCCGAGATTGTCGATGTCACCGATGACGGGCCGGCTGAGAAGCGCGGCATTGAAGTCGGGGATATTCTGCTTGAGGTTGAGGGTATCTCGCTGAAAGCAAGCTATGATGAAGCCGTTGATCTGATCTCCGGCGAGGTCGGTACATCTGTTACGCTTCTGATCCGCAAGCATGATTCTGATACTGAAAAGAAGATTGCGGTTGTCCGGGCGCAGATTGATGAGATTACCGTGCAGTCTGCATATCTTCCGGACGACATCGGATATATCTATATCGGAAAATTCCGCGGTGTGACGATTACACAGTTTGAAAACGCGCGTCAGGAGCTTCTGAAGCAGGGCGCAAAAGCGTTTATATTTGATGTCCGCAACAACGGCGGCGGTGTGCTTTCCGCGCTGGAGAAAATGACAGATCCGCTTCTGCCGGAGGGTGAGCTTGCGTTCTCCTATGACCGTGACGGCAATGCGTCTCCGATTCTGGAATCCGATGCGCATTTTGAGAAGATGCCGTATGTGATTCTGGTCAACGGCAGTACCGCGAGCGCCGCAGAATTGTTTGCATGTGTGCTGCGTGATTACGCGGATGCGGTGCTGGTCGGAGAAACGACCTTTGGAAAGGGCATTATGCAGACGACCTTTGATCTTTCCGGCGGCGGTGTGACACTGACAACCGCGACCTACGCGACCGGAAAGACACCCTGCTATCATGAAATCGGTCTGGAACCGGATATCGTTGCGGAATATGACGAAAATGCCGAAAAGGACAATCAGATCGCTGCTGCGATCGAAGCTGCAAAGGATCTGATTCGGAAACAGGAGGCA
>JAGKVC010000012.1 GCA_021152595.1 Clostridia bacterium
GACAATGTTCGGGGGTAAGGTCACAGTCGCAAAAGATGACTGGGAGAATATCACGGCTCTTGCAAAGCGTGAGGTCGCATCAACTAAGCAGGTCAGAAAACTGAAAAAGGAACGTGACGAAGCTGTGCAGAAGTACGATGAACTGAAAGACAAGTATGATACCGCAAGCGAGGAGCTTTCCGCTTACAAAAAGAAAGAAAAAGAGGGCGGCTTGTTCACACGTGAGAAGCTGAAAAAAGAAGCAGCTCGAATCAGCCGTGAGGACGAGCTGTCCCGTGAGCTGAGGAAGGCTAAGGCTTTTATTTCTGCCTGCGGGCTGTCAGACGATTTTGCCCGGTATAAATTTAACAAAACAAGGGGTTCACAATTAGAATAAAAGACGAAAAGCTATGGCATATCTTGACAGACAGAGAAAAGCGCGCTACTATTATAATGCGAGATATGCCATAGTCCGTAAAGGAGATAATATGGCAAATATAACAAACAGAAACGGAAAGTTTCTCATAAGAGTTTTCACAGGTCGTGACATCAGCGGAAAGCAGATCGTCAAGTCCACTACTTACGTTCCGCCGGAAGGCACATCACCGAAAAAGGCTGAAAAGCTGGCTCAGGAGTACGCTTTTGAGTTTGAAAGGCACTGCAAGGGTTATGCTCAACTCAATGAAAATATGCGCTTCTCCGAACTGGCTGAGTGGTATTTTGAGAACTATGCACCCGAAGAATTAAAGCCTACTACGGTTCTGAACTACGAAAGTCAGTACAGAAACCATATCGCACCGATCCTCGGCAATAAAAAGCTCAAAGATATTACCACACCAATGCTGACGGAGTTTCTGAAAGTGCTTGGCAAAGAGCATCACTTAAATCCTATCTCGGTCAGAAAGGTCTATATAGTGGTGCAGAGCATTTACCGCAGAGCCTTACAGCAGGGTTTTGCAAGGGACAATCCTTGTCAGAACGTGATAATTCCGAAGAAGCGTGACAGCGGCAAGCGTTATTCTCTTTCTGAGGAAGAAACAAAACGGTTTCTCCACCTTATCCGTGACAAGCCGTGGGACGAAGATGTGAAGCGTATCCTGATCGTTCTGCTGTTCACGGGTATGAGGATAGGCGAGTGCCTCGGTTTGGCGTGGGAGGATATTGATTTTGAGAAGAAAACGATATTCATTCACCATACGCTGTCCTGCGTTGACGGGGAGTGCTATCTTGATTCACCAAAGACAAAAAGCAGTATTCGTCTTATAGCCATGAATTCTAGCGTTGAGAAATGCCTAAGAGATCAGCAAGCATATGTTGGGGAGCTAAAAACAGCTCTTGGAAACAAGTACGCTCACCCCGAAATGGTCTTTCCGTCCGGGTTAGGCAACTACCGTGACCGCAGCTCCGTGTATCATTCTTTAAAACGTATGACCAAAGGTACTGAGTTCGAGGATATGACGCTACATAAGTTGCGACATTGCAACGCTACGCTTTTACTGAACAGCGGTGTAGACCTGAAAGTGATCTCTGAACACCTCGGTCACTGCGACATAGGTGTTACAGCGAACATCTATGCCGATGTACTCCAGAAGCAGAAGATACGCCTTGCCGATACGATCGACGATAAGCTTTCCGATGAACTGACCTGACACAAAAAACCTCTCTGTCGGTTTTCCGACAAAGAGGTTTACTTTCAAAGTATTTAGTTGAACAATCTGTTGAACAACTTCGTAAAAAATTCTCGAAAATACCGTAAATAGGCGTTTTGCGAAAAAATCTTTTAACGCTTTGAGAACTGCGGTGCGCGGCGAGCTGCCTTGAGACCGTACTTCTTTCTTTCCTTCATTCTCGGGTCACGAGTGAGGTAACCGGCCTTCTTGAGTGCCGAACGGAGCTCAGCATTGAACTGGAGCAGAGCGCGTGCAACGCCGTGACGGATTGCACCAGCCTGACCGGTCACGCCGCCGCCTGCAACGGTGCAGACGATGTCGAACTGTGCGCCGGTTTCGGTCAGCTCGAGCGGCTGACGAACGATGAGCTTGAGGGTATCAAGGCCGAAGTATTCGTCAATGCTTCTGCCGTTGATGGTCACATTGCCGGAGCCGGGATAAAGGCGAACTCTCGCAACGGAATGCTTTCTTCTGCCGGTGCCGTAAAACGACTTCAGCTTTGCTTCGTAGGAAACTGTTTCACTCATTGTTTCTGGCTCCTTTCATTACAGTGTCCACAGCTCAGGCTTCTGAGCTGCGTTCTTGTGCTCTGCATCAGCATAGACGCGGAGGCGCTTCATAGAGGTTCTGCCGATGTAGTTGTTCGGCAGCATGCCCTCAACTGCGATATACATTGCGTGCTCCGGATTCTTCTCCATGAGATCGCGGTAGGAGACCTTCTTGAGGTGGCCGATCCAGCCGGTGTGCCAGATCTCGAACTTCTGATCGAGCTTCTTGCCGGTCAGAACTGCCTTTGCGCAGTTGATGATGATAACGTGATCGCCGCAGTCAACATTCGGGGTGAAGTCGACCTTGTGCTTGCCGCGGAGAATCGCAGCAGCCTTAGCAGCGGTGCGGCCGAGCGGCTGACCTGCTGCGTCAATGATATACCATTTACGGTTGATTTCAGCAACCTTCGGCATGGTGGTTGACATAGTTTTTTCCTCCATAAAAATTTTTAGATAACCGGTTTGATCGGGCGTCTCCACGGGGACGGAGACAGCGCCTTTTCCGGCGTGCTCTCCTATTATACACGATTCAAAGCACCTTGTCAATCGGCAAAATGCCGAAATTTCAAAATATATCGCTCAATCTCTTGTTTTCTCTTGAAATCGCTCTCGATTGCTCGTTTTCTCGGTTTTCATTTCATTTTTTCGGCATCCGGATTGATGCGATGATTTCAGGGATCAGGTCAGCTTTTCGTATTCATGCTTCTTCGGACGCGCCATGAGATTCTGTACGACCTCGCGGACATCCGCGCCCTTATAGAGAATCTGATAGAGTGCGTCGGTCAGCGGCATTTCGATGTCATAGCGCTGCGCCAGACCGTGTGCGGCGCTGCAGCAGTAGTAGCCTTCGACGGTGCCGACCCGCTCGACGGCAGCCTCCGGCGAGACGCCCTGTCCGATGAGGATACCGGCTCTGCGGTTACGGGAATGCATCGAGGTACAGGTCACGATCAGATCGCCGATACCGGTCAGACCGGCAAAGGTATTGGCGCGCGCACCGAGCGCCGAGCCGAGCCGCTCGATCTCATGCAGACCTCTTGTCATGAGCATCGCTTTGGTATTGTCGCCGTAGCCGAGGCCGTCGGAGATACCGGCAGAAAGCGCAATGACGTTTTTGAGCGCACCGCCGAGCTCGCAGCCGGTGACATCGTCATTGATATAGACGCGGAATGTTGCGGAGCTGAACCACTCCTGCACGAGATAGGCCGCCATTCTGTTCGAGGATGCCGCAACAACGCTCGTCGGGATATTTCTGCCGACCTCCTCCGCATGCGAAGGACCGGTCATGACAACATAGGCACCCTGCGGCAGCTCCTCCGCAAAGACGGTGCTCATGAGTTTATAGGTATCCTCCTCAATGCCCTTGCCTGCATTGACGATCACCGTCCCCTCCCTGAGATGCGGAGCGACCTTCTGGCAGGTGCTTCTGACAAAAGCCGAAGGGATTGCAAACAGGACAAGGTCGCTGTCGTCGATCACAGAAAGATCGGTTGTCAGCGAAATGCCGCTCGGGATTTTGACGCCGGGCAGCTTTTCCTTCTGCTCGCCGTCTCTGCGCATCGCCTCGATTTCTGCGGGAATTGCGCTCCAAAGAGTTACATCGTGCTGCTGTGTGGTATAGAGCATCACAGCAAGAGCGGTACCGAAACCGCCGCCAAGAACTGTTATTTTCGCCATGTCACTTACCTCCGCGGGCAGTGCCCGCCTCCATTGATCTAAAGCTTTCCGGATGCGTTTTGTGCATCCAATCGGTATCTCCGATGGATCAGAAATGGGGCTCCGCCCCATGCCCCGCTTAAGGGACATTGTCCCTTAAGAATCCCATTTTGAGTTATAATCAAAAAGGCACGTATTCGCACACTTTTCAAATGCATCGAAGATAACAATTCATTCAGTGTTTTCCTAAAGATTTCCGGATGCATTCTGTGCATCCGGAACCTGCTGCTATGAAAAAACTGTTATTCGGGCTGATTCACAAGCACAACATTCAGGGCTTCGACCTCGATCTTCTCCCAGACATGCTCCGTAACGTACGGCTCATTTTCAAGATAGGCGTCAAGCTCCGCGCGCGCTGCAAAATCAAGGATCAGCACCGAGCCTTTCATTTTGCCGGCATCATCGAGCAGACCGCCTGCGCAGATCACATGCTTTCCGAGCTTCTGCATGCCCTCCAGATGCCGCGGACGAACCTCCATCCGCTTTTCGAGCATATTTGCGCCGTCATAGGCTTTCACAATAAACTGCATGACAGACTCCTTTCCATTCGGGTAATAATCAGTTGTCGCGCTTGGGCGGTTTCTGTTCCTTTTTATCGGTGATCTTGCGCTCCGTACCGTTTTTGAGCCGCTGGATATTCTCGCGGTGACTGTAAACGATCAGAACCGCCGGAACCGCAATCAGCACGGTATAGAGCAGTGACATCCCCCATGTCGTACCGCGCTGAAAATGCTCAAGCAGCGGTGTCACAGGGATCACCGAGAGGGATGCGATGCAGGACGCCAGCGAAACATATTTCGAGCGCCATAGCACGATCCCGAAAATCGCCATGAGAATTACAAATGTCAGCGGATTGATCACGAGGAACACACTGACGCCGACGAGAACGCCCTTGCCGCCGCGGAAGCCGTGCCAGAGCGGAAACACATGCCCGAGTACGACAAAAATCGCAGCAACATAGCAGAGCCAGCGGAAATCATGCGCTTCGCCGGTGCCTTCAGAGAGCGGTGCCCAAGCGAGTGCCTTGCAGATCGCCTGTGCAATCGCCATCGCAGCAGCGCCTTTTCCGAGGTCAATGATGAGCGTCAGGATGCCGCAGCCCTTGCCGAAACATCGCAGAACATTGGTCAGACCTGCGTTTCCGCTGCCGAATTTGCGGATATCCTCATGCTTGAATACGCGCACGGTTGCGATTGCGCCGTTGATACTGCCGAACAGATAGCCGACCGCCGCCGCGATCAGAATGCTGAGCAAATAGCCGAAAAATGTCCCCTGCATAGAAATATCATTCTCCTAAAGAATTATAATGCATCCGCCCCTGCGGATGATGCGAGACCAAAATGCTTTGCGATGATATCACACACCGCCTCTCTGGTATCCGTGCCGTTGTCTTCGCGGACAACCGTAAAAAAGCCGCTGTTTGCGTAGGCTTCGTAGTGTTCGCGGCTGTTGATGCGTGCGAGTCCCTGCCGGTAATTCTCCATCACGGCTTCGGGATTCTCGCAGCTTTCAATGACCTGCAGCAGAAACTGCTTATCGGGATCGCTCCGGTCAAAGAATCGTTCCACGCTCATGGACTGCGGCGAAAGCATCACCGCAACATGATCATAGTCCGAGATCTCTTTCAGAATATCAATCGGGATACTGGTATCAGCGATCACGTTCCGATTCCTTGACAGCGAGATCAGCTCCGCAACCTCAAAGCCTGCCGCCTCGCGTCCGGTGTGATACATCCACCGTTCATATTCCTCCGGCGAACGCGTGACAAAATCCTTCCAGTCCTTGAGCGACCGCATATAGCAGAGGTCGGGCTGCAAATCCGGCTGCGCGGCTGCATCCGTCACCGCGGAAAAATAGTTTTCGCCGCAGAACACCATGTCATAGCGGTCTGCGAGCATCCGGACGGTCGTGGATTTCCCTGCATACGCCGTCCCCGTGATAAAATAGACATTCCGCAGATAATACCTGAGAATGTTATGTTCGATGTACATGCCTCAGCCCTTGCTGCCGGAATCGTTGCCGCGTTCGCGGATGATAAACCGCACCGGCGTACCCTCAAGCCCGAAGGTTTCGCGGATCTGATTCTCAAGATAGCGTTGATACGAGAAGTGGAACAGATCCGAGCGGTTGACAAAGAACACGAAGGTCGGCGGCTGGGTGCTTGCCTGCGTCATGTAGTAAATCTTGAGGCGCTTGCCCTTGTCGGTCGGCGGCTGGACGCGCGCGGTCGCGTAGGCAAGAACATCGTTGAGTCTGCCCGTCGTGATGCGCATTGCATTATTGGCGGCGACCTGCTGGATCAGCGGAAAGAGCTTCTGCACGCGCTGACCGTTCTTTGCACTGATGAACAGGAACGGCACATAGCTCATGAAGCTGAAATCATTTTCGAGCTTCTTCTGGAATTCCTGCATGGTCTTTCCGTCCTTCTCGACGAGATCCCATTTGTTCACGCAGACAATGCAGGCCTTGCCCTGCTGATGCGCATAGCCTGCGACCTTGCTGTCCTGCTCGGTAAAGCCGGTGGTCGCATCAATGATGATGACAGCAACCTGTGCGCGGTCAACTGCCATAAAGGCGCGCAGCACGCTGTAATGCTCGATATCATCGGAAATCTTCGATTTTTTGCGGATGCCTGCGGTATCAATGAAGAGATATTTGCCTGTCTCATTTTCATAGGGCAGGTCGATCGCGTCGCGCGTTGTACCGGCTTCGTTCGCAACGATGCTGCGCTCCTCACCGGCAAGGAAGTTAATCAGCGAGGACTTGCCGACATTCGGCTTGCCGATTACAGCGACTGCAATGCGCTCGGCATCCTCCTCGTTATCGGTATCCTCGGGGAACTGCGCACAGACCGCGTCCAGCAGATCGCCGGTACCGTTTCCGTGCAGCGACGAAACCGCAAAGGGATCGCCGAGTCCGAGATTATAGAACTCATAAAACTCCGCAGGCGGTTCGCCGATGCTGTCACACTTGTTGACGCAAAGCACAATCGGCTTGCCGGATTTTTGCAGCATATTCGCCACATCCAGATCATTGGCGGTAACGCCGGAGCGCAGATCCGTCACAAGGACAATGACATCCGCGCGCTCGATTGCAAGCTCCGCCTGTCTGCGCATCTGTTCGAGCATATGATCATCGGTTTTCGGCTCGATACCGCCCGTATCGACAACCATGAAGTTTTTGCCGCACCATTCAGCTTTCGCGTAGATGCGGTCTCTTGTGACGCCGGGCGTATCTTCGACGATTGAGAGCCGCTGCCCGACGAGTTTATTGAAAAGAGTCGATTTTCCGACATTCGGACGCCCGACCACGGCGACAACCGGCAATGCCATAGTTTTCCTGTCTCCTTTTGCTGTTATTCAGATGTATCTCCGATGGATTTATAATGTGGACGCTGTCTCCAAACCCCTGCCATAGGAACACTGTCCCTTTGGAATCCCATTGTTCCGCTCAGCAGACAACGCTGAGTGATGTCATCAGGATGGAATCCCCGCTGATCGTCATGTATTCCCAGCAGGGCGTACAACGGTGCGATCCGATCTCAAATGTTTCATTTTTCTTCGCAAACATCGAAAAAAAGCATTTTGCAAAATCAGATGCACCGCAATGCGACCGCAGCAGTTCTGCATAATCTTTTTCGGCAAATTCTCCGAAAGAACGACCGATTTCTTTTTCAGTATAATGGAGCTCCGATGCAAAGGTCTCCAGATGCGATGCGCGTTCTTCCGGCTCCAGCTTCGCAAAGAAATCCGCGCGCCATTCCTCCGTGCATCCGAGATGCGTCAGCATCGCCTGCACAAATGCTTCCGGTAAATTAGCAGCAACAAAACCTGACGGGAAACGGATCTCCGTAATAAACACCCGGTGCCATTTTTCCGGTGCGTCGCATTCCTCGATATGCGTCACCGCAGTTTCTGCCCATTGCAGATGCACCGCGATATCCGTAAATCTGTCATAATGCACCAGCATCTGAAGTAAATCTTCTGTCTGCATATGCTGTTATTCCTCCGCACTCTGCTTTCACATTCCATCCGCATACCCCAAAACGGTATCGAGCAGCACATAGCCGTCCACCTTGCACTTGATCACCGGCACGCCGAGCGCTTCTTCCAGATCCTCGCGGGATTTGTCGTCAAGGAACACATCGTCATGCCGCAGACAGGTTTCCGTCAGCAGTACCGCGCTGCCGAGGTCTTTACCCTTAAGCTGCGCACTGAGGTCCTGAAAGGTCAGCAGTCCGGCGACCGTGATCGAATGCCCGTAGAAATCATTATAGATCGTGAGCACCTGACAGTGTACCTGCGGAAACTTCGCTTCGAGGTCGCGCATCATCTGATCGAGGAACGGTGCGGCAGCCTTTCCGGTTGCGATTGTCAGAAAGCGCGCATCACCGTCATATTCGGCATCTTCGAGTGCATCATAAAACTCATTCATGAGATAGCGCAGCATTCCGACGCCGTTCTCATACTGCGGATAGCCCTCATAGGCTTCATCATCCGGCAGAGGGAGATTTGCCAGCAGATACAGCTCATCGGACGCATACACAATGCGCGAGCCGTTTGCCTGCAAGCTCCAGCGCTGCACCGCTTCGATCTGCTCGATTGCGGCACGTGCAGTCTCCTCGGTAAAAGCAGGAATCGGGCAGAGATGCTCACGGAATTTTGTCATACCGAACGGCACAACGGCAATGCTCTCGACAGCAGGCACCATTGAGAACAGATCCGCAAGCGTCTTGTGCAGATTGTCGCCGTCATTCCATGTCGGGCAGAGGACAATCTGACAGTTCATCGAAACGCCTGCCTCCGCCATGCGCCAGAGATGCCGCAGGGATTCGCCTGCTTTTTTATTGCCGAGCATCTTGTTCCGGAGCTGCGGATCGGTCGTCTGCACGGAGACATTGACCGTCATATGCATCTTGATGATACGGTCAACATCCTCGTCGGTGAGATTTGTCAGCGTGATATAGCTGCCCTGCAAAAAGGAGAGGCGCGCATCATCGTCCTTGAAATAGATGGTTTCGCGCATCCCCTTGGGATTCTGGTCAATAAAGCAGAAAATGCAGTGATTGCCGCAGGTACGTTTTTCGTCCATGAGCGCGGTGGCAAAGCCCAGCCCGAGATCCTCATATTCAGATTTCTGCACCTGCACGGTATATTCTTCTCCGTCACGGAAGCATTTTACGGCAAGATGCCGCTCCGTGATCGCAAAGCGGTAATCCAGCACATCATGGATCACGGTATCATTGACCGCGATGAGCTGATCCCCTGTCTGAATTCCTGCTCTAGCAGCCGGAGAGCCGCTTGTAATATCTGTAATTTCGATCATACTGCTCCCTCCGGCATTTTGATAGTCGCTTTCAGACCTGTGCGTCTGGTAATAAATGTAACGCTTTGCGATGATTGATAACGGGACTCCGCCCCAAGCTCTGCCGCGAGAATGATTCTCCCAGCCCCCTCATTTCAACCATTATGGGATTCCAAAGGGTCAGTGACCCTTTGGTAGGGGCTTGGGGGCAACGCCCCCATTATCAATCCATCGGAGATACCAAAAATCAGGTATAGATCAGACCGTCGTTGTCCTGAACCGCCGCATCCAGCAGCGCAGCAAGCTCGAGAAACGGCTCCAGTCTGCTCGGATCCTCCAGCGAAAACTGCGGTACTTCGCCCTGAAAGCGGACATAGATCCGCTCACCTGGCATATAGGGATCCTGATAGAACAAGCACGGACCGATAGATTCCGTTTCGATGCCATAGGGGGTACGCACTTCAAGCACGCCCTCCCAGTCGATCTGGAATCCGGGCGGCAGCAGTTCTGCCATTTGTTCGACTTCTTCGATTGTGATCGGATCAAGATCCGCATCCCACGATGCAGATCTCGTGATATGATATTCGTATGCCATAACAAAGTCCACCCTATAAAACACGAAAAGGGGAGAAGCACACCTCGTCCCTCTCCCCTTTGCAATACGCATGTTACAAAACCAGAGGATTACTCCTCGTCGATCTTGAGCACAGCAACGCCCTTATAGAATCCGCACTTCTTGCAAACCTTATGGGGCGCTTTGATTGCGCCGCAGTTGGAGCAAACGCTCATTGCAGGCATTGTCAGCTTGCTGACAGCGGAACGACGTGTATTGCGTCTTGCTTTGGAAACTTTTCCCTTCGGTACTGCCATTGTCGGCACCTCCTTTTATAAATTGCACTAGCGTAATGGTAAAAACGCGACTGCCGGATTACTGATAGCTCAGAGTGATATCACCGGTGTCACAGCCGCAGTCGGTGAGATTGCGGTTTTGTCCGCAGACGGGACAAAGCCCCCTGCAATCCGGACTGCACAGGATCTTCGTCGGCATAGAAAGCCTCAGATCCGTCATTGCGACCTCCGCGAGATCCAGCATCGCATCGGGTGCCAGCAGATACTCGGCATCATTCTGCTCAGAGGCAGTTTCCGTGACGATGACATGCGAGAATTCCTCCTCGACAGGCATCTCCACGGGTGCTAGGCAGCGGTCACATTCCAGTGCAGGGACGCAGCTCATCTGATAATTGAGCATCAGCACGCCCGCACGGTTTTCGAGCAGTCCTTCGAGTCTCGGCAGCTTAACACATGGAAGCCCGTAGGATTCCGCTGTTTCGGCGTCGATCTCAAGGGAGAGCGTCTTTTTCTCGTCTGGGCGCAGCAGCAGAGACCGGATTGAAATCCGGTATTCGCTTGAAAGCTCCTGCATAAGGAACAACCCGCCTTTCAGAAATCTGCGGCGTTTTTGCACATAGCATTACGGAATGATTATACCAAAAACGCCGCTTTTTGTCAATCAGATATCAGAATTTGCGGCATTTCCGCCAAATTTCCGATTAGTCAGCCTGCGGAATCAGGTATTTCAGCACAGACTCCGGCAGATTCTCATTGTCCTCAGAGACCGTAAAGATCATCTGGACATCGTCGCCGGTGAGAATATCGAGCTTTTCGAGCAGTGTGCCCAGCTCATCATAGTTTCTGCCGCCGATCTTGAGGATACCGTCCACAAAGACCTCTTTGATATCGTAGTTGCCTGCGAGCACGCCTGCAACGAAGCCGTAGAACATATCAAAGCCGTTGATGTTATAGCGCTCAGCATCGACAAGGCGGACCTTGTGGTTGACGCTGTAGGTGAGCTTCATGCACTTTTCGATGCAGATGATATCGCCGGTGGAAGCCTTCACCGCGTCGTCGATCATGCCCAGCAGAATCTTGGTCTTGCCAGAGCCTCTTTTTCCGGTAATTACTTGAATCATGGTAATTCTCCCTTCTTGATTTCAAATTCGTGCGCTGCATGAAAGCAGCAGCATGGATTTTGGGAACCTGAGTTGATTAGTGAAGCTTTGCTTCGAGTTCAGCCTTCATGTCCTCATAGCCGGGCTTGCCGAGCAGAGCAAACATGTTCTTCTTGTAGCTTTCGACGCCGGGCTGATTGAACGGGTTAACGCCGAGCATATAACCGGAGACTGCGCAGGCCTTCTCAAAGAAGTAGATCAGCCAGCCGAGGGATTCCTCAGCAGTATCATCCAGCTCCAGAACGATATTCGGAACACCGCCCTCGGTATGTGCAAGGATTGTGCCCTCGAGTGCGCGGCGGTTGACAACGCTCATGTTCTGATTGGTCAGGAAGTTCAGACCGTCCGCATTTTCGGCATCCGGCTCAAGGAAGAGATCCTGCTTCGGCTGCTTGATATCGACAACGGTCTCGAACAGCAGTCTTGCGCCGTCCTGAATGTACTGACCCATGGAATGCAGGTCGGTCGAGAAGATTGCGGAGGACGGGAACAGGCCCTTGTTGTCCTTGCCCTCGGATTCACCGTAGAGCTGCTTGTACCACTCGTTCATCATTGCCATCGAAGGATCGTAGCTGACGACCATTTCAACAGCCTTGCCCTTGCGGTAGAAGATATTGCGGATTGCTGCGTACTTGTAGCAGTCGTTCTCGGCAAACGGAGCAGTATATGCCTTCTGTGCGGCAGCCGCGCCTGCCATGAGCTTGTCGATGTCACAGCCTGCGGCAGCGATCGGCAGCAGACCGACAGCGGTCAGGACGGAAAAACGCCCGCCGACATCATCCGGAATGACAAAGCTCTCGTAGCCCTCGGCATCCGCGAGGTTCTTGAGCGTACCGCGTGCCTTATCGGTCGTGCAGTAGATGCGCTTCTTTGCCTCATCCTTGCCGTACTTGTCCTCCAGCAGCTTCTTGAAGATGCGGAAAGCGAGCGCAGGCTCTGTCGTGGTGCCGGACTTGGAGATGACATTGACAGCGATGTCTCTGCCCTCACAGATCGAAAGCACCTCGTTCAGGTAGGTCGGGGAGATATTGTTTCCGACATAGTAAATGTCAGGGGTGTCCTTTTTCATATTATTATAGAACGGCGACTTGAGCAGTTCGATTGCTGCGCGTGCGCCGAGATAGGAACCGCCGATACCGATGACAATCAGCACATCCGCCTGCTCCTTGATACGGGCAGCCGCAGCCTTGATCCGTGCAAACTCCTCCTTGTCATAATCGGTCGGCAGCGTCAGCCAGCCCAGAAAATCGTTTCCGAGGCCGGATTTCTCGTGCAGAACCTTCGCTGCAGCTTCTGCCTGGACAGCAATGCCCTTCAGCTCATCCTCATTCAGGAAGCTCGACAGATAGCTGGTGTTCAGCTTCAAAGCCATATGATACATCCTCCACTACTACTTGTATTTGCCGTGCCGCTTCACCGGCGCGGCGGGGTAAATAAGAACACCGCCGCGGTACACAGGGATATAATTGCGGCAGTATCATCTATACTCTTATATTTTACTATAGATTTGCGAAGAATGCAAGTGCTTTCTTCCTTTTTGGCAATAATGCCAAATTTTCTGAAATCATTTGAACATATTGACCAAATCGCTTGAAAAGGTTACAAAAAGCAGCAGAACGCACTGCATGCAGGACACAGAAAGTCCGGCTGCATGCAGTGCGGATTTTTGTGCATCAGGGTATCATCCCGTCTTGTCCGTCTGAAATTATGAGATTGTATCTGCTTCCGCGCAGATAGAGCGGATCATTTTTCGGATCCAGAGACGAAATCGGATCCGGTTCATAGTCCGGTCCCGGCTGAAAGCCCTCGATCCGGAGCGTCAGCCCTGTTTCCGCGGTCAGATTCCCCTCCGCATCATACCAGTGAAAGCCTGCGATACTGCCGTCAATGCGGTCTGTATACTGCAAGCCCTTTGTCCCGGGATAGAACAGCCCGCAGTCATTGACCAGCCGCAGAACGCGCTGTTTTTCATTGCTCTGATCGTAATGCAGCCCGTAATTGTTATACGAAAACTCCATGCCGTGCGCGCCCTCAGAGACCTCCGCCTGCACATGCAGAATCCGGATGCCGTTTCCGGAAGCTGCGGTATTGTTTCCCTCCTGCGTCACATACTCAATCAAAAAATATTCGCTGAGGAAGCCTGCCCCCTGCGTTCGCGGAATCAGCACACATGACGGCGACTGCTGCATGGATATCAGCGAGAAGTGCTGTGTTCCGCCCGAATACATCTGTATCTCATCCTCCGCAAGCCAGCCGAGCAGCAGCTTTGAGCAGGCAGAAAGATCGCCGCTGCCCTCATCCATCAGCTCGCAGCCTGCCGCACCCGGCAGCCCGTCATGCTCTTCGGAAGCATCCGCCGTGTAGCGGTAATAATCCGGCAGTCCCATTGCATGACAAAGCTCATGTGCAGCTTTTCCGACAAAATCCGCCGGATTCCGATCGTCATACACGATCGCGCAGTAATCGCCGATTCGCAGCCCGTCAAATCGCTTTGTACTGACAGAAGCACCGGAGAACGGCCACCAGTCCGGCATCCCGTCGCCGTCGGAGTCGATTTTGATCGCCTGATCCGGCAGTGCAATCACAAAAGCGTCGATCCGCAGATCACCGTCCGCATCATAGACCTGATAATCGAGCTGTGCCTCAAATGCCGCCGCAATCTCCGCAGCAAGCGACTGTGCATGATCCGCTGCATATTCATCAATCGGATGCTTCGCGGTATACGGAAGCACATCGCCGCGCAGCTTCATTCTGCCATTGGATGCGCGGTCAAAGTAAGCGGAGACGCTCTCACGCGGATAGAGCGGATCATCCGGCGCCGCTCCGGAAAAGCAGCGTGCTTCGAGTGCTTCTGCGGCATCCGCAGAAAAGCTGCAATCCGGAAAGCTGACCGCAAAGACCGGAATCCGGCTGCTCCCGACGGACGGAAGCGACGGCTTCAGAATCCGAACCGGCGGCGCAGGCAGCTTCTTTGTGTGATCTTCCAGCAGCAGCCGTTTCAGCAGCGTCAGATCGGCTGCATTCAGGCAGTTGTCGCCGTTCAGATCGGCAGCCTGCGCATCGGGGAGCGATGCATCCTGCACAGTCAGCAGCAGGTTTTGCAGCAGAATGACATCGGCACGGTCTGCAATTCCGTCTGCATTGAGATCGCCGGATTCCGCCTTGATTCCGGAATCCGCCGCTGCCGCATGCGGCATTCCGCCGAAGAACAGTCCGCAGAGCAGAAGCGCGGATATGAGTCGGGCAGTATTCCGCATCGCAATCCCTCCTTTTCGTTTTTTCTTTTATTATATAACAATACAATCCGGATGTCAATATCGTTTCCGGATCTCTGCCCATTCACCGGAACAGCGTCCCGAGCAGCATCCGCAGCGTATCGCCGAAGCGGCGGCGCGGCACATTCTCCGCAGCAAGCAGCGGTGTCTCCGAGATCAGCGTATCTCCGCAGTAAAACGCCGCACTCCCGACCGGATCGCCCTGCTTCACGGGTGCTTCAATCCAGCGCGGCATCACGATTACGGTACTGATGCGCTCCCCTTTCGGCAATGCGATTGAAAGAAGATCACCGGTCTCCGCAAGCACCGCATCCGCTGTCCCGTGCCGGATCTTCATCGGCTGCATGAACTCCGGCGAAAAATCCGGCGTCGTGACATAATAACCGGTGAAGCCCTGATGCAGCAGCGATTTTGCATTGGAAAAGCGCGCATCTGCATCATCGCCGCCGAGGATGACCGCAATCATGCAGAGTCCCTCGCGCGCCGCAGCAAGCGTCAGTGTATAGCCGGAATCCGCACCGTGTCCGGCTTTGAAGCCGCATAAGCCTTCATAGCCTTTTGTCAGGCGGTTTTCATTGACAAGCTCCGTCTCCTCACCGCGCAGAAAATCGCGCCATGTCGTGAAATACGGCTGCAAGAAATCATATTGCAGCAGCGCGCGGCAGAGGATCCCGAGTTCATGCGCCGTCGAAACATTTTCCGCAGAGAGACCGGTGCAGTCCGCAAAGCGTGTATGCCGCATCCCGAGCGCGAACGCCGCCGCATTCATCTCCATGACAAACTGCTGCTCCGTCCCTGAAATCCGGCACGCCAGCGCAATGCAAGCGTCATTTGCATTGCCGATGATGACCGCCTTGAGCAGATCGGAAACCGTCATCTGTTCGCCGCTCAGCAGCCAGACCGTCGCCCCCGGTGCCCCCTCCGCCGAGGGTGAGACCGTGACAGCTTCCTCCGGCGCAAGCCTGCCCGAAGCGACCGCATCCGCCGCCAGATAGACCGTCATGAGCTTTGTCTGACTCCCGACCGGCAGAATCCGCTCCGGCTCAGTTCCGTCCAGCAGCATACCGCTCCGCGCCTCAATCAGTGCCGTGCTGCATCCCGTCTCCGATTCCGCATGAACAGCCGCCGGATACAGCAGGAGCATCACGATCGCTGCGATCCACCATAATTGTTTCATCCGCATCACCTCTCTGCAATCTATGCGGCGGCGGCACCGGATAACACTTTACACAAAAATATCACTTGACAAACCGTGCAGTTCATGCTATGATGAAAGCAGCCTTACGGCACACAGAGAAACGAAACACAGTCACACATGATTCCGACAGACTCGAAAGGAGTAGACCTATGGAACAAATCAAGAAAAAACCGACCGCGCTGCTGCTCGGCGGCGGCGGTGCAAAGGGTGCATTTCAGATCGGCGCATGGCAGGCACTTGCCGAAGCCGGTATGACAACCGATATCACAGCCGTTGCAGGCTGTTCCGTCGGTGCGCTGAATGCGGCACTGTACGCAATCGGCGATCCGGGATACGCAAAGCGCGTCTGGGAGCAGATTCTCCCCTCCGACCTGCTTGCACGCGGCTCCGACGGCGCATTCTTCTCGCGTGACGGTCTCATCCGCATGATCAATCAGCTTCCGCTGGAGCAGGTCAGCACATCGAAGATCCAGACATATGTCAGCGTCCACGATGCCGCTGAGGATACCCCGGTATTCTTCAAGCTGAACGGACTTTCCGTTGATGCAATCCGCACTCTGCTGCTTGCATCCTCCGCGATTCCTCATATCTATGCGCCGGAGCGTTATCTCGGCAGAGAATTCCTCGACGGCAGCGTCACACCTGAGGGCGACCTCTGCATCCAGCCGGTTTACGCAGAAGGTCACCGCGAGCTGCTGCTTGTCTCGATGCGTCCGCAGCTTTCGCTCTACGGCGGCACCTCTGTCGGCAATCAGAATTTGCTGGAAAGCTATCCGGACTGCAATTTCACGCTCATCAAGCCGATGAAGCCGATGGGCAATCTGCTGACCGGCACGCTCAATTTTGCACAGGACAAGATCCGTTCCAATTATGAGCAGGGCTACGCAGATGCAAAAACCGCGCTCGGCGGCACTGGCAGCACTCCCTCCACCAAAGAGGAGATGAACGCTGCAATCGTTCAGAAAATGCAGCGCCTGTTCAAGAATTCGGCACAGCTCTCCGGCTTCCTGACGGAATACGGCAGCCGCTTTGCGCCGAATGTTCCGCTCCCGACAATGGGCGGCAACTTCTTCTATGACAATCTCTTCGAGATCGACGGCTGGCGTTTGCAGCAGCAGCGCACGATCGCCATGCAGATTCACTATCGCTTCCTCGATGCGAACAATGTCCGTGTCGCATGGGTGATTCAGCCGCAGCTTCTTCTGGATGCACTGACCGATTATGAGGCGGTTCTCGAGCTGCGCGGAAGATAATGCATATCTTTCTTTGAAAAGCAAAAGAAAGCCGTTCCATCCTGTTGAATGGAGCGGCTTTCTGATATCCGCAGGTGCAAAAAAACTCCCGTCCGGAAAGCACAGACGGGATAGGAGGGGGAGATGACCGGACGGCGTCACCGCTCCGGCATCATGAAGATCACATTCCCATGTATCCGTGATACAGGAAACGCGCCGTATCTATATTGTACCGCATTCCGCCGCGGAACGCAACGACAATTTCAATCCGATTCATGATGTTTTCACGCAAATATAAAAGCGGACAGTCCGGATGTTCAGACTGTCCGCTTTTCCGCATAAAAAATGCTGCACATTTCTGTGCAGCATTTTTGCATTCATATTAGCCGCCTTCGCCGGGCGTGTCACCGCCGCCACCTTCGCCACCTTCGCCGCTGCCATAAATCTTGGATTCACCCCATGCAAGCTGAGAATACGAAGCCATTTTATCGAAGTCAACATCTGTCATATTAGAAGCGGTTAGCGTTCCGAGATTGATCTTGCGATCCTGAATTGCAAGCGGATATCCGCCGATATACGGTGCATTTTCAGATGTCGCGGAGAGCACGCCGACAACCGAATAATCCTGAATCAGTGCGCACCATGTCACGGTCTGATAATCGGTAAACAGGCGTCCCATCTTTGCACCGAGCGTTCTTGCACCGGCTGAGCTGTAGTTCGCACCGAGCAAATCCGCCGTCACAGTATTGTCAGCAGGATTGTTGCCGGATTTATTATGGAACACACATTTGTCAAATGAAATGTTGCCGTCATGGCAGTACAGCATGATATTACCGCCGTGGGTGGAATCGGCGGAGACGGAACCGTAGAACATAGAAATCTGCTGCGAGCGCTCCGTAAATTCATATTCCTGCATAATCGTCTGCAGCGAATTGAAAATGACCTTCGCATTGCTGTTCGACGTATTCTGACGGCTCTTGGTCATATAGGCGCGCATTGTCGGGACAAGCACACCGAGCAGAATCGAAATGATGCCCATGACAATGACCATTTCAAGCAGTGTAAAACCGGAAACGCGCCGTCTCCGGACTGTATCATTACGTTTCATAGTCAATCCCTCTTTTCTTTTGGAGCAGATCGTCCGGCGAAAGAACCGCCGGAAACCGCACTTTTTGCAGTGCAGAAAAGCGTGCGCAAAGTGCTCACCATATCAGCTTTAGTATAGCATAATTTTATCAAAATGTCAATAGAAAATGAACAATTTATGAAGAACAGAACTAACAAATCGCTTCTGTCCGGTTTATGCAACCTGCCGAATATCACATATAATCTGCGATTGCTTCGAGCATGATCTCCGCCGGAACAAACCGCGAGAGAACCGCCTGAAACATCGTATCATCGTGATAATCAGCGGAATCCGAGCTGACCTTCACAAGCGGATTCACCGCTCTTGCAGCCGGCATCGTCAGGATGCATGCGAATTTTCCCGCCGAAGAATGCTGCAGCAGCTTGACACCGAAGCAGTCGCAGAAGCGTTCAATGAGCCGCTGCGGTGCATCGGGCAGATCCGGATCGTAATCCGCCTGCTGACTGCGGAAGGGAAGCACCTCCGCTTCCGGATCGCGGCGCAGCACTAGCTCGATCCGCAGATCATCCTGCACATTGGAAGCGCTGAAATCGAGCGTATTGCCGTCGGGCTGCTCAGCGGCCGCCGTACAGAGCAGATGCAGCAGAACAAATTGCAGCCGCTCGGGATATACATGTGCATACAGACCGTGCGGCACCTCGCATATTCCGGCGCGCAGGCAGCCGTCCGTCAGCTCCTCGGCACGGTTGATGAAGATGCACAGTGCGCGGCAGAGATCGAATGCCTCCTCCGGCTGCGCAGTCCCCGCCTCATAACAGAGCAGCTCCCTCGTACACAGCACGCGGTTCTGAAGCTGCCAGCAGGTTTCGGTCAGCGAAAGATACGCATCCCGTCCGGCCGGATCTGCCGGAAGAGCGGCTTCATCCGCTCCGCCGCAAAGTGCCTGCGCGGTTCTGCGGATTGCAGCGATCGCCTCCAGATCAGCAGCATTGCGCGCGCGCAGCATCCGGACCGCCGTTTCCGTCAGGAGCTTGCCGCCGGAAGAAATATGCTCTGTCATAATGATGCCCCTTTCTTGCATAGCTTTTCAATATATTATTATACACGAACTGCCCGAAAAATTCGAGCCTTTTCGCAATATTTGTGATTTCATCTAATTCAGGATGAAATATATTGTATAAATCTGACAAATTCATTTGCTTTTGCATTTTCGTCGTTATTTTTTTGTCAAAGTGCTTGCAATTTCCGGCAAAATGGTGTAAAATAGAAGTATCAAATTTTAGGAGGTAATTCCAATGTCTGTTAAAGTTGCTATCAATGGTTTCGGCCGTATCGGTCGTCTGGCTTTCCGTCAGATGTTCGGCGCTGAGGGCTATGAGGTTGTTGCAATCAACGATCTGGCCAAGCCGTCCATGCTCGCACATCTTCTGAAGTACGATACCGCTCAGAAGGGCTACTGCGGCATCATCGGTGAGAATCTTCACACCGTTACCGCTGACGACGAGGCTGGTACCATTACTGTCGACGGCAAGACTCTGACCATCTACGCAAAGGCAAACGCTGCTGAGCTGCCGTGGGGCGAGATCGGTGTTGACGTTGTTCTCGAGTGCACCGGTTTCTACTGCTCCAAGGAGAAGTCCCAGGCTCACATCGACGCTGGCGCAAAGAAGGTTGTTATCTCTGCTCCGGCAGGCAACGATCTCCCGACCATCGTTTTCTCCGTCAATGAGAAGACTCTGACCAAGGATGACAAGATCATCTCTGCTGCATCCTGCACCACCAACTGCCTCGCTCCGATGGCAAAGGCTCTGAATGACTACGCTCCGATCCAGTCCGGTATCATGAGCACCATTCACGCTTACACCGGCGACCAGATGATCCTCGACGGTCCGCACCGCAAGGGTGATCTCCGCCGTGCACGCGCAGGCACAGCAAACATCGTTCCGAACTCCACCGGTGCTGCAAAGGCAATCGGTCTGGTTATTCCGGAGCTGAACGGCAAGCTGATCGGTTCTGCACAGCGTGTTCCGGTTCCGACCGGTTCCACCACCATCCTGACCGCTGTTGTCAAGGGCAGCAACGTCACAAAGGACGGCATCAATGCAGCAATGAAGGCAGCAGCTTCCGCATCCTTCGGCTACAACGAGGATCAGATCGTTTCTTCTGACGTTATCGGCATGACCTACGGCTCCCTGTTCGATGCAACCCAGACCATGGTTGCTGAGATCGGTAACGGTCTGTACGAGGTTCAGGTTGTCTCCTGGTATGACAACGAGAACTCCTACACCAGCCAGATGGTCCGCACCATCAAGTATTTCGCAGAGCTCGGCTAATCTCCGGTTCGGCAAATACCGAGCTGATATACAAACATCCGCTGTACTGCTACGGTACGGCGGATGTTTTTTTCTATTGATACTTTTTGCATCTGTGCTGCGGAGGAAGATGCTTCGCATGGCTTCTCTCATTGATGCGATCATGAAAAAGCCGCTCCAATCAGCGTGACTGCCTGATTGAAGCGGCTTAAACAATTTATTTCATTATGCTTTCGGCTCAGCCTTCCTGCTCAGGTTCGGCAGGTTCAGCCGGTGCTGCGGCGTTGTCCTCATCAGACTCAAACTTTGTGTCATTCGAGCCGGTGATCTCAAACTCGCTTGCGTTCCAGACATTGCCGGTCTTGACGAATGTCCAGCGCATATCGCCGACGTAATCATTGACAACATTCTTTGTGAGCTGATAATCATAGTGTACGTCGCAGGTGCAGACATTTTCCGAGTACATCCGGACATTGGTGACATTCAGCTCTCTGTCCAGACGCGCCGTATACGGGTTATTCCAGTTGATATCGCCTGCGATGCCGTGCAGCTTCTTGTACGCGCTGCTGTTTGCGACAAGGTAGTTATCCAGCACACCGAGGTTTGTCCAGAGTGCCTCATCCTTATTTGCCATGTAGTCGATATAGGCGCGCATCATATCCTTTGCACGATCGACGAATTCCTGATCCGGAGAAGCCTCAGCCTTCGGCTCAAAGACGAAGACCTGTTCTGCATCGGTCGCCGCAGGCTGCTTTGTTGCAGTCAGCGCGTTGCCGAGCGAATCAAAAGCCTGAACCTTCGGTGCAACATAAAGGCTCGGGATCGAAATGTGCAGAGCCGTGGGCTGCTGTGCATACATCTGAGCAGCATCATCGAGCTTGACTGCCGCATCCGCCTTGAGCATATCTTCAAACGGAACCGCGGTGCCGTTGACCATGACCGAAGCGCCGTCCGGAACAGTGATCTCTGCGGAATACTGCGGCTCAGCGGCGACCTCAATCAGAGAGGTTGCAGGCTCAACCTGCCAGATCGGCTTACCGAATTCCGGTGTCTCACCGACCTGCTTGAGCGTGACCTTTGCGATTGCCGCATTGCCGGTGCGGATGAAATATGCCGGCTTGTCATTGGAGAATTCCTTGACATTCTTTGCCCATGTGAAGCCGCTGCCGTCATAATCGCCGATATCCAGCGTTTCCGCGATGGTATCCGGTGTCTCATAAGCAGTCGGCTCGATCTCGTCAACATGCTGACGGATCATTTCGGTATAGAAGCTGCCGTTCAGACCGGCGACATAGCCGTCGATCGTATGCTCAGGCAGCGAGCTTTCGTATTCAAAGAGGAACACATTGAGCTTGTGCATGCCGAAGAGCAGAAGCACGATGAATGCGAAGATATAGAGCGCCATGCCGATGCGGAACATATTGGGACGGCGCTTGGCTGCTGCTCTGCTGCCGCCCTGCTTTGCAGAACGCTGTGCTGCCGGTCTAGCCGGAGCCTGTGTGCTTCTCTGCTGCGGACGCTGCGCAGGGCGTTCAGCCGCCTGACGCTGTGCAGCGTGCTCAACAGGGCGCTGTGCGGTGCGCTCAGCCGGACGCTGTGCCGGTCTCTGCTGCCGTTCAACCGGTCTCTGCGGACGCTCCGCAGGCTGACGGCGGACGGGACGATCTTCTGTATTTGCAGCATTGCGCGCACGCTCTGCTGCGAGGCGCTGACTGCGTTCTTCCGGACGCTCTGCTGCTGCCGGAAGGCGGTGACGCTGTGCGGCAGGTCTCTGTGCAGCCGGACGTGCTGCACGTTCTTCGCTGCCTGCGGATTCTCTCGCCTGTGCAGCGGAACGCGACTGCTGCGCACGGGCGCGGGCATGCTCGGAGCTTTCCGCGCGGCGTCTGCGTTCCTGATCGCTGCGGCTTGCAGCGCTTCTGCGCGGAGCAGGCATCTCATCCGATGCAGCAGAGCGCTTGGTATCTGCCGAATCAATCTCTCTCAAAATCGCATCCAGAGCCTCATCCGCATCGCGGTCTGCTGCTCTCTTTCGTGTTTCGTTATCCATTTCAGTGATGCCTCCTTCCGTCAGGATTCCGGTGCAACCAGCCAGCAGGTCGGCATTCTGCGCGGACCGTAGAGCGAGGAGCAAACCGTGATAATTTCGCCTTCGTAGATCATATGCGAGGAGCTGCCGCCGTCGAGGTTCGCGGCATTGACAGCGCCGTTCTTCAGCATGATATCAATGATATCGTCATAGGTTGCGCCGAGGGAGTTCGCCTGTCTGCCGTCGATGACGAGCAGGAGAACCGTACCGTCAGAGGTCTGACCGATTGCGGAGCGCGGATTGAAGCCGCCGCCGAGATCCTTTTCCTCATTGACCGGCTTGCCGTTGACGATCAGAACCGGACCGAAGCACACAGCATCGCGGATGCCGAGATCCATTGCCTGCTGACCGGTCATGGTGCCGACATGCAGGATGTTGTTGCTGTCAAAGCCGATGATATCATAGGAGGTATCCATCATACCCCAGCGGAGCTCGCCCTGCGAAACGACCATGCCGAGCGGCGTACCGCCGTTGCCGACGCCGTTGAGGTCCTCAAAGCCGCCTGCGTTGATTGCTGCGAGTGCGCCGTATTCCGCGACCATATCGAGGACCTTCTTGCCCTCGTACTCCGGACCGTACTGACCGGAGATACCGACATAGACTCTGGAGGGATCCTTGATCTTGAGCAGCTTGCCGCGGAAGGTGCTGCCGGAAACATCCACAAGCTCGGTCTCGGGCTGGATCTTGCCGTTCTCATCGACAGCAGGCTGTCCGACCGTCTTCGGCGCGATCGTGACCAGATCGGCATTGGTGACTTCATCTGTTGTATTATCGCGGAAGGAGCCGACATATTCTGCGATCTCCTCCTGCGTGAAGTACATTTTCGGGATGAATTTCAGTGCGCTCGTCTCATTCATCGTGTTGACAAACTTGCTCTTTGCCGAATTCGACGGTCCCTTTGCGATGACAAGCATCAGCATGTACAGCGCAATGATGATCAGCAGCAGAGTGGTGAAGAACACGATCAGAACACGGCCGATAATTTTGCCGACAGTCAGCCGTTTTTTCGCTTGTGCCATAATGTTTCTACCTTTCCTTTATATGATTTTCAGTCATGCATCGCCGATGCCGCGCAGCCAGCGCATGTATCAGCGTACAGTATGATGCACATTATATTTTACCGCAAATCCCGAAAAAAAGCAAGCATTTTTCGCATTTTCCGACAACATTCTCATTGTACGGAAAATCTGCGCTGTTTTTTGTATAACTTGCCGTGCAGCGATCCGGAGGAGGCGGCAGAAATCCGCGTCTCAGCTTGATTTTTCGATATTCAAAAACGGACGAAAGCGGTCGTTTCATGCGCATTCCACACTATGAAAGACAGCAAAAACTGCCGGATTATCACGCCGATTTCCGAATCCTAAGAAAAAATTAAGAATTACACGGGCAGACGCACACACCGGCAGCAGTGTCAGAGTTTGTCGAAGCAGCATATCATACTGCAAGGGAGGAGGTGACAGCATGGAGACCTATTTTATCGTCCGGACGCAGACCTATGCGGATAAAGCGCAGCATCTGCTCAGCCGGTACCGCTATCCGTACCGAGTCACGCGGATCACCGGCGCCGAGGGCTGCGTCTATCGTTTTCGGGTGCAGGCGGCGCAGCAGGATATTCTCGATCTGCTCAGCGCCTACGGCATCCCCTGTCAGACACCCGTCCCCTGAACCGATCAGAAAGGAGCTGACCGCCGGTGCAGAAGCCGGTTTATTTCGATAACGCTGCCACGACCTTTCCGAAGCCGCCTGCCGTCCGCAGTGCCGCAGCGCAGGCGATCCGGTTTGCAGGCGGCAATCCCGGGCGCGGCGGACATGTGCTTTCGCAGCGCTCCGGTGCCGTGGTGTATCATGCGCGCGAGACCGCCGCGGAGATGTTCGGCGCGGAGCCGGAGCATGTCATTTTCACGCAGAACTGCACCCACGCGCTCAATCTTGCCATTCAGGGCGCATTGCGGCAGGGCGACCATGTGATTCTCAGCAGCATCGAGCATAATTCCGCAGCGCGTCCGGTCGCGGCACTCGCGGATACCGGCATCATCCGGTACAGCATCGCACCGGTCTCCGCGGACGCAGCGGAAACGGCAGCAGCATTCCGTTCGCGCATTCAGCCTCAGACGCGCGCCGTCATCTGCACGCTCGCCGGAAATGTCACGGGGCAATGTCTCCCGATCCGCGAGATCGGCGCACTCTGCCGCGAGAAGCATCTGATCTTCATCGCGGACGGCGCGCAGGGCTGCGGCATTTTCCCCGTCAATATGCAGGAATGCGGGATCAATCTGCTCTGCACCGCTGGTCACAAGGGCTTATACGGCATCATGGGAACCGGCATGCTGATCTCGGACGGTACCGTGCAGCTCCGTCCGCTCATGCAGGGCGGCACCGGATCACTTTCCGCATCGCTGCGGCAGCCGGATTTTCTGCCCGATGCGCTCGAGGCAGGAACGCTCAATGTCCCGGGGATTGCAGCGCTCGATGCCGGCATGCAGTTTGTCATGCAGCATGGATACGCGCGGATCCGTGCGCATGAATCCGCGCTCTGCGCCCAGTTGATCGCATATCTTTCGCGGATGCCCGAGGCTGTTGTCTATCGGGATCCGAAAGCAGAATACGTCCCCGTGGTTTCGTTCACGCTCGGGAGCGAGCCGCCCGATGAGACCGCCGCGCGGCTTGCAGCGCAGGGATTCTGTCTGCGTGCCGGCCTGCAATGTGCGCCGCTTGCGCATGAAACGCTCGGCACGCCGCACGGGACAGTCCGTTTCTCGCCGTCCGTCTGGAACACCCCCGATCAGGTCGCCGGTCTCTGCCGGGCGTTATCGGTATCGCTTCGCAATGATTGATAATGGGGACGCTGTCCTCAACCCCCTGCCGGAGATATTATCCCCGGACCTCATGTTTCTGTGCGGATAAAAGAAAGCCGCTCCAATCAGCATCGACCGGAGCGGCTTCATTCTATCTATGCATAAAACGGGATTCTTAACGGTTTGTGCAGCGATACCGCTTAATACGCCTTCCGGCTGAGGGATTCCTGCATCATCAGCGTATAGCTCTCATAGCGGCTTCTGGGGATTGCACCCGACCGGACCGCATTCCGCACGGCACAGTCCGGCTCCTTGATATGCCGGCAGTCCGCATAGCGGCAGGGCTCCGTCACGGCGCCGATCTCCGGAAAGCAGCTTTCAAGCTCCTCCGGCGCGATCTGCGCATAGGCATCGGTTTCAAAGGTTGAAAAGCCCGGCGTATCCGCGATCCTTCCGCCGTGCGGCAAGGTATAGAGCGCGGTTTCGCGCGTTGTATGTCTGCCTCTGCCGAGCTTTTTGCTGATATCGCCGGTCTCAAGATTAAGCGAGACATCCAGCGCATTCAGCAGAGTTGATTTGCCGACACCGGAATTTCCGGTAAAGGCGCTGATCTTTCCTGCAAGCGCATCATACACCGCTTCGACGGTCTCCGGCTTCTCATAATCGACGAAAAACTGCGGAAAACCGGCAGGGCGGTAGATCTCGGCATAGTTCACAGCATCCGCAAGATCGAGCTTGGTAAAGATCAGCACAGGCTGAATCTCCTTGTAGACGCAGACCGCAAGGAACCTGTCGAGAAGCTGCAAATTCGGCGCAGGATCACGCACAGACAGCACAAACATCAGTTGATCGAGATTTGCGAGCGGCGGCCGGATGAGGAGATTCTTCCGCGGCATAATCTCCGTAATGACATCATCCTCGACAGTGACGCGGTCGCCGGTACATGGCGAAATCCCCTGCTTGCGGAAGATGCCGCGCGCTTTGCACGATAATACACCGCTGGGGGACTCTACGGTGTAAAGTCCCCCAACTGCTTTCAAAATCAAGCCTTCCATTGCGCATTAACCGGCGACATTCGGATCCGGTGTCACGGCAGGCTGCTCTTCCTGCGGCTGTGTCACGACCGGCGGATCGGTGACGACCGGCGGATCGGTCACAGTGGTAACAGGCGGTGCGGTCGTGGTGACAGGCGGAGGCGCCGCGCCGTTGAGACCGTCAACCTTTTCAAACGCACCGGCAGGATCGCTGCTGATCGTCTCATAGGACCTGTTCTCGAAGTCGATCTTATACCTTCCGATCTCGGCTTCCTTGCCGTTATCGTCATTGATGAGGTATGCAACAACGTCGATTGTCTCATTGCCTTCGAGCACCAGCGAGGTCACACCTGCTGCATAGTCAACATTGAACTGCTGACCGATTGCCTTTGCGATACCGCCCTCATAGACAGCGATATGGAAGAGTCCCTTTGCATTCTGCGGAACGCTGAAGGAGATACGGACCTGCTGATCCTTCTTCTTACCGGAGGAAACGGTCAGCTCAATGAGCGTACCCTCAGAGACTTCCTCATTCGGCTGAACATTCTGGTTCAGGACGGTGCCCTCCTTGGCTTCATCGTCAACCTCTTTCTTGGAGACGGTGAGCTTCAGGCTTTCTGCGGTTGTCTTCGCAAGATCCCAGTCCATAGTAACGAAATTCGGAACCGGAACCGTGGTCTTGTTCTGACCGAGCGAAACGGTCACGCGGACATAGGAGCCCGGCTCAACCTCGAGCGGTCCCTTCGGATCGGTCGAAATGACCTTGCCCTTTTCAACCGTCTGATCATAGGAAGAACGCTTATCAACGAACAGTCCGAGACCGACGATCGTCGATTTTGCGGTATCATAATCCCAGTCGGTGACATCCGGCAGCAGAACCTTCTTCGCACCGAGCGAAACTCTGACATTGACGGTATCGCCCTTGCCGACCGGATCATTGACCGGAATATCCTGATCGAAGATCTTGTCTCTCTCGTACTCGGAATACTCCTTGCTGTCGATGTTGATGCGGATCTTGTCGCCGTACTGAAGCTCAGCTTCCTTGTAGTCCATACCGATCAGAGACGGCATCTTGAATTCCAGCGCATTGTTGTCGCTGGTGTTGCCCTTGATCATATCCCAGAGCAGCATCGTGAACAACACGGCTGCAACGATCATGACAACGATGATAACAGCACTGAGGATCGGCACAAAGAAGGATTTTGTCTCCTCCTCATATTCCTCCTCATCCTCCTCCGCCGGCTCTTCCTGATAGGCGCCGCGGTCGTCATACTGCTCGTCGTCGTAATACTGCTCCTCATCATCGTAATAGGGCTGCTGATCGTCTTCGTAGTAGTCGTCCTCCGGCAGCAGATCCCGTTCCTCCGTGAGCGGTCTGTAGTTTCTGGTTCTGTTGTTCTCGTCTTCTTCAAACATATCCTGCACAGGCTCCTCCTCAAACAATTCGGGGTAGTATCCGAACACACCGTCCGGATCCTCCTTAAAGGTCTGGAGATCATCCATCATGTCTCTTGCAGACTGATAACGGTCTGCGGGATCCTTTTCCATCGCCTTGAGAATGATCTCCTCGAGTCCGATCTGGATATCAGGGCGAATGGTGCTGGGCAGCGGAACCTTTGCCTGCATGTGCATCACAGCAATGCTGACAGGGTTATCGGTATCAAAGGGCTTCTTGCCGGTGAGCATCTCATAGAGCATCACGCCGACGGAGTAAAGATCGCTCTTTGCATCGGTTGCGCCGCCTCTTGCCTGCTCGGGGCTGATATAATGCACGGTGCCGATTGCCTTATCGGTACCGGTTTTGCCGTCCTCACGCGCGAACTTCGCAATGCCGAAGTCCATGACCTTGATCGTGCCGTCGCGGAGCATCATGATGTTCTGCGGCTTGATATCGCGGTGAACGATGCCCTTGCTGTGGGCGTGCTGGAGCGCGCGGAGAATCTGGAGAATGAAGTGAACCGCATCCTTCCAGCCAAGCTGTCCCTGCTGCTCCATGTATTCATTCAGCGTAATGCCGTCAATATACTCCATCACAATGAACTGAATGCGCTCCGAAAACCCGACATCATAGATCTTTACGATATTCGGATGACTGAGTACGGCAATCGCCTTGGATTCATTGCGGAATCTGCGCAGGAACTCCTCGTTCTCTGCAAACTCCTTTTTCAGGATTTTGACGGCGACGGTTTTGTTATCGACAACGTCTGTTGCGCGGTAAACATCAGCCATGCCGCCCTCGCCGATCAGCTCCGTGATTTCGTAGCGACCGTCGAGCTTCTTTCCGATGTTCTTGTCATTGCGATCTTTTTCCATCACAAACCTCCGTGCCGGATTGCTCCGGCAAAACTCATTTCATAACCCTTTGTATCTATCTCATGTGCGGTCAGCGGGGCTGAAAGAATCCCCAAAAGCACAAGAAAACGAATTAGTCCTCCTGCTCATCCGTCAGCAGAATCACAGATATATTGTCTCTGCCGCCGTTTGCATTCGCCTCTGCGATGCAGACCTCCGGCACCTGCTCGGCAGGTGTTTCGCGCACGATTTCCTCGATGCGCTGAAAGGATACCATGCTGTAGAGCCCGTCGGAGCAAAGCAGAACCTTGTCTCCGGGATCGAGCGGCACCGCCTGAATATCCGCAAGCACTCTGCTGGAAACGCCGACAGCGCGCATCAGCTCATTGCGTCTTGCATGCGTCGTGCGCTCCTCAGCGGTGATCATGCCCTGCTCATAGAGCAGCTGCACGACCGTATGGTCGGTTGTGATCTGCCGGAACGCACCGTCCTTCGGGATCAGGTACGCTCTGGAATCTCCGATATTGACAATGCAGGCTGTCTCGGGCCGCACAAAAGCGCCGACGAGCGTCGTGCCCATCCGTGAGCGCATTCTGCTGCTGACAGCCGCCCTGTATACTTTCTGATTGGCGTCCGCGGCGCAGCTTCTGAGCAGGTCGCAGACATCTTCATCGGTCATGCCGGTATGGTAGGAGGCACGGAAGGCGTCCTCCGCCGCAGCGATTGCAATTTTGCTTGCAGCGCTGCCGTTTTCCATTCCGCCCATGCCGTCGCAGACAATGGCAAGCACGCCGTCCGGATAGTTCTCCGCACGGATCGAATCCTGATTTTCGGCTCTGGCTCTGCCGATATCACAGCCCAGATACGCCTTCACTGGTGCTCACCACGCTTTCTTCATGTAGCCTCCACGGTATCGCGCCGAAGCTGACCGCAGGCGGCCTTGATATCCTCACCGAGTGTCCGCCGGACGGTGGCATTGATGCCCTCCTGCTCCAGCAGCTTCCGGAATGCCTCCGCGTGTCCGGCCTGAAAACCGGTTCCCGCCACAGGGTTGACCGGAATCAGATTGACATGCGGTCTTTGATTCGGAAAGACCGGCCGCAGCCGTTTTCCGAGCTTTTTCGCCGCCTCTGCCGAATCATTCTCTCCGGCGATGACAGCGTATTCAAATGTAACGCGCCTGCCCGTTCTGCGGAAGTATTCGCCGCAGGCATGGAGCAGTTCCTCCAGCGGATAGCGCCGGTTGACCGGCATCAGGGCATCGCGTGTTTCATTATCCGCGGCATGCAGCGAGACCGAAAGCGTCAGCGGAAGCTCCTCCTCCGCAAGCCGGTTGATCATCGGAACAAGTCCGCAGGTAGAAAGCGCGACATGGCGCAGACTGAGGTTTCTGCCGTCCTTGCAGGAAAGCAGGCGCAGAAACTGCATGACATTCTCAAAATTATCAAGCGGCTCTCCGATGCCCATAAGCACGATGCCGCTGATCTGCTGCTCCGGCGGAAAATCTGCATCGGTGCCGTAGATCTGTCCGAGCATCTCGGAAGGCGTCAGATTGCGCACGAATCCGAGCGGTGCCGAGGCACAGAATTTACAGCCCATTTTGCAGCCCACCTGCGTCGAAATACACGCGGTCACACCGTGGTGATAGACCATGCGAACCGTCTCGATACAGGCACCGTCAGAAAGCCTATACAGATATTTTACAGTATCATCCGCACAAGAATCAAGCCTTTTCTCAATCTTTGGCAGGTTTATATAAAAGCGCTCTTTTAGCTCTGCCTGAAATTGTTTAGAAAGTTCTGTCATCTTTGCGAAATCAAAGACGCGTTTTACGTGCAACTGGCGGAAAATCTGCTTTGCGCGGAATTTCGGCGCCCCCATTGCAAGGATCTCCGCTTCGAGCTGCTCCGGCAGCAAAGAGAGAATGTCAGTTTTTTGTGTTTCCACCGGTCTCAGCTCCTTTCAGAATTGCATGCTTTCTCAGTTATTTTTCCGCAGCATGTTTCCGCATTTTTGCGATGAAAAAACCGTCGCTGCCGAGTATCTGCGGAAAGAGCGTTGTCATGTCCTGCCCGTATCCGCTGAGTGCAGGAAGATTCTGCCACGGCTTTTCAAGCTGAAAGTCGGGATGCGCCGCCAGAAATCTGCGGACGACATCCTCATTTTCGCGTTTTAAGACGGTGCATGTTGAATAGACCAGCACGCCGTCCGGCTTCAGCGCCTTTGCGGCGGCTTCGAGAATCTGATACTGAATCTCCGGCAGATCGGCAGCCTCATCGAGTGATTTATAGCGGATCTCCGGCTTTCTGCGGATTACGCCGAAGCCCGAGCAGGGTACATCGCAGAGGATGCGGTCCGCAAGAGGCTTTTCGGTGCGCCGCGCATCACCGGTCTCCGCCGTGATGCAGCTCAGCCGCAGCATTTGGGCGCCCTTCCGGATCAGTCCGACGCGCTTTTCATGGAGATCATAGGAATAGACATGTCCCTGATTCTGCATCAGCTCGGCGATCGTGAAGCTCTTGCCGCCCGGTGCCGCACAGACATCGAGGACAGTCTCCCCCGGCTGCGGATCAAGCGCGAGACAGCAAAGCTGCGAGGCAAGATCCTGTACATGCATAGCAGCACCGATTGCCTTGGATTCCGAGATCAGACCGCTGCGGAACGGATCAATCGGGACGCATTCTTTCCCGTCGGTCACGGTCGGAACCTCCGCAGTCTCGCCCTGCTTTCTGAGCAGATAGGCATCGGGAATCTCCGGAACGGGATCTGCCGCAGAAATGATCTGTTCACTCTTTTCAAAGAGCGGATTGCGCCGCAGATAGATCGGCGGAGCATCCTCCGCATCCGCAAGAAACGCCGTGACCGTCTCTCTGTCATAGTCCGCGAGGAGCGCATCGATGCCCGACACCTTCGAGATGCCCTTCTTCGTGAGATCGAAGCTCATGCCGTCGGACCAGCGCACGAGCTCGCACTCCGGCACCCGCGCCTCCATGACGTCCGCCTCATC
>JAGKVC010000147.1 GCA_021152595.1 Clostridia bacterium
CCATTTTTGTGTTCTGATCTTGTTTTTGCCTGATATTCTGTGTAATTAGCCCCTCTGCGTTGCTCGCAGAGGGGCTTTGTGGACAGGCTGAAAGCATCTCCCGTGTGATTCGGGAGATGCTTTTTTGTTTTGGCTGCGTTTACTGCCGGAAGAGCTGCATCAGACCGTTGTAGAAGAAAGCACGGATGGTGTTGTACCAGTCAGTACCGCCTTCGCACGGCATATACATCAGATTTCCGTCATCGAAGCTGTCACTCATGACAAAGTGCGGATCGTCCTTCATGATGCGGATCATTTCGTTCATGTCAGTAAAGGGGGAATGACCTGAGCCGCACGCCGTAAAAATGTGATATGCATCATTCGGATAGCCGAAGCGTTCGACTGCATCGGTGATTGGTGCGGTGCCTCCGCTGTTTGCCTCTGAAAGCGGCATATAGTATGCAAACAGATCGAGATTCTGCATGAACTGATCCCATGTGGTCTGGGCTTTTGAGAAAAAGCTGCCGAATGCGCGGTGTGATCTGGAAGCCTGCAAATCCGCTTCGGAAGCCGAAGCTGCAAATGTGGAATATTTGCTTTCCGTAAACGGGATGACAGCGTCGCGCATTTCTGCGCACATATCCGGCGAAGAATCTGTGTACCGGACGGCGACCACAATCATCGGCTCGATTTCTCCGTTTGCGATCATATTGTCGAGCAGAACATCCATGTTTTCATTGCGTTCGTCAAACCAGTATTCTGAATCAGATATGAATGCCGCCGTATCGTCGTACAGCAGATACACAATATTATAGGGTGTGTTTTCGTCATATCCGAAGGGGAGATAGACAAAGAGCGTATTCTCGCCGTAATTTCCGTTGTATGTCTCTTTGACGACCGTACCGCACCGGCCGATCGGCGGCAGATAATACTCCTGCGGCTCTCTTTTGTACGGATAGGTTTTATACGGTGCAGATCTGGTTGTCGTCGTAGCAGTCGTGACTGAAGTAACTGCTGTGGTGACGGTTGTCGATGCAGCAGCGGTGGTTTTCGCGGTCAGACTGTTTGCTGCGGTCTGAGCAGGTGCCGCGGTGTCTGCTGCAGCAGTCTGAGCCGGCTGACTGTCTGTTACAGCGGATGTATGCTGCTCCGGTTCTTCAACGGCAGTCGTGACGGTGCCTGTGACAGTCACGGTCTGAACATGCTTTTTGCTGCTGTCTGTTTCGGTATTGTGTTCGTCGGCAGGAAGCTCGGTCAGCGCAGTCGTGACCGGCATGGTATCCTCGACAAATTCATTCTGTGTCGGCTGACGGTTCAGCAGCATCAGCTTCGAGATGCCGAAGAGACACGCAGCGGCACTGCCAATCAGGATCATATACCGGAGAATGCGCGAACCGGTTTTTTCATGCTGTATCTTCGGCGTGCTGTCCGCGGAAGCAGCCGCCTGAACGGCAGAGAGGGGCTGTGCTTCGGCTTTGCCGGTCTCATCTGCAAAAGCGGTAGTGCCGTCGTCTTCGAGCATCGCCCGAATATATTTTTCGTCAATCTGACTCAGTGCGGAGACAAATTTTTCCGGCTTCACAGCAATCCCTCCTCCCGTAAATATGATTTCAGCTTGTCTCTTGTGCGCATCAGCGAGATTTTGACCGCGCTTGCGCTCATATTGTATGCTGCGGAGATTTCCGCAATGGATTCCGACATATAGTACCGCCGCAGAAAGATATTCCGCGTCCGCGGCGTGAGTGTCTCAAGGAAGCGCTCGATCTCCCGTGTCAGCTCATGCGTATCAATGGTATCATTGAGATCCTCACGGGATTCCAGCGTGGCTTCCAGCTCCTCCCACGCAGCTTCAAACTGCTTTCCGCCGCGTTTCTGCGTCTTTCGAGCAAGATAGCGGTTGACGGCGGTATTCCGGATAATCGTGATCAGATAGGCAACGAGACTGTCCGGATGCTTGGGCGGGATCGTTTTCCAGACCTTCAGCAGCATATCATTGACGCATTCCTCGGAATCCTCGCGGCTGTTCAGAATATCATTGGCGAGCTTATAGCAGAGCTTGCCGTAGGTATTCTGAATTTCCGCGAGGGCAGTTTCATCCCGTTCATTGAGCAGACCGAGAATCGCGTCCTCTGATTTTTGATTCATATACAAATCCCCTGTTTGATTTTGCGAGTAAAAAAAGTTTGCTTTTTTCTCTTCTGATTCTGTTTCTGAATACCATAATACCATAAAAGATGTATCCCGTCAAGCAGAAAATTCAACAAAATACAGGCGAAAAATTTTTTATCCAAAACACGTAACCGCCCCTGTATCTTTCTTGTCTTAGTAGATATAGCAGGCAAGGACGCCCGTTGAGCCAGCAGCGTGTACACATGAAAAATCGCATGATATCAGTACGGGCGGCCGAATCCCGATCGAATCAGAAAGGCGGTGAAAGCAAAGAAAAAACGGTAACTCTGTAACGACGGCGCATGCGCAGCAGCAGCACCCCCTTCTGCGGCTGACCGTGCAGGCGAAGACCTTTCAGCATACCGTATCCCCGAACCCCGCGCATCACGAATTCACATTATTTTTGAGACGCTGCCCCACAGCGTAAAATGATTTTATTTGTCAGGAGGTAATGAACATGTTGAATTCAAAACGTATTACAGCACTGCTGACTGCACTTGCAGCAGCCGCATCGCTTGTGTCGATGCAGTCCATGTCAGTATTTGCGGAAGAAGCAAATGAAGAAGAGATTGATTACAGCACCTATAAGCCGGAAGGCGATGCCGATACGATTGACTGGGTAGAGGTCATTGATGAGGACGGCGAAGTGACATACTACGATCCGGCATATCTGAAATTTGCAACGCGCTTCGGTGATGTCAATGCCGACCGCATTGTCGGTATTTCGGATGCGGTTCAGCTTCAGCGTTTCCTGCTCGGTCAGGTTGACAAGCTCGGCAACTGGCGGAACGCCGATCTCAACGGAAACGGCAGAATTGATGTTGTCGATTATACGATGCTCAAGCAGCAGATCATCGGCGCAAGAAAGAGTCAGGGCGGCACGCTGGCAGTCGGCGTTGTGGATATGATGACAGGCGAGCCGATCCAGGGCGCGTATGTGCATCTGTATGCGACTTACGGTGAGCATGGCTATGAACTCGGCGAGTGGAGTACAGACGATAATTCTGTGATGTACTTCACCGGTCTCCCGATGGATGAGCAGTATACATATTTTATGGACATTCATAATGTGCCGGAGGGCTACGGCAATGAATTCGGCAATCAGTCGCAGCAGCCGAGATTCCAGTTCGGCGACAAAACCGAGCTTGCAGTCAATGCCCGTCTGGTCAAGGATTCCGACCGCGGTCAGGTCGTTGTCAATATGTATGACTGGGCACGCGGTCAGAACACGGGCGGCGGCGGTATTCTTTACTACGGCAATCTGATCGTGACGGACCAAGAAGGCAATTTCATCTACGGCGTGACACCGGAAAATGCCTTCGCACTGCCGGACGGCGACTATCATGTCGATGTGGAAATGCACCAATATCCGCTGACGCTGATGGATCCGGACAGCGATTTTGCAGCACATATCAAGGAGATTTATCCGGATGTAGAATTCACAGATCAGACCGGCGGCATTGACTTCACCGTCAAAGACGGCAAGCCGGATAAAGAGCTGCGGTTCGACCTCATGCCGCTTCCGGGCAGGAGCAATTATGTCACGGTCAACTGCATTGATGCAGAGACCGGCGAACCGCTCGAGGGCGTTGTGGTCTCGCTGACCGAAGCCCCGAACCATTATGCAAAGAAGGTTGCAGAGTGGACATCCGACGCAACCGGCACGCACACATTTGATAATCTGCTCCGCACAGGCGACCAGTGGGATCCGGCATATATCGTCAATGTGGAGTCTGTTCCGGAAGGCTATGACGGCGGTTTTGATGAGATCGTCAGTGCCGGCTATGTCTACGGCTACACCACCGAAATCACCTACAGATTCGTCAGAGATGAAATGGCAAAGCTCGTCTCCGCAGATGTGGTCAGCTTTGATGACAAATCTTCGCTGAATGACGCTGCGGACTATGAGATCTGGCGAGTCAATTCTCAGGAAGAGGGCGATTATTCCAAGATCTGTGACGGCGTGAAGCCGGGTGAGAAGGTCTATCTTGCAGACGGCAAGTATTTCGCAGCACTGGACGGCAAGGCAGTCCGCGAAAACGGCTATGCTTCGATCAGCTTCGGCACACGCAGAGGACAGCAGCTCAAAAAGTTCTTTGATACGGAAAACTTCACCGGAGACACTGCATTCATTGAGTTTACCGTTACGAAAGGCAAGCCGGACAGAGCGCTGCACTTCTATCTCAAAGCAAGTGATCCTGATGATGAAGCAGATGTCGAGTACGATGCAGAGACACTTGCAAAGTATGAGGCACTCTGGGGCGACACCGTTCTGAACTGACAGCTAACTGAAATCAGCATTTGTCCGACAATTTGATATGACACAAAGAGCCGCAGGTTTTCCGCCTGCGGCTCTTTTGTATGATTGGATAAATCGGGACGAATAATTCCCGCCCGATTTGTGCATCTTTTTCTTCTCAACCGCTTGACATTGACGTTACGTCAAGGTGTATAATAATACCAGAGAGGAGGATGCAGCATGGACGAGGCAAAAAACATCACCGAGGTGTGCAGGGAGCTGAACCTGACATCCCGCACGATCCGGTATTATGAGCAGCGCGGACTGATCCGGACGGTTCGCGTAAGCAGGACAGCCCCGCGCAAATTGGACAGCGAAAACATTGCACGCCTGCGCAGAATCCGCTTTCTGAAATCGCTCGGGCTCTCGCTCGATGAGATCACGGATGTGATCGACAGCGAGGAAAAGGCGACAGCGCTGATCCGCAGCAAATCCGCGGATTTCAGGCACAGGATCAACGAGATGATTCTGCATGTCAACATGCTGACAGAGGTTCTGACCGCGATCGAAAAGGGCGAAACACTCTATACCGCCGCCCTGCGTGCCGAGCATCCCTATGATGAAGATGAAATGCTGCGGACTGCTTCTGACGCTGTGCATTGCCTCCTCGAAAACCGCTTTGCGGATCTCAGAAACTTTCTTAACAAGGATATGCAGGAAACATCGACGGATTTTTATTCGGCTGGCTGGGCGAACCACATCCGGAACTGCGGAAGCTTCGTGTCATTCGGAGAACAGCGCATTGTCGCGGATACTGTCATTACCCGTCTGCACTATGAAAAGCAGGATGTCGAGATTCTGACTGAGGTTCACTGCGGAATCATTACAGGTCTCATGCTGCGATACAGCAAGCAGGATGAACCGACCGGTATGACAATGCATCTGGGGTAACAATCATTCAAAAGGAGAACAAATATGCGTGTGATCAAGAAAATTTTTAAGGTACTGGGGATCATCCTTCTGGTGCTGCTCGGGATCATCATTCTCGGGCTGCTGACCACGACAATCATCCACCGTGTCAATCTGAAAAGAAATAAGGATTTCCTTGCGGAGCAGGGACTCTATCAGCCGGTATCCGTCGGGGATCACAGCCTGAATCTGGTAAATTACGGCGGCGCAGAGGACGGTCACCGGATCATTGGCTTTTCCGGCAGCGGCTCCGGCTTTCCGCTGCAATTCCGGCAGCTTGCTTCCGAGCTGAAGCAGGAGAATCAGGTTTATTATCTGGCGCGTGCCGGATATGACGGCAGCGACGATGTCAAGGACGACATGACCGTTTCATTTGTTGTGGAGGATTACCGCAAGGCACTGCAAAATGCAGGCGTTGAAGCGCCCTATGTTCTGATGCCGCATTCCTACTCCGGCACGCTGATCACCTACTGGGTGAGCAAATATCCGGAGGAGGTTGAAGCGGTGATTGATCTTGATACCACGATTCTGTCGGATATCAATGATCTCACCGATGAGCAGCTCGCCGAGCTGGAGGATGAGACCGGCAGCATGGGAATCTTCCGGACGATGATCAATCTCGGCATCGGCGATGTCGCAGGCAATATGTTTTTTCCGGCTGACGAATCCTATTCTGCGGACGATCAGCGCGCAGACCGTGCGCTCGCGCTGATGACATTCGGCAGCAGGGCATTCTATGCTGAAATGTCGCATGTGCTTGACAACTGGCGCGAAATCGACAGCGTCTTTCATCCGACCGATGTTCCGAAGCTCTATATCAGCGCCGAGAACGGCTACGAAACCTTAGAGGAATTCAAAGCTGCGGATCGGCTCTCGGAACAACGGATCAATAAGCTGACAGAAGATTTCTCCGGCACCGGGGAGGCGCGCAGAGAGAAAGCCTATGAGCTGGAATGGGCTGAAATGCAGGAATACAAGACCGAAACAATGCAGCCCTATTTTGACAGGCTCGGGAATGTGACAGTTGCCAATCTGCCGGGCGGACACTGGGTTCACGAGGATCAGCCCGCTGCATGCGCAGAGGTGATCACAGATTTTCTTCATGATCTGGATTGACCGCGCTGTGATTCCGATTTTCAGAGAAAGCAAAACCGCTTCGATCAGCGTCAAGCCGGATCGGAGCGGTTTCATTTTGGATCATGTTTCTGCGGCGGTCAGGGATGCATACACCTTTAGTCTGTAATGTAACAGAACACAAGCACTCTCGATACGGAATCGCCCTCTGCGCAGGTGGAAAGGGCGATGATGCGTCTCTCACTGTCTGCTGTATACACCTCTGCATGTTCTTTAATAAACTGCCGCACCGCCGGATCACCTGCTCCGCCGCCTGATCCGAAGCGTCTGTGTATATCTTTTGTCCGGATATCCTGTTTGTATAAAAATGCCCCCTTTTATCAGATGATCCGGCATACGGTTTTGAACGGATGATCTGATAAAAGGGGAGCATTTCACATGCTGCCGGAGCAGCTTTTTCTGATTCAGATGAGATCATTCCAGCATGGAAAGATCATCGAGCGAATATTCTGAGCCTGCAATGATCCAGTTTTTTGAATTGTATTCCGCGAGCTTTTCGTTATAGGCAGCCTCAGTGGAGACCTCACCGTTGACGTTATAGGTCGGCTCTTCGACGCCGATCGCATCGGAATTCTCATCAATGCGCATGAGTTCTGTTATCTTATGGTTTTCGTATTTTTCCATTGTGACAAAGGTGCAGCCCATGTGCATATCAATGAAGCCGAGAAGATGCTCCTCAGGGCAGGCGAAAACTGAGCCGTATGCGCCGAAACGGAGCGGCTCGCCGTCCTTGTCCATGACCTGCTTTGCAGCGCCGTTCTCATAGTAATAGTAGAGAACACTGCCTGCATGGTAGTCCCCCTCGGAGAGCAGCAGCTCGGGTGTGCCGTCCTGATCGAGATCCAGAAGATCCCATTTTGCATCGAGTGCGGTCTCGCTGTTGCTCTTGTACTGCGTGATGATCTCCTGATACGCAGCCTTCCAGCCGGTATCGGCAGAAGTTGCGGCAGTGGTTGTATCGGCTGCGGATTCAGCAGAAGCGGCAGCGGTTGTAGCCTTGGTGACAGCCTCGGTCGCGGTATCTGCGGAAGCGGTTGTGTCAGCGGCGGTTGTATCCGCAACGGAGGCAGCGGTATCTTCGGTTACGGTCATCTCCGTACTAGTTGTGGTATCGGTCGAGACTGCGGAGCTTTCTTCTGCGGTGCCGGATTCGCCGCATGCAGAGAGCGCGAGCATTGCTGCAGTGACTGCGGTCAGACAAATCAACTTCTTCATAATTATACGTATCTCCTTTGAAATTTATCAGCGCAGACGGTTTCTTCCGTGCGTTATTATAGCACAAATCGGTACCGTCTGCAAGATGCAGCGCAAAGATTCTCATGCGTGTCTGAAAATTTCACCCGATTTCAAGGATGTATATGGAAAATGTGCAAAATCAGCAGATTTTGCATTTTGCAGAAAAATGATCCGGAGCCGCCGTATAAGAAATTTATATGACCTCTTTACAAACCGCCGTTTTCGTGCTAAAATAAAAGTGTATGCGGCAACTACGGGAATTACCGCATACAGCAGATTCCGCAGCCGGAAATGTACCGCGCCGACTGCAATGACAACTTTCAAACAGGGAGGGCTATTCAATGTACAGGAACAGAACAAAAAATTTTCTTGGGACTATCCGCAAGAAAAGATATCGCAGCAAGTGTTTATAACCAATTAACTACAGACCAGCAAGCTTATTGGAAGTTAAATCCGGTTACTAATCGTTATCAATATATTGGAACTGACAGTACTGGAGAGGCAGTCTATAATAGCGTCATTTCTAATTACCCAGACTATTGTTTCAGTCAAATTTTTAATGCTAACGATAATTCTATTATATATGAAAATGGTACCACTTATTTTTCAGGAGGAGTCAATACTTATGCTCCATATGTTTGGGATACACAAGCTGGAATCGTAACAGGTACATATATGAAACTTAATCCTCTTTTTATAG
>JAGKVC010000148.1 GCA_021152595.1 Clostridia bacterium
GTTCAAGATCGTTTTCATTCAGCATTTGTACGGCATTCCGTCGCTGCGCCGCACCTGCGAAGAAATTAAGATGAATGTTGCATACCGTTGGTTTCTTGGCTATCTGATGAATGAGCAGCTCCCGCATTTCCCGACGGTCAGCGTTCAGCGGCATCGCTATATGGAAGAATTCCTGCTTGAATACGATCGTGAGACAGGGGGATATTATGGGAAAACTTGAAAACATGGAAGCAATCGAAGCCGCACAGACAGAACTCGGACAGTATCTCGTCGGCATGATGCCGGTGCCGTGGAAGAAGATTTGTTTTTATGCGAGATGCGTACCGGGATTTGCACAGACATGGTTCGGCATGATTGAATCTGAAACTGGCGTCATCTGCGCACGGGATTTTTTCTGGAACCGTTATGATAATTACTAGATGAGTGAGCGTGACACAGATATCCGGCTTGACACCGTAGAGCTTCAGCGCGGTCAGAACCAAATTCTTTTCAGTCTATAAATTATGCATCATTATATGCCAGCTTAGTTTCGCAGGGCATAATCGTGAATGACAAGTTTACCCAAGATTATGAGTTTGCAGCTCCATCTGCTGCCAGTGCAGTTGTGAAGAGAGCTTCCAGCAACGGAAAGCAAGATTGGATTACAAATGCCGGCGATCCGCTTGCCAAATACCTCGATGTTACATGAATACCTGAAGCCCGATGTTTCTTTGTAAATATCGGGCTATATTTGTTCTTCCATCCACAGTTCACTCCTTTCAGATCGTAAGTGCCCTGCGCTGTTTTCACCGCCCCGATGCGCAACATATGTTTGCGGCTAGTGTATCATATTGTATCACAGAACGTCTGTTTTGCCAATAGATGTGATACCATAACACTATTCACGTATATTATCACATCTATTTTTGATATAAGTCTACTTTTTTCTCATACCACATCTATTTTTGAAAATGCCTTGACTTTGCCTGATTCGTGGTGTAAAATAGGGTTAAAATGCAATTAGTGACTATTATTCTTTATGCTATTGACATCAACAAACAATGTGTGCTATAATTTATAGGGTACAAACTGTGCGTTTAATAACTTGAAATGTACCCTATAAAATGGAGGCCGAAAATGGGAGAAATCACTCAGATTCAGGAACTGCTGCATCAGAAAGCGGATTTGCAGGCTCGTATCAGCTTGCTTCCTTATGACGGTACGCCTGAAGTCAAGTCACAGGGAGAAAAACAGTATCTGTATGTGCGCAAACGAGTTGGCGGAAGGCACACATCGACCTATGTTGATGTGTATTCTGATGCACTGTATCAGCTGCTTCTGCGAAATGCACGGGAACGGCGTGAACTGGAGAAGCAGCTGCGAAAAGTCAACCGTGAATTGGTTGCGCTTGGCTACATGGAAGAAGATCTGGCCCCGCGCGTCCTGAAAAATCTCGACTTTGCGCGCGCAAACATGAAAAGCAACATCTATGACCAGGCAGTTCTGGAAGGCGTTGCTACCTCTTTTCCACAAACAGAAGAGATCATTGACAATGGTATTGTTTCCGGCATGAGTGCAGATGATGTTCAGAAGATTCTGAACCTGAAGCACGCATGGGAGTTTATCCTTGACAAAGATGTGATTCGATGTAACAGTGATTATTATTTGCTGTGTCATATTGCTCGGCTTGTCAACGAAGGCTTTTTCCTTGATGGCGGACGAATTCGCGGCGTACCGGTCACGATCGGCGGCTGTTCCTATGTTCCGCCGCTTCCGATTGAACTGGATGTAAAAGATCGAATCGCAGAGATTACCGGGAACGAACAGATTGCTGCGATTGATACGGCAATCCTTCTTTGCCTTTACTGCATGAAAACGCAGATTTTTCTTGACGGAAACAAACGTGCATCTGTCATTTTCGCAAACCATTACCTGATTTCGCGGGGACAAGGATTCCTCGTGATTCCTGAAAAATCAGTACCGGAGTTCAAGCGTTTGCTTGTGAACTACTATGAAAATAACGATTTGACTCTGATTTCCGAATTCATGAAAATGAAATGCTGGCAGAATTTTGAGTAAGCATGAAAAGCCATGACCGAGATCGACTTGCGTCTATCTGTAAAGTCATGAAAATGCCCTTTTCACAATCCGTTCACACAAAATTATTTTGTATTGACCGATAGAGCATCCTCTTTTTTCAATCCTGTCATGTAAAAAGATTTCGGGACAGATGCTGACGGAATCTTCTTTGCGGAGCAAGCCGGAAGAAAAAAGAACGCACCGGCTAAAAAATCTCCGCGACGACACAGAGTACATAAAGAATACATATCCTCTGTTTATAATCATATCAGAATTCCGGATATGAAAGGAAAGAGATCTGATGAAAAAACATTATATTAAGCTGACGGTCGTCATCACATTGCTGATCCTGGCGGCGTTTCTGCTTGCAGGCGGGTTCTTTACCTATGTGGCTGCATCAAAAACAATGCAATCTCATATGAATACTGCAAAAGCGCATGCAGCGCGTGCACTCCCCGGCTTTCCGGATGCGGTTACGGAAGAAACCGTGATTCAGGAGATGTATGACTGCTGGGAAATGGCATCCTATGATGCCACAAACGGAATCGGTTTCTACGGAATGGCGGAACTTGGTGACAACAAAAAACTGGAATCCGGCAATTTTTTGTCCGTCCTGCCCTCTGCCGGCCAGGAATTGCTTTCTGTCAGAATCATTCCTGTCGGGGATGATTTTCCGCTCAATGATAAGCGTCTGTATGCTAACGCTGATCAGCTGGAAGGCATGTGTGACAACAATTTCGTGTTCAGCGGCACACTGACAATCCCACGCTACGGTAACGGAAAAGATCTTGTGTATCAGATCGGCAGCAACGAACTCGCTTCTGAAACGGATACTGTTCCGGTATCGGAATGGCTTGGGGATTCAGAACTCAGAATCAATAATATCCGGATGACAAAAACAGCATACGAATCCGGACTGAACAGTCAGGCAAAGGAGCTCCTCAGCAAAGATGATATTCAGGAAGGACTCAGGTTGTGGACAAATTATGAGCAGGAGAAACTGGGGACTTCCTGCTATATCAGTCGGGAATATCTTCCGGCTTTATCCGGCTATGCATATGCGGTGTATGTATTTCACCCGCTTCAGCTCGCTGTCAGAGAACATCTTTTCATTTACGTGCTGAGTGCGGCCGTGCTGGCTGTTCTGGAAATGCTGGTCATTTTCACCATGAGAAAGCTTTACAGCAACCGGATGTGCTATGAACTGATGCGTCAGGATCTGACAAGAAGCATTGCGCACGATCTCAAAACACCGCTTGCCGTTACAAAAGCCTATACCGAAAACTGGGAATACATTGACGAAGCGGACCGGCACGAATACGCTGAAAAGCTCAATGCGGAAGTGGATCATATGGCAGCGCTGATCGGCAATATGCTCAGTATGTCAAAAATGGATTCGGAAAGAGAACTGAAACTCGAAGAAGTGGAACTCTATACAATAACAGCGGCAGTCTTTGAGCAGATGCAGCCGATCATTCAGGAGCGCGGCCTCAATGCAAAGCTGGTAACGGATGTCATAGACGGAACATATTATGTATACGCAGATCCGAAGATGATCCGGATTGTCATCAGCAATTTTATTACCAATGCCGTTAAATATGCGGAGAAGAAAGTGGAGATCAAACTCAGCGGCAATGAAAAGCTGGTTAAATTTCAGGTCATCAATGACGGTCCCGGCATCAGCAAAAAGGATATCAAGAAAATCTGGGAACCGTTTTACAAGACAGATAAGGTCAGAACCGACAGACTCAGCAGCAACGGCATGGGACTTGCGATTAACCGAAGCATTCTGACGCTTCATAAAGCAAAATACGATTGCAGCAGCGATGAGAACGGGACGCTGTTCTGGTTTGAAATCAAAAGGGTACAGGAAAATGAATAATCAATACAGGATACTGTTTGCAGAAGACGACAAGGCACTGCGTGATATCACGGCTCTCTTTCTCCGCAAGAACGGCTTTACAGTTGATACCGCAGAAGACGGGAATGAAGCCGCTGCATACGCAGAACAGAATCGGTACGATCTCATCATTCTCGATATCATGATGCCCGGCAAAGATGGCAAGGATGTATGCAGAGCCATCCGGAAGAAATATGATGTGCCGGTCATTTTCCTGACCGCACTCGGCGAGGAGAACGATATCATTGACGGTTATGAGGTCGGTGCGGATGAATACATCACAAAGCCGTTTTCGACAAAGCTGCTGTTGGTCAGGATCAATGCGCTGATCAAAAGATATCACGGACTACTGATCAAAGACGGCAAGCTGCGGATCGGAGAGATCGAGATCGAACCTGCCAGAAGATGCGTGAAGGTCAGCGGGAAGATCGTCAGCATGGCACCGAAAGAATATGATCTTCTCATGTATCTGATTGACAATAAGAATATCATACTAAGCAGAGATCAGATCCTTGACCGCGTATGGGGCATGGATTACGAAGGCTGTGACCGTGCTGTCGATACACATATCCGGAAGCTGCGTACTGCGCTGGGCGATGCCAGCCGTCATATCGAAACGGTGATCAAAGTCGGCTATATATGGAAAGACTGAATTGATGCACAGAGAGAATAAACCACTGAATCGCTATTCGATTCGGTGGTTTATGTCATTACTCACACATATCCGAAATCGGATGAGAAGATGAGAATACTCATACAAAAGACATATTGCGCTTTCAGTAGCTATGGCGTGTTGACACTAAGCCTAACATGCGTCTTTCTGGCTGATTTTGCCCCGTTCGTCGTTAAAAATCCTTACCGGGCGACAGCCCGCCTGCGGATTTTTGCCTAGAACGGAACAAAATCATCTCAAAAATCCGCATATTATTATAGTGTCAACACGCCCTAATTGATGTAAACGGTTCGTGAAAGCCTTTTTGTACACCAGGAAAATTCAGCAATATTTTGTGTGAACAGATTGTGAAAAACTCCGTTTCACGACTTGATAGATGGGTGTTACCCAATATCCGTTCTGACAAGCCGTTTTCGGCTTTTCACAACAGACCATGTTCTGTAGTCCCATCCATTGGGCAAAGTCTTGTGCCCTTGACGACATATCCTGCTCCGCAATCGGGAAATTCCCAAACCCATTTCCATTTCACCTTGCATATTTATCAAAAGTGTGCTATACTGTATTTGATGATTCATGTGCTGATCATAAACAGAAAGGACGATCGGGCTGCTGTCCGGAAAATGTCATGAAGAAGAATGAAATCATTTTATTTGAGAGCGGCGATCATGCTGTCTCTCTGCCGGTAAACACAGACGGCGAGACTGTTTGGCTGAACAGAAACCAGCTCGCTCAGCTGTTCGACCGTGATGTAAAAACAATCGGCAAGCATATCAATAACGCTTTGCGCGAAGAGCTTGCGGACGATCCGGCAACTGTCGCAAAATTTGCGACAGTTCAAACCGAGGGTGAACGCGAGGTCACGAGACAGGTTGACTACTACAACCTCGATGTCATTATCTCAGTCGGCTATCGTGTAAAGTCACAGCGTGGCGTGGAGTTCCGCAAGTGGGCGAATCAGGTTTTGCGTGAATACATCATCCGCGGTGTTGCGGTCAATACTAAGCGTATGAATCAGATCGGTGAGGTTATACGCATTATGAAACGTGCAGAAAATCGGCTCGATGCCAAACAGGTTCTCACCGTGATTGAAAAGTTCAGCAGTGCGCTCGATCTGCTGGATGCTTACGATCACGAAACGATGCAGAAGCCGAAAGGAAACGTGGCTACTTATGTCCTTGAATATGAAGAGTGCCGCATCGTGATCGACCAGATGAAGTTTGCGGCGGAGAGTGCGCTGTTCGGAAACGAGAAGGACGATTCGTTCAAGGGCAGCATCGCAAACATTTATCAGGTATTCGGCGGCGTGGAGATTTATCCGTCGCTGGAAGAAAAGGCGGCGAATCTGTTATACTTCATTGCGAAAAACCACAGCTTCTCGGACGGTAACAAACGCATCGCGGCGGCAATGTTCCTGTATTTTCTTGATAAGAACAACGCACTGTTCCTTGATGAAGCAAAGACGCAGAAGACGATTGCCGACCAGACGCTCGCTGCTCTGACGATTATGGTCGCAGAATCCCGTCCGGAAGAAAAAGAAATGATGATCAATGTCATCATGAACTGTATGGTATGAAGAAGCGGCGCCATTTCATAATTCCCTTTTCAAAATTGTGTTGCTGAGATGAATCGAAATTATGGTTCGTTCATTGGAGAAAAGTAAATGAGTACGATCGCATTTTTTCTGAGAAAAAACATAACTGACGATTGCTATGAACATGATAAAGCCGAGATTGAAAAGACATTGCATGAGATTGGCTTTACGTTCAATCGCCATGAATCCCCAAGGACGATGTGGTGGTCTGTGTTTAACGGTTCATATTATATAGATGAAGACGGTGAGCATAGCCCAATTACTTTCAATATCAACCTGATTCAGCATACCGAAGGAAACATCAGACAATATCAAGGTGAAAGCTATGTCGAAAACATTTACTTCGACTGCTTCGGATGTAGCGGATATGATATGAACGGAGAGCGTGCGCCCGATTCATGTGCGTTGCTACTCAAATTTCTGCACAAGTATTTTGAGTATTATCCTGATGCTTATTTTCGCATAGATAACTATTATTCCAAGAACTACATAGACGAGCAATATGAACGCGGCAATTGGAATGGTTGGTGTTGATTATACTTGACGCCTACGACCATGAAGCGAAAAAAGAGCTAAGATGCTGTGTGCAGAAACTTATTGATAGATTACCCAATATCAGTATTGCACGCCCGTTTTCGGTCGAGCGATACTGATTTGGGCACCATACATTCAGTCTTAGGCGTTCCCAAACCCTACTCACAGTTTTCATATCGTCACAAAACAACCGCGCAGATTCAGATCAGTCTGCGCGGTTTTGCATTTTACTATCTACCTCATTGAAAAGTTCGGCGAGATTTGACGCTAGTTTTCACTGTTATACCCCATGAAAGGGTAAATAGTCAAGGGTAATGCATGAGTTTGATTGAAATGTTTTGCGAGTTTTGTGGAAGTATTCAGAGGTTATCAACCATATTTCAAAGATAGCGATAGCAAGCACAGAAAGTGGTGCATTCTTTCCACTTTCGGAGATTTTTGAGCGCGTACCCCTCAAAAATCTCTGTTCAGGGAACCCGCCGCCCTGAACATACTCCTTTCATTTTCTCAGGCTTTGCCTGAAACCGAGAATTGATGAACGGAGGAAAAAATATGAGAAAGTATAAGCAGGTCAAGGAGAAGAAGGTCACATTTGATATGCAGGAATGGGCAGAGGTCGAACGCCGTGCCGCTGCCGCTGGAATGAAAACAGGAACCTACATCAAAAAGATCGCCGTCAACGGGGAACTGACCTATTATGATATGCAGCAGACCGCGCCTCTTGTAAATGCAATGCGGACGATCAGCAACAATATCAACCAGATTGCACGAAAGGCAAATGAAACGCACAGCATTTATGCGGAGGACATTGAAATCCTGAGAGGATAAGGGCGTGGATCCGGCCAATATCGAAGAAGCGAACAAAAATATGAATAAATGATCGGCATAAAAATGAGCGGCAGGGACACTGTAGAATAGTGTCCCTGCCGCTTTGTCAGGTAAGGGTAAAGCTTTGCGTCTTCCCCTCTGGTATCAAAAATGATATAATGGAATCCTAAGTAAGTCTTTGGACTGTTCTGACAATAGACAATATAATTCATTCTGAATATACATCTGATTGGAGGCCTTTTCTATGCAGAAATACTGTAGTATCGTCAAAACCAGACTTAATATGCTTTTTCCGCAACATGGAGAAAAATGCATCGGATTTTGTAGTTGATCCAAAACGGGACTTTGTTCGTAAAAGTGAGCTTTCTCTCTCTAAAACGATGCGATTCATTTTAGGTATCCTGAATATCAGCATAAACCTTACCGCCCATGGGTGACATCAGTCGTTTGCAGATAAACAAGCCCAGACCGTTCATATAATTCCTTGCCGGGTTTATTATAAGCATGATGTAAGGGAATAATAGTTCACATCTGCCAAGCCAGAGATCTGCGGAGCCGAAATGCATGACCGCGTTAATATGAGCCTTTTTCCGGTTGCTTCTGCTCCTTCGTAACAGGCTTTCCATTTTTTTCAAGCTGTTTTGTCCGGCTGAAACGGCGGTTCTGTGTACGCTCTATCTCTCCGGTCTTTTTATGAAGCTCGTCAATAAGCTGTTTTCCGTTGCCGGAAACCGCAATGTTCTTGAGCTTACTGAAGTCTTCCCATGTCTTTATTTTTGCGATCATCTGCTTGAAATCCGGACGTTCCTCCACTACTCTGGCACCCAGTT
>JAGKVC010000149.1 GCA_021152595.1 Clostridia bacterium
ACGCCGATGAGCGTCGCCATCTGGTCGATGAACGCGCCGGTGCCGCCTGCGCAGCTTCCGTTCATGCGCGCTTCAAAGCCGCCGGTCAGAAAGAGGATTTTTGCGTCCTCACCGCCAAGCTCAATGACCACATCCGTATCGGGATTGAGCCTGCTGACGGCAGCTCTGGTCGAATAGACCTCCTGTGCAAAGGGGATGCCGAGCGCTTCGGCAAGTCCCATGCCTGCGGAGCCGGAGATCGAGATATGCATTTCGGTCTCGCCGGTCTGTTCGGCGATCCGCCGCAGATAGGCGGCAGCCATCTCGACAATCCGCGAGAGATGCCGCTCATAGGAAGAAAAAATGATCTCATCTTGTTCGCCCAGCACGACACATTTGATCGTAGTTGAGCCGATATCAAGTCCGAGTTTTTTCATAGATCAGAATATCGCCTTTCTCTTTTGTGAAAATAGGACACTTATTTATATTATATCATACTTTACAAAAAAGTTCAATGGGGGAATGCGATAAAAATCCAAGATCAGAAAAACGGAAGCAGATCGGAGCGCTGCGAATCGGAAAAACGGATGGTTTTATCAGGATCAGATGCTTCCGCGCTGTCTGCAATCTGTACGAGTATTCGGCATAGCACACAAAACCGGACGAAACAAATGGGAGAAATTCACAATTATCCCGTTAGAGATTGACTTTGTCTCGTTAAAATGGTATAATAATTATAATGCTTTGCATTGATTTCGATAGGGAGATGATGATTTTGAAAAAATGGAAAAACAGGATCGGACGCAGAGTGACAGGGGTGCTCCTCTGCCTCACGCTCGGCGCGGGCGCAGGAATGCCCTTTCCGCTGACAGCCGCGGCGCAGGGCGGCACATGCGGCAGCAGCACGACATGGGATTATTCCAACGGCGTCCTGACAATCAGCGGCACGGGCGCTGCGGATTATATTCCGTGGATCGCATCCGAGGTGACAAACGGAACAACCTCGATCGTGATCGGGGACGGCGTGACCTCGCTGGCGAACAGACCGTTTTCCGGATTGAAAAAAGTGACCTCCGTGAAGTTCGGCAAATCCATGACAACGATTCCTTCAAATGTCTGTTCCGGCATGAGTTCGCTGAAAACGGTGACCTTTTCCGAAGGCACTCAGATCATCGGCAAAAATGCCTTTCAGAACTGCTATGAGCTTGGAACTGTCAAGCTGCCTTCCTCGCTTCAAACGATTGAGAACAATGCATTTTATGCATGCCTGAAAATGACTGAGATCACGATTCCGGATTCCGTCAAGTCAATCGGTGATACAGCGTTCAAAGCTAACAATGTCACGAAGCTGCATCTCGGCAGCAATCTGGAGACAATCGGCAAGGAAGCGTTCGGGATGAGCTGCTTTTCCGAGGCGGAGATTCCGGATACGGTCAAGTCGATCGGTGCCAAAGCATTCGGCATTGTTTGCAGTACGGTAACGCACAGCGGCTCAACTTTGAATTATTCGTACAGTACAAGCCCCGTTCACTATGTGACGATCATCGGCAAAGCGAACGGTACGGCACAGCAGTATGCGCAGTCCGAGAATCTGCCGTTCAAGGTTGCAGGCGAGGAAGCGCATACGCATTCATGGTCTGCATGGACAACCAAAACGGCGGCAGGCTGTGAGACGGCAGGCGTGCAGATCCGGACATGCTCCGGCTGCGGCGAAACCGAAACAAAGGAAATCCCTGCAACCGGTCATCATATGAGTGACTGGAAAACCGAGAAAGCAGCAGGCTGTGAAACCGAGGGCTTGCAGGTCCGCACATGCTCCGGCTGTGATAAAAAGGAGACGCAGATAATTCCTGCGTCCGGACATCAGATGAGCGACTGGAAAATCGAGAAAGCAGCAGGCTGTGAGACAGAGGGACAGAACGTCCGCACATGCGCGGTCTGCGGCAAAAAGGAATACCAGACTGTTCCGGCGACCGGTCACACATGGGGCGAGTGGAAGATCACAAAGCAGCCGACCGTGGACAGCACCGGTGAGCAGGAGAGCGTCTGTGCAAGCTGCGGCGCAGTCCGGACAAACGAGGTCGCAAAGCTGGTCGGCTATACGGTCTCCGTATCATCGAATGAGGGCGGCAGCGTGACACCCTCCGGCGAGACAAAGGTCGCAGAGGGCGGCAGCCTGACGCTTTCCGTCAGGGAGAATGCAGGCTATCAGCTCGTCTCGGTTCTTGTCAACGGCAGTGAAAGGAAGCCGGATTCCAGCGGCAGCCTGATTCTCAGTGATATCCGCGCGAATCAGACGGTTTCGGTCGTATTCCAGAAAAAGGTGCAGCCGAAAACGCGGAGCTGTAATTTTGTCGATGTCACGCCGCAGCGCAAGGTCTGGCTGACAGATGAATCCGCAGTTTCGATGCAGGATTTCAAGATCTATGCGAATATCACGGATAACGGTACGGTTTCGTGGCTGGATATCACCGCAGACTGTGTTCCGGAAGCATCCGGCATGCCGAAGGCTGGGCCCTACGGTACGGGCACGGTTACATTCAGATATCAGGGCAGCGACGCCGAGGTAAAGGAATATCTTGCACAGAACAGCATCACGGGACAGATTCCGCTGTATCTGCGCGGCGACGGCGACCTCAACGGCATCGTGGATGTTGTTGATGCAGAGATTGCACTCGGTTATTATGTCAAGCAGATCGCAGGTGCAAAAAGCACAACGCTTTCCGAGGCACAGTGCGAGATCATGGATGTGGACAGCAACGGCATCACAACGCTTGAGGATGCCGCATACATCCTGAAATATTACACCAGACAGATGGCACATATGGTACCTGACTGGCAGGAAATCTTCAACCGCAAAGGATAACAAAAAACCGCTCCGATCGGCTTTCAGGCTGACCGGAGCGGCTTTTTATATGGGATGATGTTATTCTTTGATTCCGCCTGCTTCCGGCGTCATGAAGCGCTGTGCGAAGAAATAGACAAGGATCTGCGGCAGCATTGCAATACAGCAGACGGCAAGCACACGGTTCCATGCAAAACCGCTGTCCGCATCCATCGAGAGCTTGATATAGACCGAAAGCGGATAGCGCGCAGGCGTCTTGACATAGAGCAGCGGCCCCATGTAGTCATTGACCGTCCAGAGAAGCTGTAAAACACCGACCGAAATCAGCACCGGACGCAGCAGCGGCACAAGGATATAGCAGAGCGTCTGCATGGAGTTACAGCCGTCGAGCTTGGCGGCTTCATCGTAGGTGCGCGGAATACTGCGGAAAAACTGAATCAGCATGACAACCAGCACCGTATCACCTGCGAGCGCCGCCGGAACAATCAGCGGCAGATAGTGTGCCGAGTCGATCCAGCCGAGCTTGTTGAACAGCACGAACTGCGGCACATAGAGGACCGTTTTCGGCAGGAACAGCGTCGCAAAGAGCAGCGCAGTCAGCAGCTTTTTACCGGTGAATGAGAATCTTGCAAAGCCGTAGGCGGTCAGCGTGACCGAGAGCAGTGTCAGGATTGTTTTCGGGATCGCAATGAGGTAGGTATTGCGCATTGCCTTGAGCAGCCCGATCTGACCGCCGTAGGAGGTCAGCGCTTGCTTCCAGCCATCAAGCACCGGATGCCGCGGCAGGAAACCGGCAGTGGAGAATAATTCCTGATTGCTGCGGAATGTCGCACCGAGCAGCCAGAGCAGCGGATAGACCATGACAAGCGCACCGAGCGTCAGAATCAGATATCGAATAATCGCGGATTTTGCGGATTTTCTCATGCTGCACCCCCTTCATCCGGATCATAGACGAAGCGCCGCCGCAGCAGCAGAAATGCCGCACTGACTGCCGCGGAGAGCAGGAACAGCACCCATGCGAGCGCGCAGGCATAGCCCATTTCATTTGCGGTGAATGCACTGCGGTAGAGCAGCAGTGAAAAGAGCGTTGTCGCACCGCGCGGACCGCCCTCGGTAATGACAAACGGTGCATTGAATTCCTGAAGCGCCGTGCAGAATCCGAGCATGAGATTATAGAACACGACAGGGGAGATCATCGGCAGCCGGATCCGGAAAAAGCACTTCAAAGCACCGGCGCCGTCAAGCATCGCAGCATCGGTCAGATCACGGGGAATCTGCTGCAATGCGGCGAGAAACATCAGCATCGGCGCACCGAATTCCCAGACGCGCAGCAGGATGATCACCCAGAGCGCCGCATGCGAATCCGCGAGCCATGAGACAGCCGGCAGATGAAATGCCGTGAGGATCGCGTTGACTGCACCGCCGTCGCGGAACATCGCCTTCCAAAGCACCGCCGCCGCGACCGATCCGCCGAGAATCGAGGGCAGATAATAGAGCGTGCGGTAAAGCCGGATGCCGCGCACGGCCCGTTCGAGAATGACTGCTGCAAGCATCGCCGCACAGAGCCGCAGCGGTACACTGATGCACGCAAACCGGAGTGTCAGAGCGATCGCGTGCCGGATTTCCTTATCCTGAATAATCCGTATATAATTCATGAGTCCCGTGTGATGCACACCGCGGAACAGATGAAAGTCGGTAAAGCCGCAGATCAGCGAATAGAGCATCGGTACGGCGCGGAATATGAGAAATCCGAGCAGCCACGGTAAAATATAAAGCATATGCCGGTTTCGCCTGATGAAACCGGCAGTGAAAGACGGTTGTTTCAAAGCATCACGCTCCTTCGGAAGATGCCGTGTATATTATGCGCGGGATTTTGCACCGGCAGGCTGCTCCATCCGGCTTTGCAGCAGTGCTGCCTCCGCCGACATCAGCGTGCCGACACCCTTGGGATCGTTGTCGGTTCTGGGCTCCGAGAAATAATACGCAGGCGAGCCGTCACGGGCTTCTGTGCCGCCGAGCCCTGCCGCGCCGCAGATATCGGTCAGCAGGATGCCGTCAGCGGATTTCCGCAGCTTATTCGCCTTGACGCTGCTGAGAATATCCGCGCCGACGCTGAACATCGCATCTGGCAGGATATGGAGCTGTGCGCCGCGCATGATCGCATACGCCGCCATGAGACTGCCCGAGGTTTCGGTATAATTGCCCCTGAGCGCAGGCTTGTCAATGACCTGACAGAACAGTCCGCCTGCTGTCCGGAAGCGCAGGAGTGATTCGACCGCATCGCGCAGCATGCTCCCGAGCAGACCGTGCAGCGCCGCTTCCGATTCCGGCAGCACAGCAAGCAGATCAGTCAGCGCCATGAGAAACCAGCCCTCGCCGCGCAGCCAGAAGGATGCCGAAAGCCCTGTTTCGGGATCCGCCCACGGCTGCTGTTTTTCTTCATCGAGCGCGTGATAATAGAGTCCGGTTTTCGGATCGCGCAGTCTGTCACGCAGGAAGGAGAACCAGTGTCCGATCTCTTCAAACAGTGCATCCTGACCGGTCCGGCAGGCATATTCTGCAAGGAACGGCGCCGCCATATAGACACCGTCGATCCAGACCTGATGCGGATAGATCCCCTTATGCCAGATCATGCCGCTTTTTGTCCGCGGATGCATGGCAAGCTGATCAGCCTGCCAGCGGATCGCCTTGCGGTAGCGCGGATCTCCGGTCTGATCGGCGGCGAAGAACAGCGCCTTGCTGCAATGAAAGCTGTCGAGCGCATGCAGATGTGCCGGATAGTTCCGGATACTGCCGTCCTCCGCGACGGCACCGGAAAGATAATCAAGCACAAATTCCGCATACCGCGCATTTCCGGTCGCACGGAACATCCGGATGCAACCGAGCAGGACGCACCCGTCCTCATAGTTCCAGTAGGTCTTAAACGGCTGATAGCTGTTCAGATATGTCATAAAAAATTGCTCTGTCATGGCTTTTCTCCGGCAAGGGCAGCCTGAATTCCGGCGCAGAGCCGTTCTGCCGCTTGGGAAACCGAATAGTCACCGTAGCTCAGACCGGTGAATACATCCTCGTAAACACCGCCTGTTCCTTTGAGTGAAGCATGCTCGAAATCCGGATCAATGCGGAAGCCGATCCAGTCGTTCATGCGCTGATAGGCTTCTGCGGAGATGTCCCCCAACAGTCCCGCAGAGCCGCAGATATCATAGGCTTTGTGATTGAGCGGAATCCCGCGCTCCGTGCCGAGCAGCCGGACTGCCTCCTCATTGCTGACGAGAAACGCAATCAGCTCCGCGCAGGCTTCCGGATCGGCAGTGTGCTTTGAGATCGCAAAGCCCTGTGCGATCTTTGAGAATCCGCCGTGATATTCCCCGAGGTCGGAAAAATATGTCCCGACCGTGAGCTTCTGACCGCTTTCGAGCGAGTCGATGAATTTTCCGGCAGAGGAATCCCATTCATAGATGCCGCCGTATCTGCCGGTGATCCAGTTTTCGTCCTTATCAAAGCTGTCCGCACCGCCGCCTGCGATCTGCTTCAGCGGCGGAATGACATGTGTCTGTTCGAGCATTTCGATCGTTTCCAGCGCCCATGCAATCTCGGATTCCGAATATTGCAGCGCACCGCCGGAAACCCATTCGCGTCCGTATCTGCATTGCAGCAGATAGACGGTAAAGAGCATCCGGTCATACCAGCCGAGTGCGAGCGGATAATACGCATCTCCGAGCTTTTCCTTGAATACCGTGCCTGCCTGACAGAGTGCGTCAAAGGAATCCGGCACGGCGATTCCTGCCAGATCAAAGGTGGATTGATTCCAGAAAAAGACTCTGCCCGTCTCACTGATCGGAATACAGCGCAGCTCCCCGTCCTCGGTACACATTTCCAGCACATCCGGATCGTAGTCCCCAAGCCCGATGATCTCTCTGTACGGATTGAGGTCCAGAAATCCGGCTGAATCGGATTGATAATCGCTGAGCCAGTTCCGGTTGACCTGCATGACATCAGGCTCCGTACCGGCATAGAGTGCCGCTGCGGCAGCGTCCTCCCAGCCGTTCCACGCACCGTATTCGGTGTGAACGCGGATATCGGGATGCTGCTGTTCAAAGGCGCGGCAGGCAGCTTCTGTTGCCTGATGCCGCGATTCACCGCCCCACCATGAGAACCGGATCTCCCGCTGTTCTGCGCCGGACTGCGCGGTACCGCAGCCGGAGGAACACAGCAGGAATGCCGCTGCAATGCAAAGCGTCCCCACACGTTTTCGCATACTATTCTCCATTCATGCAGCAGCCGCTTTCGGGCTCCTGCCTTACAATCTGTATACATTATACCGGATTCTGCGCAGATTGTCAATGTAAAATTATCTGTTTTTCCCTACTTTTCGTCCGATGGAGCGCTGCCGCTTGACAAATTTTTATCTTTATGATATAATAGTATAAACACCGCAGCGAGGCGCCTTATCAGTATCCTGATAGGGCTGTTTTTATGTATACGCTGTGTAATATTTCAGACACGGCACATGAAATGTCTGAATCTCGGATGTTTGATGCCGTTTGTCCATTGCATTTTTTGCGGATTTATGGTATACTGTGATAGAATCCGGAAAAAGGAGGCGCTGCTATGCCGAAGGATCATCTGCGGCAGGAAATTCTGGATATTTTCAAACGCGCCGTTTTTCTGGATATTGCAGCATATCTCATCAGCGTGATCGTTCTCGGCGCAACGCTTTCATTCGCGCTCGGGCTGCTGCTCGGGACGGCGGTTCTGCTGGCGACGCTCCTTCTGCTGAAAATCAGCGTTGAGCGCATGGCAGCCGATGCAAAGCGAAGCGGTGTGACAAGTCAGCGGCGGTATCTGCTGTTTTACGCAATGCGCCTCGGCGTATTCGCTGTCGCATTCGGTGCGGCTGTGATCCTGCGGAAATATATTTCGCCGGTCGCGGTTGCAGTCCCGATGCTCTATCCGCGTCTGATTTATACATTGGGCGCAGTCTTTCAAAGAACCGGCAAAGCCGGTCAAAAAAGAGGTGAGAAATAACTTCTATGGCTTCTATGGCAATGATGATGATCCCGAAGATTTTGCAGGGACCGGAGGAGCTGAGCGTTGAGGGACCGAAGGTGCTGTTCACCTTTGATCTGCTCGGTCTGAAAATCAACTTCACGGAAACGATCATTCTCGAGTGGATCGTCATGGCAATTATACTGGGGCTGAGCATTTTTCTGACGCGCGGGCTGAAGGTCAAGGCGGTCTCAAAGCGGCAGGCTGTCGCGGAGATGGCGGTCGAAGCAATCACGAATCTCGTGCGCGATACGATGGGCAAGCGCTGGATCTGGTTCACGCCGTATATCGCAACGATCTTCTGCTTCTCGATCTCGATGCCGTGCTGGGCCTTCAGCGCGTCGCTGATCTCCTGGCTGGTCACCGCGCCGAACAGCTTGCCGCCCTTAAAGGTGAAAAAGGCGATAAGGGCGACAAGGGCGATAAGGGTGACAAAGGTGACAAAGGTGATAAGGGTGATACCGGAGAGCCGTTCACCTACTCTGATTTCACTGCTGAACAGCTTGCCGCCCTCAAA
>JAGKVC010000150.1 GCA_021152595.1 Clostridia bacterium
ATGGGATGATTTCGGACTCTGAGGAATTTTTGCCGGTACAGCGCACTGTATCAGCGGTACATCATGATCCGCGCCGTTATTCTGCCGCCAGCATCTCCGGCGTCAGCTCGCGGATCTCACAGAAATGGATCTTTTTCAGCGAGGGCTGATTCATCAGCGCGCGCATGATGCCGCCGTGGCAGACAATCAGCAGCTTGCTGATATCCTCGCGCGCAAGATACGGCCGGATCGCTTCCAGCGCACGGGCGCGCATCTGTGCGTGGGTTTCCCAGTTCGGGTATTTGTCCGACGGGGTGTGTACGCCGCCGTTCTGCTTGTATTCATCCCACGCTTCCTTGATCTCCGTGTGAGTGGGCGCGGAATAATCTATGCGCGGCAGCCACTCGAAAATGCCGACCGCTACCTCGATCGGTCTGTCGATCTCGCGCGAGACGATCGCAGCCGTTTGCAGCGCTCTCGGATAGGGCGAGGCAACAATCAGGTCAACATCCTGAATGCGGCTGTCCTTTACCGCTTCCTCTGCCTGCGCAATGCCCTCAGGCTTGAGCTGTCCAAGCTCTGCACCCATGCCCGGGAGCCCGAGCGCCGCTGTGTCGCGGTAGGTCGGCTCCCCGTGGCGCATGAGGTAAATCTTCATAGGAAACATCCTTTAAGTATCAGTTTCATGCATAACGCCAATCCCCCCTTGAGGGGGCACAGGCGCTTTCAGTTCTCCGATGCTCGTATTGGGGGTGACATCGGAGGCGGGCACTGCCCGCTCAGTGGTGGAACAGGCGGAGACCGCAGAATGCCATTGCGATGCCGTACTTATTGCACTGCTCAATGACAATATCATCGCGGATGGAGCCGCCCGGCTCTACAATATACTTGACGCCGCTCTTATATGCGCGGTCAATATTATCCGGGAACGGGAAGAATGCATCCGAGCCGAGGCAGACATCGGTATTCTTTGCAATCCATGCCTGACGCTCCTCCTTCGTGAAGACAGGCGGCTTCTTCGTAAAGACACGCTCCCATTCGCCGTCTGCGAGGATATCCATGTAATCTTCACCGATATAGAGGTCGATCGCATTGTCGCGGTCCGGACGCTTGATATCATCGCGGAACGGCAGATTCAGAACCTGCGGTGCCTGACGCAGCCACCAGTTATCCGCCTTGGTGCCTGCAAGTCTCGTGCAGTGGATTCTGGACTGCTGACCTGCGCCGATGCCGATTGCCTGACCGTCCTTGACATAGCAGACGGAATTCGACTGCGTATATTTCAGCGTAATCAGCGAGATGATCAGGTCGAACTTCTTGTCCTCGGGGATATCCTTGTTCTCGGTGACAATGTTTGAGAGCATGGTCTCCTCGTTGATCGCAAGGTCGTTTCTGCCCTGCTCGAAGGTCACGCCGAATACTTCCTTATGCTCGACCTTCGGCGGCTCGTAGTTCGGATCAATCTGGACAATATTATAGTTGCCCTTGCGCTTGGTCTTGAGGATCGCAAGTGCCTCCTCGGTGTAGCCCGGTGCGATGATGCCGTCCGAAACCTCGCGTGCGATCAGGGTTGCGGTGATCGCATCGCACTCATCGGAGAGCGAGATCCAGTCGCCGAAGCTGGACATTCTGTCTGCGCCTCTTGCTCTTGCATATGCACATGCAAGCGGAGAAAGCTCGCCGAGATCATCGACAAAGTAAATCTTCTTAAGCGTATCGGAAAGCGGTCTGCCGATTGCCGCGCCTGCCGGAGATACATGCTTGAACGAGGTCGCTGCCGGCATGCCGGTTGCTGCCTTCAGCTCGCGGACAAGCTGCCAGCCGTTGAAGGCATCCAGCAGGTTAATATAGCCCGGATTGCCCGAGAGAACCGTGATCGGGAGTGCGCTGCCGTCGTTCATATAAACTCTTGCAGGCTTCTGGTTCGGATTGCATCCGTATTTCAAAAGACGTTCGGTTTCCATCATACATTCTCCTTATATCAAATATCTGACATCGTGCAGTTTCCCGTCGATGTAGCATTTTGCCTTCCACATGAGTCCGTCATCGCTCACGAGCTGAACGCCGACCGCATGTGTCTGTCCGTCCGTATCCGAAATCATGCCGGACAGGGTATCCTTTTCGGGCTTGAACACGCCCTTGACGCTGTCAAACTGTTGTCCATCGATCACGAGATTCGCCGTTGCAATGCCGTTCTGCACCTCGATCTCATGACCGTCATATACAAAAGATGTGATCATTGGTGTTCCTTTCAGATATATCCGTTTTCAAACAATTCAAACTGCTGCAGCGCCGGGTTAAGACAGAGCGCTCCCGCGGCTCCGTCTCAGCCCTTCTTCGGCTCGTCGCCGTAACGGTTGATGATCTTCGTGACCGCGCTCTGATCTGCCGCATTGATATAGCGGACGAACAGGGAGATCTTGTTATCCGGATTGAGATTATCCCAGAGGAGCTTCGTAAAGCCGTCGATATCATCCGGAATGGAGACGAGCTTCGGCTCACCGGTAAAGCTCGGGAGCGGATTGCCGTCGCCGACATAGGTGTGGATGAAGTGGCCCTGACCTGCGAGCGGATTCTCATAGGAATAGGTGAAGCGCTGGCAGGATTCAGGGTTGCCTTCTGCGCTCTTCAGGATGGAAAGCGCATAATTGAAGCTGCCCTTTTCGCAGCGGATGATGCCGGAGATACGGGGGGTGAAGTTCGGTGCATCCGGCTCAAACTTGCGCGCACGGAGTCCCTGCTCAAACGTGAACTGGTGATCAAGTGCCTCATAAATCGTGTCGGTCTGGTCGCCGTTCGTGACGATGGTCTTGTTGCCCAGAACACGAACCGGCGAATAGATGATCAGTGAGGGATCGGTACATTTGGATTCGTCATATGCCTGTGTCTTGAGTCCGGCTCCGTCCGGAACAAAAATGCGGTTGCGGGAGTTTTCGCTTCTTCCCATGATGAAATATGCTGCAACTGCGTACTTTCCGTTTGCCGAGCGACCGAGGATGATGCCTCTGCCCGGATAGCTGTTGCCCTGCAATTCCTGTGCAAGTGAGATCATAGCCATAATGATTTCCTCCTGAATTTCGGATTGATATTGATTCCGCTCCGTGCGGAAAATGGGGGATCGCTTCGTTTACCGGATGCTGACGATGTCATTTTCGACATGCAGCTTGTCCTCACAGAATAATCTGACCGCTTCCGGCAGAATATGCCACTCTGCCTGCTCCATGACGCGCTTCTGAAGCGTCTCGGGCGTATCGCCCTGCTCGACGGCTACCGCCTTTTGCAGGATGATCGGGCCGCCGTCGCAGACCTCCGTGACAAAATGCACGGTCGCGCCCGTCACCTTGACGCCTTTTTTCAGCGCCGCTTCATGCACATGCAGCCCGTAATAGCCCTTGCCGCAGAAGCTCGGGATCAGCGCCGGATGCACATTGATCATCTGATTCGGATAGGCGCGGCAGATCGTCTCATCGAGGATCGTCATGAAGCCTGCCTGTACGATCAGATCGGCATGCTCTGCACGGAATGCATCGAGCATCGCCGCGCTGTAAGCGGCGGTATCGGGATAATCCTTCCGCACGATCACGCGCGTCGGAATATTCGCCTTTGCGGCACGTTCCAGCGCATAGACGCCGGGCTTCGAGCTGATCACGCAGGTAATCCTGCCGCCGCCGAGCTCGCCGCGCGCCTGTGCGTCGATCAGTGCCTGTAAGTTGGTGCCGCCGCCGGACACCAGAACAATGATGTTTTTCTGTGCCATGCGGCACCTCCGTTATTTCGTATTTCCGTATTTTTCGATGATCCGATCATATATGTCGCGTCCCACGCTGTAGTCCTCTTTTTCTGCCCTTTTTGCCGCTATGTCAACAGGCTCGCCCATCACGGAATATGCGTGATACAGGATCTTGTTTTTTTGGTCGTCCTCCTCCGGCTTCTGAGTGACGACAAACGCATAATTACAGGGTGCTTCCGTGTATGTGACATACGCATTCATCATCTGCTCCATTTTCTGCGCATACTGTTCACCGTCGGCACCTGCCTCAAGCCGCAGTGTACACGACATCATCCACTGATCATCCTGTGCAACGGATTTCAGATTCGCCTTGCAAGCCTGTAAGCCGGTACCGGGCGCGATATGCTCCAGTGCAATGCTCAGATCCGGCTCACGGTCATTCGGAAGATAAACCGGCATTGAGAACAACAGTAAAACAGACCCGCTGCCGTCTTCGAGATCAGAATAGAAATCATTATAGCTCGATTCTTTCTCAGAAGGCACACAGTCAAAATACTGCGAAAGGAGTTTTTCACGGAATTCCTCCTTCGCAATATCGCTCATTTCCTCAACCGCGATTTCCTCTGCCAGTGCATTGTAATAATCCCGTTTCGTCGGATAGAGATCCTTATCCTTCTCCGAATTAAGATAGGAACGCACATCATCATTCACGCGCAGACTGCCGTTCACATCAGTATACGTCAGCCTGAAGGAACGGTACGCTGCTGTATGTCCGGACGCTTCGACAACGCCTTGCGCGGTAAATGTATAATCATCACCGAAGCAATATCTGAAAAACGCTTTATTTTGTGCCGAAAAGCCGCAGCCCGTCAGCGTAAGCATAAGGGCAGCACTGCACGCTGCAATTCGCAAGTGTTTTCTCATATGTGTCCTTTCACTGAATGCCGTTATGCCGTTTTTTGCATGATGTCAGAAGCAGCTTATTCGATGATCACACCCTGATCGCTCTCAACCAGTTCGCCGAGGATATATGCATGCTCGCCGGCTGCCTCAAGCGCTGCAACCGTCTTGTCTGCATCCTCCGCTGCGACGGAAACAATCATGCCGACGCCCATATTAAAGGTATTGAACATATCGCGCTCCGGAATGTTGCCGGTTCTTGCGATCAGATCAAAGATCGGGAGTACCTGCACATCCTTGCGTGCGATTCTCGCAGAAATGCCGTCCGGCAGGCTGCGCGGAATGTTCTCATAGAAGCCGCCGCCCGTGATGTGGGAGATCGCCTTGACATTGACCTGCTCCAGCAGCGAAAGCACCGGCTTGACATAGATTCTCGTCGGTGTCAGCAGGCATTCGCCGAGCGTCGAGCCGAGATCTGCAAAGTGACGCGCGAGATTCTGCTCGCTGACCGTGAACACCTTGCGCACGAGCGAGAAGCCGTTGGAATGCACGCCGCTCGATGCGATTGCGATCAGGACATCGCCTGCCTTCTGCGTATCGGGCTTCAGGAGCTTCTTGTGATCTACAACGCCGACGGTGAAGCCTGCGAGATCGTAATCGTCATCCGGCATCATGCCCGGATGCTCGGCAGTCTCGCCGCCGATCAGTGCGCAGCCTGCCTGTACACAGCCCTCTGCAACGCCCTCAACGATCGTTGCGATCTTTTCCGGATAATTCTTGCCGCAGGCGATGTAATCGAGGAAAAAGAGCGGCTTTGCACCGCAGCAGATGACGTCATTGACGCACATCGCTACGCAGTCAATGCCGATCGTATTGTGCTTGTTCATCAGCATTGCGATCTTGAGCTTTGTGCCGACGCCGTCCGTGCCGGAGACAAGCACCGGCTCCTCCATGCCCTTGAGATCAGGCAGGAACAGGCCGCCGAAGCCGCCGATTCCGTCAATCGCACCGGCTGTTGCGGTTCTTGCGACATGCTTTTTCATCAGCTCAACCGCCTTGTAGCCGGCTGTGACGTCTACGCCTGCTTTTGCGTAGCTTTCAGAAAAGCTGTTTTTTTCGTTTGCCATTCTTAATTCTCCTCTTGATCGTTTCTGCGGTCAGCAGGGAATGCCTGCTGCCTGTCGCTCTGCACAGTCCGCAGAGCATCGCATCATTTTCAAAGCAGATGCGTGAAAATCATAGAAACCGTCCGACAAGATACCCGATGCATCCGCAGATCAGCGCGATCGGAATGACGCGGAGAATCTGCCAAATCATCAGATTGTTATAGACGGTATCGCGGATATCTGTTTCGATTCCGGCGGCAACTGCTGCACGGAAATCCTCCGGCGCTGTTCTGCCGCCGAGCAGCGCGCCGTAATGAATCGGAATGACGGTGTGCGGCTGAATCTGATTGGTCATTTCCGCCGCCTGCTTTGCCGTCATGGTGAACATGCCGCCGCTGACCGGCAGCATCAGGATATCGCACTTCACGGCGCTGCTCTCCGGTGTGACATCGGTATCACCGGTGATATAGACGCGCGTTTCGCCGAGCGTCAGGACATATCCGAGCCAGCCCATGCTCTTGCGGTGCGCTGGCTTATTCAGATTATACGCCGCGACCGTCTCAACCGGAATGCCGCAGACTGTCAGCGGCTGTCCCGGCGTGAGACGCACAGGCTCTCTGCCCGTCCGGAATTTTACGATGCCTGCAATGTGCTCCGGCACCGCGATCACCGTATCCTCCCTGAGCAGCTTTTTGATGTCCTTCGGGGAAAAATGATCGAAATGCGGATGCGTAATGAGAATCAGGTCGGCATCATGCGGTTCATCCGGAATCCGGATCGGATCAATGTAAATGACCTTTTCGCCGCGGATGCACACGCTGCTGTGTATGTTGACCTGAATCTGATTCAGAATCTCCTGCTGAAACATAGTTTTTCCTCATATCGGGCTTTGCGGTTTTGTCTTCGTGTCAGCACCAAACGCCGCGGCAGGCGCAGCCCTCTCCTGTATCGCAGTCATGCGGTTGACCGTGTGACAAAGACGAGCTGTCCGCCTCCGACGTTATGATTCCAGCTTCGCTGTCAAACCGGCTGTCGGCACCGCAGACTATTCTTCGCCGGTGAAGCAGTAGGTGCAGAGGGAATCCGGATCAATGCCGACCGCCGTCTTGACATCCGCAAGCAGATGATACTTCAGCGAGGTGAAGTTCAGTCTGCGCGCGATCTGCTCGACCATCGCATGATAACGCTCGGTATTGTCCGTACAGTAATCCTTGAGATAACGGTCGTCGCCGTCAAAATCGCGGACGACCTGCCGCGCAATCAGATCCATATCGGATTTGCCCGGCGAGAAGTTCAGATACTTACATCCGAACATCGAAGGCGGCGAAGCGGAACGGATATGTACCTCTTTCGCGCCGTTGTTGTAGAGGAATTCCACCGTGTTGCGCATCTGCGTGCCGCGCACGACGGAATCATCCAGAAACAGCAGCTTTTTGCCGCGGATCAACTGCTCCACGGGGATCAGCTTCATATGCGCCGTCAGATCGCGGATCGACTGCTTTGCCGGTGTGAAGCTGCGTACCCATGTCGGGGTGTACTTGATAAACGGACGGGCAAACTTGATGCCGCTCTCATTCGCATAGCCGATTGCATGGCCGTTGCCGGATTCCGGAACACCTGCGACATAATCGACATCAATGCCCTTGTCGCGCCGTGCAAGCAGCGCGCCGCAGTTGTTGCGCATGACCTCGACATTCACGCCCTCATAACATGAGGTGGTGTAGCCGTAATAGATCCACAGGAATGCGCAGATTTTCATTTTCTTGTTCGGTTCCTTGAGCGTCTCGCAGGAATCCGGTGTCAGGAATACAATCTCGCCCGGACCTAAATCGCGCTCATAGCGATAGCCGAGATTCATATAAGAGAAGGACTCGAAAGCCGCGCAGTATGCGCCCTCCTTGTGTCCGAGGATCAGCGGTGTTCTGCCGAGATAATCACGCGCTGCATAGAGCCCGTCCTTTGTCATCAGCAGAAGCGTCATCGAGCCGTCGATCTGCTTCTGTGCGTAGCGGATGCCCTCCGCAATCGTATCGCACTGGTTGATCAGCGCTGCGACAAGCTCGGTCGGGTTGAGCTGACCGCCGCTCTGCTCGTTGAAATGGCCGCCCTTGGAAATGATATCCTCCACAAGCGCTTCGGCATTGTTGATTCTGCCGACCGTCGTCAGTGCATAGCTTCCGAGGTGAGAACGCACCATGACCGGCTGCGGATCGGTGTCACTGATACATCCGATGCCCATATTGCCGTGCATATCATCCATATCGTCGCCGAACTTCGTCCGGAACGGTGCGTTTTCGATGTTGTGGATCGCACGCTGAAAGCCGGTCTCAGGGGCATAAACCGCCATGCCGCCTCTGCGTGCGCCGAGATGTGTGTGGTAATCTATTCCGAAGAACAGGTCAGCGGTAATGTCCGATTTGGACACCGCGCCGAAAATACCGCCCATAAACTTCCTCCAATAAGGTGTCCGCTTCGCGGACAAATT
>JAGKVC010000151.1 GCA_021152595.1 Clostridia bacterium
ATGTTAATTATATTTTCTTTATAAAAAGGAGTTAATATTATGACCTTATACGAGGAACTTCAGCGCAGAGGATTGATTGCGCAGACCACCGACGAAAAGGAGATCGCGGATCTCATCAACAACGGCAAAGCGACATTCTACATCGGTTTTGATCCGACTGCCGATTCGCTGCATGTCGGTCACTTCATGGCACTTTGCCTGATGAAGCGCATGCAGATGGCAGGCAACAAGCCGATTGCTCTGGTCGGCGGCGGCACCGGCATGATCGGTGATCCCTCCGGCAAATCCGATATGCGCAAGATGCTGACACCGGAGACGATTCAGCATAACTGCGAATGCTTCAAAAAGCAGATGAGCCGCTTCATCGACTTCTCTGAGGGCAAGGCACTGATGGTCAACAACGGCGACTGGCTGCTGAACCTGAACTATGTCGATGTCCTGCGCGAGGTCGGCGCATGCTTCTCGGTCAACAAGATGCTCTCCTTCGAGTGCTACAAGCAGCGCTGGGAGCGCGGTCTGACCTTCCTTGAATTCAACTACATGATCATGCAGAGCTATGATTTCTACAAGCTCTATCAGGATTACGGCTGCAATATGCAGTTCGGCGGCGATGATCAGTGGGCAAATATGCTCGGCGGTACGGAGCTGATCCGCAAGAAGCTCGGCAAGGACGCATACGCAATGACCATCACACTGCTGCTCAATTCCGAGGGCAAGAAGATGGGTAAAACCGAAAAGGGTGCTGTCTGGCTGGATGCGGAAAAGACTTCTCCCTACGATTTCTTCCAGTACTGGAGAAATGTCGGCGATGCAGATGTCATCAAGTGCCTGAAAATGCTGACCTTCCTTCCGATTGAGCAGATCGAGGAAATGGAACAGCATCTCGATTCCGGCGCAGCATACAACAATGCAAAGGAAATTCTCGCCTATGAGTTGACAGCGCTTGTCCACGGCGAGGAGGAAGCAGCAAAGCAGCGTGAGGCTGCAAGAGCGATCTTCGCAGGCGGCGGCGTCTCCGCTGATATGCCGACAACCACGCTGACCGCTGACGATCTTACCGACGGACAGATCGGTCTGCTGACGATTCTTGTCAAGACCAAGCTCTGCCCCTCGATTTCTGAGGCACGCAGACTGGTTCAGCAGGGCGGTGTCACGGTCAACGATGCAAAGGTCACCGATCCGAAGACGATGTATACGCTGGACGAAGACCTGATCATCAAGAAGGGCAAAAAGGTGTTCCATAAGGTCACAAAGGCTTGAGCCTGAGCGATTTTCTGACAAGGATTCCGGTGCTGAACACCGTAAAAAATCACAGGGAGGATTCATGTCATGCAGGACGGAGTTGCAAAGCAGCTTTCACAGGTTTATGACAACTGCGCGAAATGCGAAGAACGGGGTTACCATGTCGGCGTACAGGGGAAATCCATGCAGGATTATCTGCGCTTTACACTGCTGAAATTCTATGTTTATCTGAGCAGCAGCAACGGCAATATTTCCATGGCTGAGATTGCCTATCTCAACGATGCGCTTGGATATTCGATGTCTGCGGATCAGATCGACCGCTTCAATGTCAGCAGCAAGATCACGAAATACAGCCTCAAGGACAGCATGATCACAATGATGATGCCGTTCCTCAAAATGGATCTGGAAACATCTCCGATCGGTCCGATGAGCCTTGCATTCATTGAGTTTATCAATCAGGCGGGTCTCGATTTCATGACCGTCGATAACGGCAGAACCGAACCGTTTATCATGCGTGATCTCGGCGCGCTGGTGCTTGCACTGCGCAATTTCCGCATTGAGTACATCACGAACTGGGAAAATATGATCCGCGAGCAGAAGCGCCGCGAGGAAATGGCAAACCGTCCGCCCTATGTTCCGGGGATCTCACCGGCTTGCAGGCAGTCAAGCAGGATCTCAACAGCCTGATCAACCTGATCCGTGTCCGCAAAATGCGTGAGGACAGAGGCATGCCGCAGTCGGCGATGTCGCTGCACATGGCGTTCCTCGGCAATCCGGGTACCGGTAAAACAACGGTCGCACGCATCCTCGCAGGCATCTATAAGAGCCTCGGTGTTCTGTCGAAAGGTCAGCTTGTCGAGGTTGACCGTTCCGGACTGGTCTCCGGCTATGTTGGTCAGACCGCGATCAAGACGAAAGAGGTTATTGATTCCGCAATGGGCGGCGTGCTGTTCATTGACGAAGCATATGCACTGACCGCGAACACCGGCAAGGGCGATTTTGGTCAGGAGGCTGTCAATACGCTGCTGAAAGCGATGGAGGACAACCGTGACGATTTCATCGTGATTGTCGCCGGATACTCCGATCTCATGGAGGAATTCCTCGACAGCAACCCCGGTCTGCGTTCGCGCTTCAACAAGATCATCACATTTGAGGATTATATGCCGGATGAGCTGCTTGATATTTTCAAGAGCATCTGCACGAAATCCGGAATGACGATCACGAAGGAAGCTGAGGATGCCGTACTGCAATTCTTCATTGAGCGCTGCGGTCTGAACCTCAAAACATTCGCAAATGCGCGTGATATCCGCAACTTCTATGAGCGCGCGATCACCAATCAGGCGAACCGTCTGGCGGCGATCGAGTCTCCGACTAACGGTCAGCTCACCACGCTGACGATCGACGATGTCACCGGCATCGAGCTGAACTGATACAGAAAGGATTTTTGATTATGGTAGTTATCACAATGGAAAACGGCAAGCAGATGAAGTTCAAGCTGCGCCCCGACTGCGCACCGATCTCCTGCGAAAACTTCGAGAAGCTCGTCAATCAGGGCTTTTATGACGGTCTGTGCTTCCATAGAGTCATTTCCGGCTTTATGATTCAGGGCGGCTGCCCCGACGGTACCGGCATGGGCGGTCCGGGCTGGAATATCAAGGGCGAGTTCCTTGCAAACGGCGTGAACAATCCGCTCAAGCATACGCGCGGCGTGCTTTCGATGGCGCGCGCAGGTCATCCGGACAGTGCAGGCTCGCAGTTCTTCATCATGCATGCGGATGCGCCGTATCTGGACGGCAACTATGCGGCATTTGGTGAGATCATCGAGGGACTGGATGTCGTCGATGAGATTGCAGGTGTGCAGACGAATCCGATGGATCGTCCGCTCCAGCCGCAGATCATGAAAAAGGTCGAGATCATTCCCGACTGATAAAAAAACACAGCGCACGACCGTTTTGATCGTGCGCTGATTTTTTATGGCTTCTCTGTGAACGTATCAATGACGGTCTTGCCGTCAGATGCATAGACGTTGACAGTTCGTGGTTCATAGGTGCCGTTGTGCTGTGCTTCCGCGATTTTTTCTGCTTCCTCCGGTGAATCCGGCAAATCGCCGATATAATCTTCTTTATAGACATATCCCTGTTTGCCGTTGTCACCGATCACAGAGATCAGATCCGGAAAGTCTTCGGGATAGACGCTGTCCGGTGCGGATCCGTAGGTCTGACCGTTTTCATTGATCTCATAATCGCCCCTGACATGCGGCGCTCTGACGGTGTGTTCCGGATCGAGATATACGCCGTCCGCATCTATGCAGGTGTATCCCTCGGGATCAAAGCGCTTGACGTCAATCTCAGCATCGACAGTCAGCGAGGTCAGCTCGAAATAGCCGTTGCGTGTGCCGTCCGGATCGAATGTCTCATAGCTGAGCAGAATGCCGGTTTCCACATCGGTACTGAGCCTGAAACTGAGCTCCTGAAAACTGCCCTCAAGGACAGCGCAGTTTCTGCCGAGCCGGATTTCCGTGCCTGTGACCTGCCATTTTTCAAAATCACCGAGTACTGACATTGCATAAACCTGCGGAAACAGGCATTCGCCGCAGATGCCGGGAGACAATGAAACAGGTCTGATTATGCCGAAGGATTCGCCGTTTTCATCTACCCATGCGCGGTCATTATCGCTGACGATGAGATCATTCTGAAGATTTGTGAGCATCGGGTTCTCTCTCGTCAAATAGGTTTTGGTTTCTGAATACACAATATATTCCGTGTCATCGGCAAGAAAAATCTCAGAGGTATTCTGTCCGGGCGAATCCTGCCGTTCATAGGATATACCGTTCACCAGATCGAGCTGAAACGTATCTTCGATCTCGCCGTCCGGAAACGCAAAATTCATGGTGCCCTCAGCGGTGCGGTAATAGTCAATGCTGTTGAGCATCATGTGGTAGAGATAGCTTTTCGCTTCGAGGTCATTATAGTCTGCATCGGAATCTGCCGAAAAATACTTGTCAATATAGATTTGCTTGTCGATGATCGCGGGCTTGCTGTCGTTCTCAATGAAGCGCTGATTTCCGGCGATTCTGACTTCTTCCGCCTCCTCAGCCGTACCGGTGCGCGGCGGTTCGTGAAGCTCCAGCGGGACAAATTCGGGCAGGGGAGCGGATGCTTCTTCTACCACTTCAGTAACCTCTGCCTGCTGCTCTCCGGATGTCAGAACCGGTTGATTCCTGTGGCTTTCGTGCAGCACCACGCCGCCGAAGCCTGCCGCAAACAGCAGACAAGCCGCAGCGACAATGCCGGAGAATGCATAGGGACGTTCCGCGCGCTTTTTCTGTGTGACCGTTTGCTGTATTCTGACAGGATCTGGAATCTCGTTTCCGGATTCCAGACGCCCGATCGCAGATGTACTTGTCAGGCATTCTTCGATCAGATCGTCGGGCACATCGCGCAGTGCCTTCAGAATATCATATTCATTCAAAGCAGATCCTCCTTTCTGAGGTGTTCTTTCAGTTTTTTGCGCAGGCGCAGCAGCGTCATTTTGACAGCGCTGACGCCCATTTGATTCTGCTCCGCGATCTGCTGCACCGGTTCCGACAGATAATACCGCTGCATAAAAATGCGCCTGTGTTCGGGCGGCAGTGTACGGAGCCATGCGGTCAGGGCTGCGGTCAGCTCGCGCTGTTCGATCTCCCGTTCCACATGGGTATCCGAGGGGATGATCTCGCTCAGTTCATCGAGCGCTTCAGCGAGCTGTGTACCGCCGCGTTTGAGACGGTGCGCGTGTTCATATTTTTTGATTGCGATCCTGCCTGCAAGCGCGGTCAGATATGCGCGCAAATTTTCAGGTTCATGCGGCGGAATCGAATCCCAGACGCTGAGCAGCAGGTCATTCAGAACCTCCTCAGCATCCTGACGGCTGCCGGTCATGCGGTAAGCGATCTGACAGCACAGCGCGCCGTATTGTGTTCGTATGATCTCCAAAGCCTGTTCATCCCGCTTCTGCAGCAGCGAAATGATATTGTTGTACGTCTGCAAGATCTCACCTCCCTCTGTATATGTAGTACCGAACCGTGCGATCCGGTCACATGTTTTCCGAAAAAAAACGAAAAACGCCGCCCGAATGCCGGACGGCGCATATCGTATCTGCAATTACTGTTTCTTCTGCTGCTTGCTCTCGCACTGCTGATTTGCAATGCCGCAGCTCGTCTTGCACGCAGACTGGCAGGAAGTCTGGCATTCGCCGCAGCCGCCGTTCTTTGCGCTCTCGCAGAGGCTGCGAGTTTCGATGGTCTGGATATGACGCATGATAAAGTCCCTCCTTCATCGGAATGTCCGCGGAAAACCGCAGCGTGAGGGTGCCGCTTGGCACATTTACTCCTAAATATTATAGCATATATTGCGAGAAATGTCAATGGGCGCGTGAAAAAGTTTCGCAATGCTGAAAAATACGCCCTGTCACAGTGAAACAGCCGGTATCGCGCGGATACCGGCTGTAACGGTTTATTTGAGAATTTCGCCCTTGAGCAGCGAAAGATCCGCTGCGGTCAGGATGCCGTCCGCATTCATATCGGCGGCTTCCGGATCGGTGACTTCACCGGAGGTCAGCAGATATTTCAGCAGCATGACTGCATCTGCGATTTCGAGCTTGCCGTTTGCATCGACGTCGCCCTTGATCTTGACCGGCTCAGAGACATGCGGTGTGCCGTAAAGCTCAAGCTCTGCGATGTTGCAGCAGTAGACATCGTCCTTATTGACGCCGTTTTTCGGCGCGCCGGACGGAACCGCATAGCGGACATATCTGCCGGAGACCGGTTCAGAGGGCGTGACATAATGCATGCCGAAGCCCGGCTCATTTGTGATCGTATAGGCTGTTTTCCATGTCTGACCGTCGTCAGAGACCTGAATCATACCGTCGATCATTCTCGGCTCAAAGCCGCTGCGCGGGCAGTAGCCGAATGCTTCAAAGTCATAGGATTCGCCGAGGTCGATCTGGGTGTAGCCGTCACCGACGCCGTCGAAGAACGTAGACTTGTTGCCGTCAAATGCCTTTTCGCAGGAGGTCGATGCGGTGCTGTGCCACGAATCTGTACCGGTGATTGTCTTGCCGGAGAGGTCAATTTTGTTCTCGCGCTCAACGCTGCCCTTGACACCGTCCACGATAAAGGTCGTGACAGAGTTGCCCGGGAGCTTGACAGGGAGCTGACTGCCGTTCAGAGCGGTCGGACCGACATCCTTCCACTCCTCGCTGTTGCTGGTGCGGATGGTCTGTGCGGAGGTGCCGACAGATGCGAATGCGGAGAGATCATAGGTCTGCTCAGCGGTATTCGCGGAGGTATTGTAGGTGACAATGACGAGCTTGCCGTTTTCCTTATCGTAAGCTGCCATGGTGTTGCCGGAGCAGTTCAGCATGATCATACCCGGGCGGATATAGCGCGTATACTGACCGAAGCAGTAATACTTCTTGGAGAGATAGATTGTATCCTTATCGTGATCTGCGACTGCGGTGCCCCAGAAGCCAGCATTCATATTGAGCATGCCGCCGTCCTTTTTGCCGTTGTAGCCAGCGGCGCATACATGGCTGTCAATGACCTGCCAGAGAACCCATGCGGAAGCGTTCATGCCGTTGCAGTCTGCGGTGATGCGCTCGGAGAGCCAGAGTCCAGGAGCCATTGCGCCTGCATTCTGACCTGCCTCGCCCTTGCCGTCCACCTCAGACATCCACAGATTCTTGCCTGCGGAGATCGCAAGATCCTTGAGCTGAGAGCGCTTGCTGCCGCCGTATGTATGGGTGTCGATTCTGCCGACAGCGTTCTTAGCATCAGCAGAGAGCGCTTTGAATGCGTCGATCTGTGTGTCAATCGAGGTTTCGTCGGAAGCACTGATGATGACGTCGCTCATGCCGCGCTTCGCCATAGATTTTTGCAGCTCGGTAATGATCGTGGATTCCGAGTTGCCGATATCGAAGTGGCAGCCTTCCTGCTTGTAGCTGTTCGCGCCCCAGAAGTTTGTATAAGGTTCGTTCATTGCCTCGACAGACTGAACCTTGATGCCCCAGTAATCCTGATAGTGCTTGCAGACCTCTGCGAGATATTCAGCGAAATCATCGTAGCAGTCGTCCTTTAAGTTGTTCGCGCCGGGATTGTTATTACCGGTCGAGCAGCCGCTCTTGCACATGTAGTACGGTGGTGAATTTGAGAACATCTCGACAATCATGTCGTCACCGGCAGCCTTGATGCAGTGCTGAAGAACATTCCGCTGATTGTGATCGGCTGACCAGTCATAGGTGACCTGCCCGTTCTGATACTTCGTATAGCCGGGCATATTGGAGTCGGTTCTAGTAATGTGGTTATGTGAGGGATTATCGCCGCCGCCGATATTGAAGCGTGCGATATTGAGGTGCAGACCGTTCTCGCCGAAGAAGGTATCTGCACACTGCTGTGCGAGAGAATCGGAGTAGCCGACGCGGTTTGCCCACCAGCAGAGTGAGGTACCCCAGCCCTCAAACACGCTGTTGTTGATCGCGTAGGTCTCATCCGGAGAGAGGACGATCGTCTTTGCAGCCTGCGCCGGCAATGGCGAAAGTCCTGTTGCAGTCAGGGCAATGCACGCTGCCATGCCTGCACAGATGCGCTTTTTCCAATGTTTCATTCCTATCCAACCTTTCCCAGAGATGTACGTACAGCTTTCTATATTTGCTATACATTCTTATTATAACAGAGAATATCAAGAAAGTCAATAACAATCGTCTCCCAGTTATTGCGATTTTATATCATTTTGTACAGAGATAAAGAAATCCCCCATCCGGTAAAGTGCCGAATGGGGGATCAAAATGTATGCAAGATGTTTGGTTATTCGTAGCGCAGTGCGTCGATCGGGTTCATTTTTGCCGCCTTGGAGGCAGGATATGTACCAAAGAACACACCAATCAGCACGGAGAACACCAGAGAAAGGATAATCGCAAAAAGTGAAGGTCGGACATTGATTGTCACAAGATCTGCGATGAGCGGATAGACGGAATACAGTACCTTTGTGCCGACGGCTCCGATTACGATGCCGTTGACGATACCGAGGATAATGCCGATGCCGCCGCCTGTGATGCACATGATGATTGCTTCGATCAGGAACTGATTGCGGATTGTCTTGCTCTGCGCACCGATCGCCTTGCGCACACCGATCTCTCTGGTGCGCTCGGTGATGCTGACGAGCATGATGTTCATGACGCCGATGCCGCCGACGATCAGCGAGATTGCTGCGATGATCGAAATAATGATCGTGATGACATTCATGATCATATCATTTTCTTTCTTGTCATCCTGATCACTGTAAATAATGGGTTCAAAATATTGGTTGTTTGCAAACTGTTCATTAAAGAAGTTTTGAAGCTCAGCCTTGCATGCGAGATTGTCAAAATTCTCGTCACGGACATTGATCTGCGGATACCGGTCAACCTCCGGCTTTTTGCCGCTCAGATCGATCACAGTCTGATACGGGATGATAACCGGTGTTGTGCGGTCCATGAGCTTGGTGCCGGGATCTAGTGTTTTATCATAGGACGCCGGAAGCTGGAATACGCCGACAATGACAAATTCCGTGCTGCAAAGACCGGCGATATCCACACTGACGGATTTGCCGATCGGATCGGTTCCGTCCTGGAAATTCTGCTGCACAAAGATGTCAGATACAACGCATGCATGTTTATGCTGCTTGCTGTCTTCGTCATTTACATATCTGCCCTTGATCAGCCGCATGAATCCTTTTTGAGACTGCATGGCACCTTCCGAATAGCCGACCAGACCGACACTCACACGCTGGTTTTTGCTTGTCCGGACAGTTCCGCCGCCGAGTGAATCCTCCTTGACGACGAGATATTTTCCGTCAAATTCTTCATCGAGCTTGTCGAACATTTCCTGTGTGACATAATATTCATCGCCGATACTAGCTCTGTAAGGGTATTCGCCGTTTTCGTCAGGCTTCAGGGAATAACGGAGATAAAATCCGTTGTTTCCGTTCAGAAGCATGACATTGTTCATGGTGGCTTTCAGGGAGTTTCCGATAGTTGTGATCGTGATCACCGAGCTGATGCCGATGATAATACCAAGCATTGTCAGGAGCGAACGGAGCTTGTTGTTGATCAGCGCACCGAATGCGAGCCGGATGTTTTCAAAGATAAACATTACTTTGACCTCCGATCTGATCAGTTTTCGCCGTTTGCTGTATTGGTATCACCGGTCAGTCTCGGATCCGGAATGATCTTGCCGTCCTCATATGTGAAGGATTCACTGAAGAAATCTGTGAATACGATATCGCCTTCCTTGAGATCGCCCTTTGTGACCTCTGTGAAGTAATCGCCCTCAAAGCCGATCTCGATGTCCTTTCTGACAATCTTGACCATATTCGGCTTATCGGTCTCCTCGAGTGCAAAGACGAAGTAGCCTTCGTTTTCACCGCCGCGGACTGCGTCATAGGGGATGCAGAGAACCTGATCAGCCTTGTTGAGAATGATCTTAGCGCTTGCGCTCATGCCGATCAGCAGCTTGCTCTTGGGACTGCGCGGTCTGAATCAGCGAATCCGCGGACTGTTCTGCATCGCTGTAAGCGGAGCGTGCCGCGTCGATCGCAGAATCGAATTCCGGCAGCTTCGGATATAGCGCATCCATCATTTCCTTGAGCGCATCTGCCTGTTCCTGAAGCGCCTCTGCGGCGGTTTCGTCCTCAGCCGCATTGATCTGTGCAATCAGATCATTATACTGGCTGACTGCGAGGTTATAGCGGTCGTATGCAGAATCGCGTGCGGAAATTGCACTGTCGATCGCACTCTGTGCCTTGTTCAGCATATTGGTCTTATTGTTGCGTGCCTCGGCAAGATTGCGGCGTAGGATGCTGCTCTTATAGGTTTCTGCATCCTGTGCCTTACCTGCGGAAGCTGCAAGTTTGTTGTATTTTTCCTGCAAAGAGGTGGTGTCCAGCTCACAGAGGACGTCGCCCTTTTTGACGCTGTCACCGACTTTGACATTGAGCTTTGAGACTTTTTGCAGCACATCAGCCGTGACATTGACGGAATCGCTGCTTGAGACCGTACCGGATACATTGACGTATTCAGCGAGATCCTTGACCGCCACTTCACCGTAGGGCGGAAGATTTTTCATTGCGATGCCGTGCTTCGCCATGTTCAGCAGGTATACAACCAGTCCGATGATGAGTGCCAGAACAATGATGAAGATAATGAGACAGCCGATTTTCTTTTTTGGTTTTCCGTTTGCCATGATAATGAATGTCCTTTCAAAGTATTCTGAATGTGTATGCGCTGTATTGGAATCCAAGCAACATTTTACCATATTTGGAAAACCCGTGTCAATAACAGAATTGTCATTTTTCAGAATCTTATGAAAAATTTAAGGAGAGATTCATATGAACAAAAGAAACCCTCTCCGGAGCGGAAAGGGTTCCTGAAAATCAGACGCGGAAACACTTTTGAATATCGCGGATGCTGCCGATGACAAAGACGACATCATCCTTGGAGAACACGGTATCCGGCATCGGGACATCGACCTGATTGTGTCTGCGGTATGCGATAATATTGAGCTTGTATTTCTTGCGGAGATCGAGCTGCACGAGGTTTTTGCCGTCCCAGTCGCGCGGTACCTTCATCTCATAGATCGAATAGCTGCTGTCGAGCTGGATGAAATCGAGGATGCTGTCCGAAGCGTATTTTGTTGCGATGCGCATGGCTGTCTGCATTTCCGGATAGACAACCTCATCCGCGCCGTTGCGCAGGAGAAATTTCATCTGGACGTCATTCGAGGCTCTGGAGACAACCTTTCTCGCGCCGAGCTCGCTGAGCAGGGCGGTGGTCTCGAGCGAATTCTGGAAATTGTCGCCGATCGAGACGATGCAGACATCGAAATTCCGGATGCCGAGGGATCTCATGAATTCTTCGTTTGTGCTGTCGCCGATGCGTGCGTTCGTGACATAGGGGAGGATCTCATTGATGCGCTCCTCATTGAGATCAATCGCCATGACCTCGCAGCGAAGCTCCGTCATGCGTTTTGCGATCTGGCTGCCGAACGCGCCGGCACCGATAATCAGAATCGTTTTCATATTGTTACTCCTTTATCCGACATTGATATTTTCGAGCGGCATGCGTGCAGATTCACCTGCGCCGGAGGGTACCGCTGCATAGATCATTGTGAGACCGCCCATTCTGCCGAAGAACATCAGCAGCATGAGTATGATGCGTGAGGGATGCGTCAGCGAGGATGTGATGCCGAGCGTCAGACCGGCAGTACCGGCAGCGGAGCCGGTCTCAAAGAGACAGGTCAGCAGCGGCAGTCCCTCGATCCGGCTGATCGCTATGCCTGCCGTCACGAACAGGCTGAAATAGATGAACAGGATTGCGCCTGCATTGCGCACGGCATCCTCGGAGATTCTGCGGTTGAAGCAGGTGACATCGTGCTTGCGGCGGAATACCGCGACCGCTGCAAGAAACAGCACGGCAACAGTTGACGTTTTCATGCCGCCTGCCGTCGAGCCGGAGGAGCCGCCGATCAGCATCAGGACGGTCATCAGGAGCGTGCCGGATTCGTGCATCTCCGCGAGATCGGATGTATTGAAGCCTGCTGTACGCGCTGTAACGGACTGGAAGAACGAGCAGAGAATGCGCTCCTTGAACGGCTCATCGGCATACTCGAAGATGAAAAAGCAGACAGCCGGAATCACGATCAGCAGCGCTGTCGTCACGAGGATGATCTTGCTTTGCAGCGAGTAGCGCCGGATCTGATGCTTATATGTCCGGACATCGCTCCATGTCATGAAGCTGATGCCGCCGATCACAATGAGCAGCATGATAATAATATTGACGTATGCATTGCCGCTGTAAGTCGTCAGCGAGGAGAATTTTTCGCGTACACCGAGCAGATCAAAGCCTGCATTACAGAACGCCGAGACCGAGTGGAAGATCGCATACCAGATACCCCTAGCCACGCCGAAATCGCGGATGAATACCGGACTGAGCAGCGCCGCACCCGTCAGCTCAATGACTGCGGAGGTCTTGAGGATGAAGCCTGTCAGGTGGAGAATATTGCCGATCTGCGGTGCGGAGATGGATTCCTGCATGATGCTCCGCTGTTTGAGCCCGATCCTGCGTCCGGTCAGGCGGATGATTGCAAGCGCTACCGTAATAACGCCCATACCGCCGATCTGGATCAGCGTCAGGATGACGAACTGTCCGAAGAGCGACCAGTGCGTTGCGGTATCCTGCACGATCAGTCCGGTCACACAGGTACATGAGACCGCTGTAAAGAGCGTATCCGCAAAGGGGGTAACCTGCCGGTCCTGTGCGGAAATCGGGAGCATGAGGAGCAGCGCGCCGAGCAGAATCAGCAGCGCAAAACCGCCGATGATAAGCTGGAAGCCGCCTGTTCCCTGCCGTTTGCGTTTGATTGTTTCAGATTGCATGATGATAACCTCTGTGAATAATTGCTGTGATATTGCCTGTTCATTATACTACACCGGCGGCAGGGAAACAAGATGCGGCGGCTATTTTTTATGGATTCGGCAAAGAATACAAAAAAGACACTGAGACATTTGGCAGAAATGTCACAGTGTCTATCGGCAATGCGCGCCGTATTATTTCCAGAAGCTCAGCTCATCGGGATTGAGTCCGATGTCAGCAGCATGGAACACGGGATCCTGACCGGCTTTCTTCTGCTTCTCGTAATTCCTGAGCGCGCCGACCGCATATTTCGAGAGGACGAAGCAGCAGGGGATGTTGATGAGCGTCATGAAGCCCATTGTGATATCCGCGAGCGTCCATGCAAAGTCCATCGGCATCAGCGCACCGAGGAAGATCACAATGATGCAGACGATATGGAATCCGAGCATGAATTTTGCAGAGGGTGTGCGCTTTTTATTGAGATAGGTCAGCGCATTTGTCACGTAGTAGAGATTGCCGAGCAGCGTCGTGAATGCGAACAGCACCATTGCAATCGTGATAAAGACCGGACCTGCCTGCCCGAATACGGTCGAGATCGCATTCTGGACATATTTTGCACCGGAGACATCCGCGCTGTATCCGACGCCGGAGCTGAGGCACATAAACGCCGTTGCGGTGCAGAGCAGAATCGTATCAATATAGACGGAGACCGTCTGGACAAGTCCCTGTTTTGCCGGATGCGTGACATCCGCGGAGGCAGAAGCATTCGGCGCAGAACCGACACCGGCTTCATTGGAGTAGAGTCCGCGCTTGATGCCGTAGACGAGACATGAGCCGGAAAGTCCGCCGAAGATTGCGCGGAAATTGAATGCGTCCTTGAAAATCAGACCGAACATCTGCGGAATATTCGGGATATGCGCAGCGATGATTACCAGAGAAATCGCAACATAGAGGATGCCCATAACCGGCACGATTTTCTCGGTGGTGCTGATGATGCGTTTTCCGCCGCCGAAGATGCAGAAGCCGACCGTCGCTGCGAGGATAATGCCGATAATCACCGGTGTCCAGAGCGAGTGATAGAACGAATAAACCTCAAAGGTCGATTGCAGATTGTAGGAGCAGAGCAGATTGAATCCGAATGCATAGGTTGCAATCAGAAACACGCAGAACAGCGCGGCAATCAGCGGTTTATGCAGGGCATGCTCGATGTAATAGGCAGGACCGCCGTAGCAGTTGCCGTTTTCATCCTTGCGTTTGAAGATCTGTGCGAGGGTACTTTCGATGAATGCAGATGCCGCACCGATGATGCACATGAGCCACATCCAGAAGCATGCACCCGGTCCGCCGAGACAGATTGCAGTCGAGACACCGACAATATTTCCCGTTCCGACACGCGACGCTGTCGAGACGATCAGCGCCTGAAATGAGGAGACCTTCTGTTCACCGGCAGGTTTTTCCATGATCAGGCGGCATGCTTCGGGAAACAGACGGATCTGTGCGAATTTTGTCCGGAATGTGAAGTACAGTCCGGCAGCGGCAAGAACAATGATCAGGATCGGGTAGTACATGATGTTGTCAACAGAACCTAAGAAATCGGCAATCGCTTTGAACATGGCAGAGTCTCCTTTACAGTAAAATAACAGATTCGGCGTTTCTGCTGAGAAACCGGAGATTGCAAGAGGAGATTCTCCGCAGATCACACCTGTATTTATTATAACAGAATCGCAAATCACTGTCAACCCCGTCTGCGGCTTGATCTTTCACGCAGGATGCATAGTCTGCATGTATTGACATTGCGATCGGTTTATGCTAAAATGACACTGTTACCTGATATATCGTAATTGCAGAAATATGCATAACAGAAAGGAAGCTGCATATGAGTATTTTGAGTGCGATTGCTGCGGCGCATCGTTCCGCTTCCGTGCATGAACAGCGCAGGCTTACGCTGAAAAATACGGATAACAGTTTGCATGTACGCGGTAATCAATATCATAGTACCGTATCAGATATTGAATTGAAATCGAAAGATTATTGAAAGTCCGCGGAATACCTTTTGCAGAATCACGATTCGGGGGTGCATGATGAACAATCGAACCATTGCGGCAGGGATGCTGCTTTGCTGCGCGCTGCTCTTCGGGTGCAGCAGCAAAGAACAGGCGCCGGAATCCGAAGCGGAAACCAAGCCGAAGACCACTGTCACAACCTCAGCGACATCGACCGAACCGACAACCACTGTCACGACAACAACCGCTGCGCCGCCGGAACAGCTTTATATGGATCGCTGCGAGGATCTGATCGAGGAGACGCAGCCGAAGGAGATCCTGACGAAGCGCAAGAGCGTGACCTATCCGAAATTCGAGAAATATTATTACTACTCGCATACCGCACGCCGCAGGACGGGCGTCAATGTGCTGCTCCCGCGCGATTACTCGGATGAACGGACTTACCCGGTTCTGTATATCCTGCACGGCTCCGGTGACGATGAGGACTGGCTTGCAAGCGACCGCATCGGGCTCAATGTCATGCTGACAAATCTGATCGAGGACGGCGATGCGCAGGAGATGATTGTCGTCCTGCCGTATATCTATTGCAGCAGCGAGCAGGAGCGCAGTGACGGTCTGGATGCGAAAAACTGGCGCAGCTTCGACCGTTTCAGCGTCGATCTGATGCGCGATCTCCGCCCGTTCATCAACAGCACCTTTTCCGTCGCAGACGACCGCGAACACAATGCAATCACCGGCACATCCGCAGGCGGCAGAGTGTCGCTCTCGATCGGCTTCCAAAATCCGGATGTATTCGGCTTCACGGGCGCTGTCTGTCCGGCATCGGGTGTGGTGCGTGAGGTCGGCAATCCGCCCTATGTTTTAGAGCCGGAAGATTTCTGTTTCCGCGCAGATTCGCCCTTTCTGCTGCTGATCAGTGCCGCGGAACACGACGACGCAGTTCTCGATTATCCGTTTCAGTATCACGATATGCTCGAAGAGAACGGTACGCGGCATCTGTTTCATGTCATGACAAAGAGCGGTCACGATTACAGGAGCGTGATCTCGCATCTCTATAACTTCCTGCGCATGATTTTCCTGCCTGAAAATTGAACACATTTGCTGTAGAATCCGCATATGCAATACAAGTTGCGTGTGCGGATTTTCACTTGTCTGTATAAGTTGTACAAGTATTATTGAAAATTATGTGTATTTTCTGCATATAATCTTCTTTTTTATATTGAAAGTTCACGAAATTCAGTGTATAATAGTTAATAGAGTACAAATTCGGACATCTCCCCTTTCTGCATTGTATAGAATTGTATATACATGTAATGATATCCGGATTCCTACACTCGTTCCTGACTTCATTTAAGGAGGACTGATTTTGTGAGAAATAGAAATTGGAAAAGGGCAGGGAGTATCCTGTTTGCGCTGTGCCTGATGATGCAGATTCCGCCGGGCGACTGGAACCGTGCGGCTGACAGCACCGTTCACGCCGCGACCGTATACAATAACGCAA
>JAGKVC010000152.1 GCA_021152595.1 Clostridia bacterium
GGGGATTTCACCGTGATCATGGGCGCTTCCGGCTCGGGAAAATCCACACTGCTCTATGCGCTTTCCGGTATGGACAAGCCGACGCTCGGAAAGGTCTGCTTCGGGGATGAGGAGATTTCCGCATACTCGAATGATCAGCTCGCCGTATTCCGGCGCAGAAACTGCGGCTTCGTCTTTCAGAGTATCTATCTGCTCGACAGCATGACCGTCTTTGACAACATCATGACCGGCGCGCTGGTCGCACAGAAAAATTCGCCCGAGCTGATCAGAAAGGCGGAGGAGCTGCTGCACAAGGTCGGCATCGCGGAGGAAATGTGGAAGAAATATCCGAATCAGCTCTCCGGCGGTGAGTGTCAGCGTGTCGGAATCGTGCGCGCGGTGATCAATGAGCCGAAGATTCTCTTTGCGGATGAGCCGACCGGCGCGCTCAATTCCGCTTCCGGTGCAGATGTGCTCGATATCTTCACCGAACTGCATCAGAAGGGGCAGAGCATCGTCATGGTCACGCACGATCTGAAAACCGCGCTTCGCGGAAACCGCGTGCTCTTCCTGCGTGACGGCAATGTCACCGGTGATTATGAGATGCCGCTCTTCGGCACGGATGATCTCAGTGTGCGCAAAGACGGCTTGCAGGCATTCCTCGACAAAATGGGGTGGTGACATGAACAGAATTTTCAGACTGAGCCTCGCCAATATCCGGCGGCACAAAAAAGAATCCCTTTTTCTGATGCTGCTCATCGCGCTCTGTATGCTGCTGACCGGCGGCGCGCTGACAGCAGAGCAGAATATCCGTCAATTATTTCCGGAAATGATGAAGCGCACCTGTGCATGGGAAAATGAGATTTCCTTCCCTGAAAAGGAGTACGATGCGCAATTTCTTTCGTATCTGGGAGAAGACGCGCGCGTCACGGCGTTTGATGTATATCACACGATTACTGAAGATTACATGAAATATATCACACCGGACGGAAAGCAGCAGACCTTTCTTGTCTCCTTTTTGACGGCGGATGAACAAAAGCGCGCCGGTATATTCGAGCCGCAGAGCACGCTTTCCGAAGCAGAAATCGCAGCAATGGAGCATCCGGTATATTTTCCGCGCTGCAAGAAGAACCAATATCAGTTAAAGGAAGGTGATACGCTGACGCTGAAGCTCGGCGCCCAGCAATTCTCCTTTACGGTTGCCGGTTTCTTTGAAGCGCCGTGGGAACTGGATAAACGGCTTGTGATTTCTGATGCGGATTATGCTTCCTTGAAGTCACGGCTGATCAGCCAAGTCATCATCGGCTTCAACACACCGGAGCCGGATGATGCAGACGCAATCTATGAGAAATTCATGGAAAAATGTACCGAAACAGCAGGCAGGGAGCCTGAATCCTGCTATATCGAACGGTACATAGATAAGCGCGGAAACTTCAACACAGAAATGGATTTCACGCTCAAAATCATTGAGATTATGGCAGCGGTGATTATTCTCTCCGTAATTGTGATGATCGGTTCCCGCATTATCAGTGATATCGGGGAGCAGATCGTTTCGATCGGCGTTCTGGAAGCGCTCGGCTACCGCTCAATCGAAATTTCGCTTTCCTATGCGGCAGAATATTTCCTTGTCGCGCTCGCAGGCTGCATCATCGGATCATTCGGCAGTGTGATCCTGTATCGGGTTCTCATCGGAATCGCGGAGAATCTTCAGGGCTTTTCCGCCAGCTCTGTCCCTGACATCGGCAGACTGCTCCTGATCTTCGGAATCATTCTGCTGGCGGTGACGCTGCTCGCATTCCGGAAGGCACGCGCTGTCCGGAAAATTCCGCCGGTGCAGGCATTCCGCAGAGGCATCGAGAATCACCACTTCGGCAAATCGCATTTTCCGCTGCGCAATACAAAGCAGAATGTGCATCTGCGGCTCGCGCTCAAGGGCTTTGCAGATCATTCCAAGCAAAACGTCAGCCTGACCGTCGTCATCACCATTACGACAATCGCTGTCGTGCTGAGCTTTATCCTTTACAGTTACTTCGGACAGGGGCTCAATGTCATCCGGAATGTTGCAGGACATGAGATTCCCACGGTTCAGATTGCACTGATGCCGGGTGTGGACGGTCCGGCATTTGCCGAAGAGCTTGCATCCCTGCCGGAGATCCGGAAAGTGCTCTGCTCGGGTTCCACAGCGCATTTCTTTGTCGATATACCGGAGAAACATATCAATGCACAGGCAGATGTCTTTGACGATTACAGCCTGACTGAGAACATCTTTCCGATGAACGGACGCTTCCCCGAGCATGACAATGAGATCATGCTGACAAAAACAATGTCTTCGCTGACAGGACGCAGTACCGGCGACAGCATTGTGCTGGAATCAAACGGCATACAGAAAGAATATCTCATTACCGGTCTTGTGACATCGCTGATGAATGCAGAAGCCGTCTACTTCACAGCAGACGGGTATCAGCGGCTCTGCCCGACCTATCAGCCGAATCTTCTGGAAATCTATGCGGCAGACGGCGTGGATGTCGATGCGGTCTGCGCACTCCTCGATTCACGCTACGGCAAGCAGGCTTCCGGTCTTGAAAGCGTTGATTCCAAAGCCGAAAGCAGCTATGAAGAACGCATCCGCAGACGTGCCGCTGAGGTCATGTCCGCGCTGATGCAGCAGGAAGGCATCACACAAATGGAGTATTCCATTCAGGCAGGTGATACCGTGGTCTCCGGCAACAGCAGTGCGATCCGCATCCAGTATTACAACAATATCTTTGAACTGCTGCAAACACTCATGGCGACACTTATCACCCTGATCTCGGTTCTGACAAAGATGTTCATGGCCATCGCGGCGGTCGTTGTGGCGATGATTCTCTCGATTCTCATGGAGTCGGAAATCCGGCAGCAGCGCAGAGACCTCGGCATCATGAAGAGCATGGGCTATACCTCGCGTGAGCTGATGCTTCAGCTTGCGTTCCGGATCATGCCGCCGGCGTTCTTTGCGGTTGCGATCGGAACGGCGCTCAGCATCCTGCTGACGAAGCTCTTTACCGGTCTGATCGGCACAGTATCGCTCAATATCCCTGCCGTGCTGCTTGTGGATGTGCTGATTCTGGCATTCTGCTTCGGCTGTGCCTATTTCAATGCAGGAAAAATCAAAAAGATCTCGGTTTATGAACTGATGACAGAGTGAGGTTTCTATGAAAAAGATCATTTTTACGGCTGCGGCGGCCGTGCTGCTTTCTGCAATGCTTCTGCGTACCGCCTCCGGTATTGCTGCGGCAGGTGCGGAGCAGGCTCCGGTCAACAAGCCGCATCAGACAACGGATACGCTTTCCTCGGTTGCATCTGTCAGCAAGATGTTTGCGGTCGCATCCGTCATGCAGCTTGCCGAACAGGGCAAGGTTGATCTCGATGCACCTGTGACAGAGTATCTGCCGGATTTCACTATGGCGGATCCGCGCTATCGACAGATCACAGTGCGCATGCTGATGAATCACAGCTCGGGACTCATGGGCTCGCACTATGCGGATACCATGTTCTATGCGGACAGAAATCCGCTGGCGCATGACAACCTGCTGGAAAATCTGCGCGGTGAACGGCTGAAAGCGGATCCCGGCGCCTATGGCTGCTACTGCAATGACGGCTTCGATCTCCTTGAGCTGATCACAGAGCGCGTCAGCGGCGAAAGCTATACCGATTATCTTGAAAATCATATCTGCAAGCCGCTCGGTTTGCAGCAGACCGGTACCGCATGGAACGCCTTTCTGACCGATGAGCAGATGAAGGTGTATTGCAGCGGTACAGAGTATCCGCCGGAATATGATCTGACCTTCGGCGGCGGCGGTATCCTCTCGACTGCGCCGGAGATTGCAAAATTCGGCAGCGCATTCTTCACGGGAAACGATCTCCTGCTCTCCGACAAAATGAAAAATGAGATGAAACAGAATTACGCGAAGGCGGAGTATGAGGATGCCTGCGGACTCGGCTGGGATACGGTCAATGATGATGCGTTTGCGGCTGCCGGTGTGCAGGTCCTCAGCAAGGGCGGCGATCTGGTGCATCAGCACGCGGAACTCTATGTCGCGCCGGATGAGAAGATCAGCATCGGCGTGACCTGTGAGGGCGGCTCCAGCAGTTCCGCAAAGCTGCTTGCGGCGGCTCTCATGGAGATTGCACTCGATGAGCAGGGCATTTCCGTACAGCAGCAGGGCAAACCGGAACCGAAGGAAACGCTCGATACCGTTCCGGATGTTTATCTGCAATATGAGGGAATCTATCTGAACGGAAGCGAACAGATGCAGTTCTCTTTCCCTGAGCAGAAATATCTGGAACGTCAGACAGTTGTGGACGGAAGAATCGTAAAGCAGAACTACCTCTATACAAAAGGCGGCTGCTTTGTCCGGGCGGAGGGCAACATCGCTGCCGGAAAAGCCGTGCAGGCATCGCCGCTGGAGTACTTCCGCTTTCAGGAGCGGAACGGTGAGGTCTATGTTGCCGCTGAACAGTGGTCCGGAGATGAGAATCTCGGCTATACGAAGTATGCTTCCTTCTGTGCGCAGAAGGCAAAGGAGAATCCCCTCAGCGACAGCGTGCGGAAGGCGTGGGAGAAACGCGACGGCAAACGGTATTACATCGTCAGCGAACAGGCTTCCTCAGTTTTCTATAACGGGCAGCAGCAGGAATCTCTCCATGTCAGCAGCGGCTACGCAAACAGCATGAAGATTACGGATGCCGCACATGCGGAAACGATCGTCAGCATCCCTTCCAGCGCAAGCCGCGATCAGACGGATATCGAATTTGTCACCGAAAACGGCATCGAATATCTCTGCCCGACTGCAAGAGGCGGCAGGTATATCTCTGAGGATGCAATTCCGGATCTGCCGGAGGATCTCAGCGAGATTCAGTTGACAACCGGTCATGCAGCGTGGTATAATATCAGCGGAAGCACAGCCGGAACCATGACGCTGGAGATCCCTGAGCATGCCGCTGTCTATGTCTATGACAGCCGCGACAGGGTGGTCTGCTCCACTGTGATGAAGTGCATCGGAGATACCGTCTGGCTTCCGGAAAACGGAAAGATCGTGTTTGTCGGAGAGACCGGAGAGGTGATCCGAATCCGGCAGTGACGCAGGAGGGATTACATGAAGTATCAATGCCTGATGATTGATGATGACAGCACCATCGCAGAGAATACAACCGAATATTTCAATCTGTTCGATATCAGGACAGCGTATGTCAAAAGCTGCACGGAGGCGCTGGATTTTCTGGAACAGAATGAGGTCTCGCTGCTGCTGCTCGATATCAATCTCGGGGAGGAATCCGGATATGATCTTTGCAGGGAGATCCGGAAGCGCTTTGATATGCCGATTTTGTTCATCAGCGCGAGAAACAGCGACGATGATATTCTTGCGGCGCTGCATATCGGCGGCGACGACTACATCACAAAGCCCTTCTCCCTGAGCATTCTCCTCGCAAAGGTGAAGGCAATCCTGAAACGATATGAAACAGCGGCAGAGGCGGCAAGGCTGGCTTCTGCCGCTGCGCCGCAGTCTGAACCGCTGCCGCAGCGCATCCAGATCGCGGAGCAGCTCTGGCTCGATGCCGCGCAGCATCAGCTTTTGCGCGGAGATACGCCCGTTCCGCTCAAGGCGATGGAATACAAAATGCTGCATTATCTGCTTGAACACCGCGGCAGAGTCGTCACAAAGGATGAATTCCTGCAAAATGTCTGGCAGGATGCCTTTGTCGGGGAGGGGACGCTTGCGGTGCATATCCGGCATCTGCGCGAGAAGATCGAACAGGATGTCAATGCACCTGTCATCATTAAAACGGTGTGGGGCGTCGGCTATATCATCGGGGATACAGGAGAATCAAATTGAAACGCTACAGGACGATTCTTCTGACTGCGGCTGCGGTCTTTCTGATCTGTTTCGGATTGTTTGCATGGACAACGAAAACACAGTCCCGGCGCGATATGCTGCGGCTCAATGAAATTGCGCAGACAGTCCGCGCATACCGGACGCATCCCGAGGATCTCGGCGGCTGTCAGCTCGATACGGCGCTGCTCGTTTTCAACAGCGAGGGCTTTCTGATCTATGCTTCGCCCGATGCGCCGGATTCTGTCCGCACGCTTTCCGAGGCGCTCGGGATCGGCTGGCTCTGTATTCCGGTCACGGATCAGGGGACAATCTGCTGCACGGCGGCGATTCCGGATCCGGCAGAACGCACACTTGCCGAAAGCCGCCGGAATCTGCTGATCGGATTTGGTGTTGTCTTTGCTGTGATGATGCTGACTGCGGTTTCCGTCGGGCTCTGACTCAGGCGCAGGGTGATTTTGCCGTTCCGGAATATGCGGAAGTTTGCGGAGAATATTGCGCAGGGCAATCTCGATGAACCGTTGCTGATTGAGCAGAATCATCTCTTCGGCTCCTTTGCGGAGAGCTTTGACATTATGCGCGAGGAGCTGCGTGCTGCGAGACAGCGCGAGGAAAAGCTCAAGGCGCGTGAAAAGGAAATGATCGCCGCGCTCAGCCATGATATCAAAACACCGGTGACCGGCATCAAGCTGATCTGTGAGCTGCTCTGTGTCCGCACGGAGGATGCCTATCTCAGAGGAAAAATCGGGAGCATCAGCGCAAAGGCGGAGCAGATCAATCTGCTGGCAAATGATCTGCTGAACACCACGCTCGATACGCTCGGGGAGCTGAATGTCTCCTGTCAGGATATGCCTGCCGGCGTGCTGGCGGAGCTGATCCGTGAGCATGATACGCGCAGTCTCGTGACGGCAGATGCGGTGCCGGAATGTCTCATCTGCGCAGACAGAAACCGTCTCTCGCAGGTGATCGGCAATATCATCAGCAATTCGTACAAGTACGCAGATACGCCGATTACAGTGCGGTATGCGTTCTCGGACGGATTCCTTTCCGTGTCGATCTCCGATCAGGGAAACGGAATCCCCGAGGAGGATCTGCCGAAGCTGACACAGAAATATTACCGCGGAGAAAATGCAGACGGCAAGGACGGCAGCGGTCTCGGGCTCTATATCTCCTGTGTGCTGATGGAGAAGATGAACGGCGCGCTCTGCTGTTCATCCGGTCAGGGAAACGGGCTGACTGTTACGCTGCTGATTCCGCTTTCCTGAAACAGACAGAAAACATGCGGTCAGAATGCACGTTCTGACCGCATTTCTATTGACAAACGATACACAATATGGTATCATGAGGGAAAGGAGTTGATCACAGTGCGAATGGATGAAATCGGCTGGCACTCTGTTCACGGTGCGGATTTTTGCAATGAGCGCGAACACAGCGCAGGGGACTATGTCTTCCTGCTGATCAAATCGCCGTGTCAGATTGCGGTGAACGGTGAGATGCAGAAATTCCCTGCATATACGTGGATTCTATATACGCCGGATGCCTATGAGAAATACGGCGCGGACGGTGAGGAATATTGCGACGACTGGATGCACTTTGCACCGGATGCTCAGGAGGAGGCACTGCTGAAATCCCTGCAAATCCCGATGGATACACCGGTTCCGCTGCCGAAAGGAACGGAGATCTCAAAGCTGCTGCGCGAGATGTGCTTTGAATATTATTCGGCACAGCTTCACCGCCTTGAAATGACTGATCTGTACTTCCGGATGCTGTTCTATAAGCTGCATGAGCAGCTTGTCCGCGTGAAGGCGGTTCCTGCGGCGGATTCTGCGTCGGTGCGTCTGCGGCAGATCAGGGACTTCATTTTCCGCAAGCCTTTTGAACGCTTTACGGCGGTGCGCTTTGCGGAGGAGCTGAGCATGCTGGAGCCCTTCGGCGCAGGCAACCCGCAGCCGGTGGTGCTCAGCCGCGGGGTAAGGCTTGCCAATATGGAGCGCATAGGGTGCGAAGGCAAGCATGTGCGCTGCCACGTTACGCGGGACGAGCAATATATAAACGCCGTGTATTTCAATTCCGGCACGGAATTCAGAAATATGCTGGATATGGACAGGTGCGACGCCGTGTATACCCCAAACATAAACACGTTCATGGGGCGGAGCGAATTGCAGCTTAATATAAAAAATCTGCGCTGCGCCGAGCCTAACGACGTAAATGCGTGGATAGACAGGCAAAAGGGCAAATTTGTTGATGCAATAT
>JAGKVC010000013.1 GCA_021152595.1 Clostridia bacterium
AACCTCCTCCGACTGAAATGCAGAAAGATCCTCATTCGAGCCGCCGCCGCGTCCCATGAGGATAAGATCGCAACCGTCCGAACCGGCGATGCGCAGCGCATTTGCAATGGAAACAGGCGCCTCAGCACCCTGTACCAGCGCCGGATAGATGCAAACGGTTCCGATCGGATAGCGGCGTTCAAGAATTTGCAGCATATCGTGGAGCGCCGCGCCGCTTCGTGATGTCACGATGCCGATTTTTTCGGGCAGCGGCGGCAGGGGACGCTTCCGCTCCGGATCAAAATATCCGAGCTTTGCGAGCTTTTCGCGCCTTTGCTGTAATGCGAGCGCCTGTGCGCCGATGCCGTCCGGCTGCATATCCGTGACATTGATCTGATAGGCGCCGTCGCGTTCATAGAGCGTGACGCTGCCCTGCAAGATCACATGCATGCCGTTTTCCGGATCAAACGGGAGCCTGTCCGCATTCGAGCGGAACATGACCGCCTTGACGGAAGCCTCCTCATCCCGCACACTGAAATAACAGTGTCCGGAGCGGAAATTCCGCGTGAAATTTGCAATCTCACCGCGGACGAGCACCGTGCGGAGCTTCGGATCCTCATGCAGCAGGAAGGAGACATAGCGATTGAGCTGAGAAACACTCAGGATTGCCATTTGAGCGCCTCCCTTGCAGCGAAAATTGCAACGCCTGCGGCGTTATCGCAGGAGAATTCAGGTGCAGCAAAAGCAGTCTCAAAGGGCAGTGTGCGCAGTTGATCCTGAATCAGCTGATCGGACATCACGCCGCCTGCATAGAGGACTCTGCTGTGCTGTTCCGCGGCAGCCTTTGTCATGGCGCGCAGAACCGCTGCAATCGAATTGAGACAGTATCTTGCGATATCGGGCGCAGCTTCGCCGTTTTTGACCATCTGCTCACACTGATTCTGCAAACCGGAGAGCGAGCAGCAGCCGTCTTTGAGTTTCACCTGCATATGTGCCTTGCTTTCGCTCTGCATGGCGAGCTGTTCCAGCGCCTGACCGCACGGAAAGCGCAGTCCGAGCATCAGACCGACTCTGTCGATTGCCTGACCTGCCTTGAGATCGAGCGACTGAGATACCGGTTCGATGCGCAGAACCGCTTTGCTGTCCGGTGTGCAGCGGACGCAGTCCGTCGTGCCGCCGCTGACATGAAACGCAAGAAATGACGGCGCATCCGCATCCAGCCACGAGAGACAGCCGGCGGAATAGAGCGCCGCAAGGATATGTCCGTGCTGATGCGAGGTTTCATAAAGCGGAATGCCGTGAGAAACCGCAAGAATCTGTGCCGTACCCTTTCCTGTCAGAAAGCAGGGCATATAGGAACCCTCCTCCGGTCTCGGTGAGACAGAAACGCCGATCGCATCGGGCTTGAGCGGGGTATCCCCGAGCGCCTCTGCGAGCTGCGTGATCATCAGCGGAAGCTGCCGTGTATGATGAAAAACGGCGTCGCTCTGCCGCAGACCTGCCTGTCCCTCCGCAACGGGGAGGAGCTGTTTTTTCTGGATGATCCTGTTCGTATCGGTATCATACCACGCACAGGATGTCGTATAATTGCTGGTGTCGATTCCGAGCAGCTTCATGATTCTGCTGTCTCCGGCTTTTCAAGATCTCTGGAATATGCACCGAGCAGTCCGTTGATGAAGCGGACATCCTCCTCATAGTAGGAGTAATTCTCCGCGAGCAGGATCGCCTCAGAGATTGCCGCATTGGTCGGCGTTTTCTCATCGTACCGGATCTCGAACATGGCGAGCCGGAGGATTGAGAGCGTCAGCTTGGGGATGCGCTTGATGCTGCGCTTGGGGCTGTATTTCTGGATCAGCTCGTCCAGTTCATCCTGATGTGCCAGTGTTCCGTCCACGAGCGCGCGCACTGCGTCATTGACGGTGATCTCCTCGATCTCCTCTGCGATCGCATAGAGCGAATCAATGGGATCGTCGCGCATCGTGGTTTCAAACAGCAGCTTCATGGCACTGTCACGTATTTCACGTCTTGTGATAGTCGGCATGTGGAATTCCTTTCCTGTGAGTTCAGTCTTCAAACATGATATCGGAAGCAACGACATGTACCTTGGAGACGATCACGCCGGTCATGCTCTGGACACTGTCCTTGACCTTCTGCTGGATCTGCTCCGCGACATTGGTCAGGCGGTAGCCGCTCATGAGTACGACGCGGATGGTGATTTCGACCATATCATTGACAACCAAAACGCTGACGGGTGCAGCGGCAGGCATCAGCACAGTGCGCTGAAGCTCAGCGAGCTCGGCAACGCCTTCTGTTTCCTTTGCGGCGACGCCTGCGATGGAGCGGATTACATTCTCGGAGATTTTCACTTCGCCGGATGTTGTGGCTTTCTTGGGATAAGCATTGCTCATTTTGATATCCTCCCTGGATTGAATCCTTGTCGCAGACAGGCGGCAGGACCGCGCCTGCCGATCCGTCTGCATATATACATATTCTATTATAACATATTTTTTGATTTCGTACAACCTTTTTTGAAAAAAAGACGCAAAATCTTAAAAATATTTTTTTATTGCGGGACATATCATCCATTTTATGAAATTTGCATAAATATGTGTATTATGAGCGCACAGGTGTTTATTCAGCAGGAACAGCGTCCGCAGGCGTGCCTGCCGCGACCTCAAAGATCCGGATTCCCTCCGCCGGAACATCGGATTCCGCGAGTATGATTTCCTTGATTGCAGCCGCCTGTGCCGCCTCGAGCCCGTCACTTTCGACGACGACCTTTGCGGTCGCGCCGTCGAGCCAGCAGACGCAGTCGCGGAATCCCTGCGAGAGAATCAGGCTTTCGATGACACTTTCGCTTTTCATCTGTTTGGAGATACTGACCGCGTCGATCGCATTGGTAACCATTTCATCGTTGCTGAGGTCGCCGCCGCCGATGATGCTCTGGAGTGTCTGAACGGCATAATCGCGGCTGGTCTGCTTATCAAGCCGCGCCTGTGCAAAGTAATCCGCCTGCGAGGGCGTTGCGCTGACCATTTCAGCAGTGCCGTAGCTTGCGAGATCATCCGGTTCCGCGGCAGCGCCGAGTTCTGCCGGTGCTGCGCTGAATCCTGCCGGAAAGAGCCCGTTGCCGTCCGCAAGCACATAGTTGAGATAGACCGCCGCGCCGAGAACAAGTGTCAGGGCGCTGAGGACGATCTGTTTTCTTCCGATAATCATGGTCGGTTTTTTCATAGAAATACCCCTTTCAGTTGTATGCGTGTGTATTTGAATCCGCAGGTGATGCTTTGTTTATCGCTCCGACGTAGATCGAGCTGACCGGAATCCCGAGCAGTGCCGCGGCAGCTTTTGTGACACGCTCCTGCACTGCCGCATGACCGCCGCCTGCGCAAAGGATCGCCGCACCGCAGACAGCCGGTGTGCGCGTCTCGGCGATCAGTGCCGATTCGCTGCCGTTTGTCCGCAGAAGGACCGGTGATGCCGAGGACTGTGTGCCGTGTTCGCTGTGTGATTCGCTGATCTCCGAAGCATAGATCTGTTCGCCGGTGCCGGATACTGTGATCATCACATGTACCTGCCCGACGCCGTCCATATCCGAAAGCAGATCGGTGAGGCGTTCCTCGAGCTGAATGCGGTAGGCATCCGGATCTTGTTCGGAGACAGCAGGCGGCGGTTCCGCACGCGGCAGTTCGTTCTGACGCTTCGGCAGCAGTCCGGAGAGCAGAATCAGTGCAATGCCTGAGATGCCGAGCAGCAGAATGAGCCGGAGCCTGTTCTCCTGATTCAGCAGCGCTTTGAGCTTATCCGTCCGGTGCATCCGGCATGCCTCCTTCTGTCACGGTGACATCATCCCCGAGCCATTCATGCAGAAAGACAGCGCCCGTCAGCAGATTGCCCTCTGCGGTGACCTCATTGATAGATATGCATCCGTCTGATTGAATATGCACCGAAACCTTCAGCACGCGGCAGTTGACCTGATGCTCTGACAGTGCGCGGTTCAGTGCATTCCGGATGCTTTCCGCCGCAGCCTGTTCCTGCATTTCGTCTGCGACTGCCTGCAAATCCGCTGCCTGTGATCCGGAATATTCCAGCTTGATGCGGAATTGCGAAAGATCGAGCTTTGCAAGCGGGACGAGAATCGCCGTCATCATGAGGATTGCGGTGATCATGCGGATCTGCTTTGCAAACTGTCCGGCCGGCAGGAGCTGTTCCGCGAGTGTCAGTCCGAGCGCCGTACAGCATGCAAACAATACCGTTGTGCGGATTGTATCCAATATCCATCCCTCCGAAAAATTATGTGCCGAGCAGCAGCAGCATGACCGCCGAGGATACGATCATCATGACCGCAAAACAGACAAGCATTGCAAACGCTGCCGAAAGCACCGCCTGCATATTCTGATAGAGCTGCGGCAGCGGCTTTGTGCCTGCCATTTCAGCAAAGATCCCGTTGATCCGGAATACAATGCGATAGAGTGTCAGTGAGACCAGCGGCGGAATTGTGAGCCAGAGAATCACGAGAATGCCGCATGCACCGATGCCGCTGCGCATCAGCCGGATGCTGCCCTGCACGGTACCGTATGCATCGGAGACTGCATTTCCGACAATCGGAATCAGACCGGATGCGAGGAGCTTGACCGATTTCGATGCAAGCGAATCCGCAGCCGAAGCGACAATCCCGCGCACGGAGAGCAGCGCCGAGAACATTGCCATGACAAATCCGAGCAGCCATGTCACCGCCTTTTGCATGCCGCGGACAAATCCGCCGAGCTGAAGCGCCGGATTGACCGCATCTGCAAGCCCGAGCGCCGCTGACATTTGCAGCAGCGGAAACAGTGCGCTGTGCATGAGCTGCATGATGCCTTCCGTCAGAAACAGAACGAATACCTGATAGGCGGCGCTTCCTGCGACCTGACCGCCAGCCGCGATAAATGCCCCGAACACCGGCACATATCCCGACATGAACACCTGACCGGTATCGAGCGCATCTGCGGTGCGGATCAGACAGCCGCAGAGCGGTTTTGCAGCAGCCCCGATGCAGATCAGTGTGCAGAGCATATCAAATCCGCGCCGGAGCGTGCCGCCTGCTGCTGCATCCCCGAGTGAACCGAGCAGCGTCGAAAGCATAGTCAGTGTCAGCAGAATGCCGCAGAGCTTTACCGGCGCAGCGGCTTCCTCTCTGACAGTTCCGAGCAGCCTTTGCAGCAGCTTTTCCGGAGAGAGCGTGAGCAGCGACTCCGGATTCTCCGGTTCGATCCCGATGCTGTCAAAGGTATCCTGTACATCATCCGGTATTTCGATCGACTGTGCCGCATCACTGAGTGCATCCTGCGGCGAAGCATCATAGGCGCAGCAGGGGATTCCGAAACAGAGCAGCATCAGCCCGATCGAGACTGCCGCAATTATCCGAATGCAGAAACGCATGAAAGCACCTCCTGAAGCTGTGTCAGAAGCGGATGCAGCAGCGGCAGAATCAACAGAATCAGCGCGATTTTCCCCGTGAGCGTGACAGCGGAGCTGACAGCAGATTCTCCGGCGTCCCTGCACACATCGGCAGCGAGCTGTGTGACGCAGCAGATACCGGCGGCCTTTGCGATGCATGCGGTCTGCTCGGGCAACAGACCGCCTTTCGTCAGCAGCATGTCGATCTCATTGAGAACGGGCGTGACAGCAAGCACAGCCGCCGCCGTGATTCCGACACCTGCGAGCAGCGTCAGCAGCAGCGCCTGTTCCTCGGTATATCTCCTGACGAGCTTTGCGATGAGAACCGCCGTAACAGCCAGTCCTGCCGTGCGAAATACCGTCACCATAGCCCGAACACCGATTTGACAGTATCAAACAGCGCCTGAATCTCCGTGATCACGAGCATCAGCACGACGATGAGCCCTGCAAGTGTTGTGAGCATTGCCTGCTCCTCACGCTCCGCGCGTTTCAGCACGAGATTCAGCACCGCGACAATGATCCCGATGCCTGCGACCTTGAATATCAGGTCGATGTCCATGTCAACCGCTCCGTTTCCGTGGATTTACAGTAAAAGTATTGCAGCGAAGATTGCGCCGAGTATCCCGAGACTGCGATAGAGATTTCCTTTTTTCACGGCGGTGTTTTCGGCATCAGACTGTAATACGCTGAGCCGTTCAAGCGCGAGAGACAGCGCCGCAAGCTGACCGTCGAGCGCCGTGCTGCCGAGTGTTTGTCCGATTCCGCACAGCACCTCTGCCGATTCCGGAGAAAGCGTCCGGTCGTGTTCAACCGCATCGAACCAGCAAAGCGGAAATGCCTCCGGATCCTGTGCCGCCTGCTGTAAAAAACGCAGCGTCCGGAATGTCTGCATCTCTGCAAGGTGCCGGATCAGATCGCCGGTCAGCGGCAGAGAGGCGGACAGCTCCTGCATCATCGCCGTGACCATTTGCCGCAGCAGCCGGAGATCCGCCGCCTTTTGTTCGAGATTCCGTGCCGCAGAGCAGCCTGCGAGCACGCCGCAGCACAGAATCATGAGTGCGCCGGTCAGCTTCATCCGGCACTGCGCCGGAGCGCCTCTGCTTGCAGGACCTGTCCGCACTGTACACCACTTCCAAGCAGGATGAGATATGCAAAAACGCCAGCATCTATGAGCTTTTTGACCTGCGGACGCATCCGAAGCTCTGCCAGACTGCCTGCATGTGCTGAGACGATCGGCTTTACGCCCGTGTGCAGGGATTGCAGAAGTGCATCTGTCTCCGCAGCATCGCCGATCTCGTCGCATATGAGATAATCCGGCGACATCACGCGCACGGCAATCTCAATCCCATCCGCTTTCGGATACCCGTCAAAGACATCCGTCTGCATTCCGAGTGTAAACTGCGGCATCCCGTTCTGCACGGCTGCAATTTCACCGCGTTCATCGAGGATGCAGACCTTATGCCTGTCCCCGAGAATGCGGGATAAATCGCGCAGAATCGTCGTTTTACCGGAAGCCGGAGCGCCTGCAATCAGCAGACCGCCTGTTTGCAGCGCTGACTGCGTCCGCTGAAAGACCGGTTCCGCACATCCGATCCGTTCCGAAGCGATTCGGATATTCATGCCGCTGATATTGCGGATTGTCTCGAGCCTGCGATTCTGTATGACTGCCGTACCGCAGAGCCCGACTCTGCAACCGCCGGCGATCGTGACAAATCCCTGCCGGATCGCCGCCTGCCAGCTATGGACGGAATGCGCGCAGATGCTTTGAAAACAAGCATCGAGCATCACGCGCGTAACGGTGACGCCTGTCCGGTCAGGCGGCTGACGCAATCCTGTTTCGGAGAGCGAATAGGCGCGGTTTGCGCAAACGATCTGTAAAGGCTTGCCGAGCCGCAGCCGGATTTCGCTGATCTCTGCCGTTTCGGCTTCGGGGATCCGGCTGATTGCCTGCCGCAGCGGATTCGGGAGATAGGGGAGCGCATCGCGGAATTTGCTTTTGATTGTCATGAGAGGAAACCGCCTTTCGCCTGTCTTGGTACATCCTATGCAGCAGCGCCGGTGCTTAGAATCAGGCGGCAAAAAAATCCCCGAAGCGACCGTTTGTCCGCCTCGGGGATCCTGTATTCTTAATTCTGCTTGTCCACGAAGTCCGCAATGACCTGTGCGACTTCTTCGGGCTTCTGATTGTAGATGAAGTGGCTTCCGGGGATATTGACAACCTCGCAGTTTCCGATTGATTCAAGATACGCGGCGCGTTTTTCGCGGTATGCGATTTCCGTCTCGGTCTGCTGTGCATCCCACCATTTCTGTGCCGCATCGGGATCCGGCATGTCATAGAGCGCGGTGACAAACGCCTCTGCATCCTCGAATGTCTCAAAATCCGTCGAGACATAGAGCTTCGGGATCTCATCCTCTTTGATCAGACTCCACGCCGCGCGCATATTCTGATTGAAATTCATCATCTCATTGATGATGGAACGGGAATACTCCTTCGGATTATAGTTGAAGAGCGCGGTGAATTCGTCCCGATATGCGGAGACGAATATATCATTGAACGAACGGTACACGCCGAGCTTGTAGAGTATCTGATAGAGCAGGGGCGTGCGGTATTGTTTCTGATCTTCCTCGGTATCCTCCATTGTTGCCGGATTGATCGTATCAAGGAAGATCATGCTGTCGATCTCCTCGGGATAGGTGTATTCCCAGTAGGTCGCATACATGCCGCTCATGGAATGGGGCATGAGCGTATAGGGCGCTTCGATACCGGCATTCCTGAGCGCCGTGCGTGTGCTGTCAACGATATATTTCGCGGTGATTTCGGCGTCGGTTTCCTCGGTGACGCCGTAGCCCGGGCGCGTGACCACGACAAGGCTGATATCGTCTCTGAGGTACTTGGCAAAATCGCGCATATCTGCGGTGAATTCTGCATCGCCGCTGCCGGGCATGACGATGAGCTGATGTGCGCCGTCCCCGAATTTGCAGATGTTCATCTGATAATCGCCGGCATCATAATAATGCAGCAGATCGTGCTGTTCGAGATATTCCTTGTCCGCCTTGCGCGCATGCATCTGATAGAAGAAACAGACCGCAAGAAGCAATATTGTAATAATTAGCAATATCAAAAGAATTTTGACGATGATTTTCAATGCTTTTTTCATGGCGTTACTCTCTTCATCCTTTTCTGATAATATAAAAAAGCCATAGTATTTTTTACGATACTATGGCTTTTCAGGACGCTGTACAAGTGCAGTCTTCCGCGGATCAGATGCCGATATTGCCGGTGCTGTCTGCATTGAAGAACTGATTGCTGGTTTCGGTATAATAATCGTTTTCCTCGAGGGAGGTGAAGTCCTCGTCCTCCGGATCGGGCAGTCGCGCACCGCAGACTCCGCAGAAGATGTTTTTCTCGCTGTTTTCCGCATCGCACTTCGGGCACATTTTGTAGCCGCGCAGTGTATTCAGCTCGAACTTCATTTTCTTGATGCGGCGGCGGCGTGCATCAATGTCATCGCAGAGGGCACGGAATACCGAGGGATCCTCATCGGGATTCTTGTAGTATTTCTTGCCGAGATCTGCGAAAATCTCAACGATACGCTCTTCCTCATAGAGGATCTTGCGCTTGAGATTGCTGACTTCAGATACATTAGAAGCTTTCTCGCTCAATCCGCGTCCAACATCACTGACCTTATCAAAGATGCTCATGTTACACACTCCAATCCGCACGGATTTCCGCCGCAGCAGGGGAATCCGGCGCTGTTATTCGCATTTCTGCAAAGCAGAGCTGCAATTTATCTGTAATATTATTATACACAATCTGCCGCGCCTTGTCAAGGGCTGGCATCAGAATTCAGCAGATTTCAGCATTTCGACGATTTTCACCTGATGGAATCAGCCGTTATAGGCTTCCTCCGGCGTCAGGATCTCGATGCCCTTCGCTTTCAGCGCGCTGATCGTCGTAGCAATATCGTCCACACGGAACACCGTATCAGCTCTGCCGGGGATGCGGTTGACGAATGCATACATATACTCGACATTGACGCCTGCCTCATTGATCGCCTCGAGTACCTCCGCAACGCCGCCCGGTCTGTCGGGGAGCTTGACGCCGATGACCTCAGCGGTTTTATAAGTCCACTCATTTGCTTTGAGGAGTTTTTCAGTCTCGTCCGGCTTGTTGACGATAACGCGCAGAATGCCGAAATCGCGTGTATCCGCAAGGCTCAGCGTGCGCAGGTCGATGTCGGCATCGGCGAGCAGGCGGGTGAGCTCCGCGAGCTTTCCGGGCTGATTTTCCACAAAAATCGAGATTTGCTTGATCGTATCCATGAGAATCCTCCTTTTTGACGGGGATATCATTTTCTGACAAACCCCGGATAGTAAATTGAATAGCCGTCGATATAGATAAACAGCGGATAGATGTCCTTCATAATGCCGGGTGTGCCTGCGTCCTCCGGATCCAGATACATGGCGATGAATCCGGGATGCTGTTTGCTTTCGACATAATTGCCCTTGCTGAATGTGCGGCCGTCGCCTGCGTTCATTTCCCATTTGCCGTCGGAGAATTGCAGACGGAACTGCAGCGGCTCCTCCGGCGCGATATTGTAGCGCAGACGCATCATGCTCAGTCCGGCTTCAACGGATTCTTCCGAAATCTGCTCCGTGTACTGCTCAATATCGGGATCATAATACGCGATCGAGTATTTGTCTTCGCGTATGGCTGCCTCGATATCATAGTTGACAGCGAAATCCGCGCTGCCTTCATAGCTGCCGTCGAGCTTGAAGCCGAAGGCAGGTACACAGAGAAAATCGCCGTGCCGTTCAATGGCAGCAGGTGCGTCCTTATCGCGGAACAGAAAGACCGGCAGCTTTGAGCTGTAGATCGCGCTGTCGGAGAGATAGACTCTCGGCATCACCGGCGACGGATAGGATCCGGTCTCGTTGAGCTTCGGGATCCGGTCTGCGAATGCGCTTTCATTCGCACCTTCGTAGCCGAATTTCAACATGGCATTGTCAAAGGCGTAGCTGCCGTTCCATGTTACGGCGCTGTTTGCTGCGAGATTCTGCTTGATCGTGAATTTTCCGTTTTCAAGCGTGATCGTGTCGCTCGGTTCCGGATCGGTCTCGGCAATGACCTTGCTGATCGCAGCATCGGGATCACTGCGGAAGTCGTCGTTATAGTTATAGGTTCCGTTGATATTGACATAGGTTCCGTCTGTCTGAACAGCGGCAGAGCCGCAGCCGGTGAGCAGCAGCGCAGCGGTGATAATTGTCATTCCATGATGTTTTTTCATTGCGTATATTACTCCGTTCAGAAAGATTATTTATGAATCAGTCGTGCAGCTTGCGTCTGTCAATGACGCGGACAGCCTTGCCCTCACTGCGCGCGAGAGTTTTCGGCGAGACCAGATGTACCTTCGGATTGATGCCGAGCATGGTCTTGATTGCACCAGCGAGTGCCTTTTCCTTATCCTGAACGTCCTTCATCTTATCGGAGAACTGATCCGGATTCATTTCCACGCTGATATCGAGTGTATCGGTATTGTTCTTGCGGTCCACCTCGATGAGATAGTTCGGGGAGTAGCCCTGCTCGATCAGGACGGTCTCGATCTGCGATGGGAATACATTGACGCCGCGGATGATCATCATATCATCGCTTCTGCCCATCGGCTTTGCCATCTTGATCAGGGTTCTGCCGCAGGAGCATTTTTTTCGCGAAAGCACACAGAGATCGCGTGTGCGGTAGCGGAGCAGCGGGAATGCCTCTTTTGTGATGCTCGTAAAGACGAGTTCGCCGACAGATCCCTCCGGCAGTACCTCGCCGGTCTCCGGATCAATAATCTCAGGAATGAAGTGATCCTCATTGATATGCATGCCGGACTGCTCCTCACATTCAAAGGCAACGCCCGGACCTGAAATCTCAGTCAGACCGAAGATATCATAAGCCTTGATGCCGAGCGATTTCTCGATGGAGCGGCGCATTTCCTCTGTCCACGGCTCTGCACCGAAGATACCTGCCTTCAGCTTGATATCATCGGGAGTGAGTCCCATGTCGTGCAGCGTTTCGCCGATGTATGCAGCATAGGAAGGTGTGCAGCAAAGGATTGTCGCACCGAGATCGCGCATAAACTGGATCTGGCGCTCGGTATTGCCCGAGGACATCGGCAGCGTCAGACATCCTGCCTTGTGCGAGCCGCCGTGCAGTCCCATACCGCCGGTGAACAGACCGTAGCCGTATGCGATCTGACAGACATCATCCTCATTGCCGCCTGCTGCGGTAATGGCTCTGGCACAGCAGTCCTCCCAGAGATCAACGTCATGCTGGGTATAGAAAGCAACAACGCGCTTGCCGGTTGTACCGCTGGTCGAGTGGATTCTGACGCAGTCGGAGAGCGGCTTTGCGAGCAGCCCGAAGGGATATGCCTCGCGCAGACCGGCTTTCGAGAGAAACGGCAGCTTGTGCAGATCGTCAACAGACTGGATGTCCTCCGGTTTTACGCCTTTTTTGTCCATGAGATCTTTGTAGTAGGGGACGTTTTCGTAGACATGCTTTACCTGCTTGACGAGGCGCTCATTCTGGAGCTTTCTCATGTCTTCGGGGGACATTGTTTCAATGTCCGGTTGCCAATACTTTGCCATTGGGGTTCATTCCTTTCAAATATAATGATTTCCGTCTGTTTCTGATTCGTATGTAATTGTGCATGTACATCTGTTACATCATATTGCGCAGACGGAAATCGAGCTCCTGCAATGTTTTACAGTATGCGTCAGTATTTCCGTGTTTCTGTTCCATGATCATGGGGATACAGTCTCCGCAGATCTTTGTGCCGTGCAGCGCACTGACATAAAGCGGAGATGTTCCGGAAATTAAGCGTCTCTGCCGAGTGCGAATGCCTTGCGGTTCATTTCGATGAACTTTTCCGGCACGCACTGGTTCAGCGCCTCCTGCCAGACGGACTCATCAAAGTCCATCTTTCTGGAGACAACGCCCATCAGCACGACATTGGAAGCCTTTGCGCTGCCTGCCTGCTCCGCGAGGGAGAGTGCATCCACAGCGGTGACATCAATGTTCATGGACTTGAGATTCTCGATGATGCCCTGCGGATAGGATGCCGCACCGGTGATCACCGGCATCGGATCGAGCGTCTGTGTCGAGGTGACGATCTTGCCGCCCTTTTTGAGGTAGCCTGCCCAGCGGGCAGCCTCGAGCAGCTCAAAGGAGATGATGACATCTGCCTCGCCCTTCTCAACGGTCGGGGAGTAGACGGCATCACCGTACTTGACATAGGTGACGACGGAGCCGCCGCGCTGCGACATGCCGTGAACCTCACTGACTTTCACGGCAAAGCCCTGCTGCAACAGCACGTTGCCGAGGATGCGGCTTGCGAGCAGGGAACCCTGTCCGCCGACGCCGACGATCATAACAGATTTTGTTTCCATATTCAATACCTCTTGATATTCATTCAGATTTCATCCGTCGCCGCAGATCTGTCTGCGGTACGGGCTGCGGATCTCACGATCCGTCAATAGTAGCCCTCATCATCTTTCCACGCTTTATAGGTTGTGATGAGCTGCCAGACAGCGACTGCGACGCAAAGCACAACGGCGACCGACGCCTTGATGATAAAGCGCGGACCGAGTGTAAAGTGCGTTGCAAGGAACCAGAGCGTGCCGAAGAGCAGCGCAAGCAGAATCGGCACACAGATACAGGTGCGGATAAATTTCCCCTTCGGGGAGAGCTTTTCATAATTCAGCGGCATGGTATTTCCTCATTTTCTTTCACGGAACATTTCGATCTTTCCGCATTTCGGGCAGACATAGAGCTGCACATTGAGCGAGCCGGCGAGCAGATGCTCCCAGTGCTCAATAAACCAGCCGTATCTGCCGAGCTGGATGCGGTGCGCGCCGTGATATTCGAGCAGGATATCACAGTACGGGCAGTAGATCTGCCGGATTTTTCTTTGTGTTTTTCGTTTCATATTGCAATGTCTCTTTCATGTTGTATTACGTGTCTAAATGATTTCGATTACTTCTGAATTGCGTCGAATTTGCAAAGCTCCTCACAGATGCCGCAGCCGACACACTGTGTATGGTCGATGCAGGCCTTGCCGTCCTTCATGGAGATCGCAGGGCAGCCGAGCTTCAGGCACATCTTGCAGCTCTTGCACTTGTCCGTATCGACGTGGAGCGGCGGATTGTGCTTGACATATTTCAGCAGTGCGCAGGGACGGCGGCTGATGATCACAGAGGGCTCATCGACAGCGAGTTCCTCGGTGATTGCCTTTTCCATTTCTGCGAGGTGATACGGATCTGCAACGCGGACACGCTTGATGCCGATTGCATGGCAGAGTGCCTCGAGATCGACGGCAGCAGCCGGATCGCCCTTGAGGTTCTTGCCGGTGGTCGGGTTCTGCTGGTGACCGGTCATGCCGGTGATTGAGTTATCAAGGATGATGACCGTCGAGTTGGATGCATTGTATGCGACATTGACGAGCGAATTGAGACCGGTGTGCATAAAGGTCGAGTCACCGATCACAGCGACGGTCTTATTCTGGGATTTCTCGCCGAGCACCTTGTTGAAGCCGTGCAGGCAGGAGACAGAGGAGCCCATGCAGATTGTCCAGTCGATGGATTCGAGCGGCTTTGCAGCGCCGAGCGTATAGCAGCCGATATCGCCGGAAACGGTGATCTTGTGCTTTGCAAGCGTATAGAACACGCCGCGGTGCGGACATCCGGCACACATGACAGGCGGACGGATCGGCAGATTTTCCGGATACGGTGTGACCTCCGGTGTTGTACCGAGCAGCTTTTCCGCGATAATGACCTGATTGAGCTCACCGATGCAGCCGAAGATCTCCTTGCCCTTGCAGTCGATGCCCAGAGCCTTTGCGTGCTGCTCGAGGATGCCGTCCAGCTCCTCAATGATGTAGACGGTCTTGCACTTTGCGGCAAAATCGAGGAACAGCTTATCCGGCAGCGGATTGGTCATGCCGAGCTTCAGATAGTTGACCTTGCTGCCGAGTGCGTCCTTCGCGTACTGATAAGCAGCGCCGCAGGTGATGACACCGATCTCAGAACCGTTGTCCTCAACCTTGTTGATCGGAGCGGTCTCCGCATAGGCGATGAGCTTTTTGGTACGCTCCTCAACAACTACGTGACGGCCCTTTGCATTTGCAGGCACCATGACGTACTTCTGCGGATTCTTTGCGTAGGGCTTGAGTTCCTTTTCCTGTCTCGGGAGCTGCTCGACCGCACTCTGGGAGTGTGCGACTCTGGTGGCGGTACGGATCAGCACCGGTGTATCGAATTCCTCGGAAAGGTCATAGCCGAGAATTGCAAAATCCTTGCACTCCTGCGAATCAGAGGGCTCGAGCATCGGCACCTTGGATGCGATTGCATGGTGACGGGAATCCTGCTCATTCTGCGAGGAATGCATACCGGGATCATCTGCAACTGCAATGACCAGACCGCCGTTGACACCGGTATAAGCCGCAGTATAGAGCGGATCGGCAGCAACATTGAGACCGACATGCTTCATCGCAGCGAAGGCTCTTGCGCCTGCGAAGGAAGCGCCCAGTGCCGATTCAACAGCGACTTTCTCATTCGGAGCCCATTCTGCATAGACTTCGTCGTACTTTGCAATCGTCTCGGTGATCTCGGTGGAGGGGGTACCGGGGTAGCTGGATGCAAACCGGCAGCCTGCCTCATAAAGACCTCTGGCGAATGCTTCGTTTCCAAGCATCAGTTTTTTCATGTGTATTCTCCTTTATTCGGTTCCGGAATCAGAACCGTTTATGATACGGGTTGATAGGTGACGTTCCATGTATCGAGACCGTACTCATTCTCCTGCGGTGCGCGGACGCTGTCAATCGTCGCATAGGAGCGGATCACGGCATCGGGTGAGAGCAGATTGCCGTCAAAGAGATTGGTTTTCTCGGTCGTCAATTCCTGCTGAGGGATATGGAACACATAAGTTTCACCGACTTCGATCTGATCGCATATCTCAGGTGTCAGCCGGATAAAGAACGGGATATCCTGAAAGAGCTGCAAAACAGCAGCCTGAACAGTCTCCTCATCGGAAACATAGTCCGGCATTTTTGCGCGGACGGTTGCGGTAAACTGTCCCTCGATCATTACGCTCTCAAAGGGGGAAGCCTCACCGTTGTCATCCTGCGCAGGCGGATCGGTGACAGGCTTTTCCGCATCTTCGCTGACTGCCGGTGCATCTGTCAGGATCGGCAGTGCTTCGGCATCTGTGACCGGTGTATCTGCGCTTTCCGGCGCGTCCGTCAAAGATGCGGTTTCCGGTGCTGTATCCGTCTGACCGGCGGCAGCAGATGTTTCGTCGGCGGAGGAGGAGCCGGTCTGACCGGCACATCCTGTGCAGAGCAGCACCGCAGAGAGCAGCAGTGCAGAAAGAATCTTGTTTTTCATAGTGCGCCTTTCCGGTAATGTGATTGCAGATAATGAGCGACGGCGTTTTCGGTATTCTTCCCGATGACGAGATCGGCAAGCGCCTTGAGATCCTCCGCAGCATTGCCGACCGCGATTTTCAGATCGGATGCCCTGAACAGCGGCAGATCATTGAGATTGTCACCAAAGCCGACAACCTGTTCGGCACCGGTCATTTTCCGGAGCTTCTGAATGCCGTGATACTTGGAAGCATCCGGCGCAGAAACCTCGAGATACCAGATATCGGTTTCATAGACATCGCGGTAATATGCAACGGAAATGCCTTTGACAGCCTGCAATGCATCATAGACCGGATCGAGCTTTGCCTTCGGGGCATTGAGCGACAGATACACAGGATTGCGTTCCGCGAGCATTTGCAGCGTATCGACCTGATCGAACGGCTTGTTATAGTTTTCGCGGCGCTCGGTGTAATAGCGCTGCATGTGGGGCGTTGTCAGCTCAGTATAGCAGCAGCGCAGATGATCCTCCGGCACACAGAAGACAAAGCCGTTGAAGCCATGCTCTTTGTAGATGCTGAGTACCTGCAAATAGACATCCGGTGCGATGGAAGCCGCCGCGACGATGCGGTCTGTCTGCGGATCGTGCAGCACCGCGCCGTTTTGCAGGATCAGCGGCAGCCGGAAGGGCAGTCCGCGCAGGATCGGCATAACGGAAAAGCTGGTGCGTGCAGTCGCCGCGGTCAGCGGAAGCCCTGCTTCGAGCAGCGTTTGCAGGATCGAAGCAGTCTCATCGGAGATTGTGACATCGGGCTGCAAAAGCGTCCCGTCGAGATCGGTTACATACAGAATCTTATTCACGGGCAGGCTCCACAGGTGCATATTCAAGGCGCAGCTTCGGCAGTGCAGTGACGGTCGTATAGCTGTTCATGAGACCGTCAGGGCGCTCAAGATCATTGAGACCGCTTGCAGGCGGCGCAAAGAGCCGGAGCGTGATTTCGACCGGTGCATTCAGGCGCTTTTCAAAGAATGCAGGCATCAGATCAACGAATTTCGTCTCCGGTGCTTTGTAGAACCATTTGCCGTTGAATTCGATCATGTAGTTATTGTCATCCTCGAAGTACAGCTCGCAGAAATGCGGAGCTGCTTCGATATGCAGCTTGATCGCAAGACCTTCCGCGTCGTCGGCATTGCCCCAGCGGAGTGTGACGGGGAGTGCCGTCTCGCCGCATTCGAGCATCTCCGGCAGGAACAGCGGATCATTGATCCATTTTTTGAATGTCTGCATGACAGGCTGCGGAATGCCGGTATCGGGGTGATTCGGATCCTCGGTTTCGAGTCCGAGTCTGCCTCTGTCGCGGAACTGATAGAAGTTGATGCCGGTGAGCCAGTCTTCGGGATCTTCTTTGACCATCCGGAAGAAACCGTCCACCATATCGCACTGATCATAGGGACCGGTGACATCGCCGTCCGCATTGAATTCACTCATGACCATCGGCTTTGTCTCACCGCCGTTGAGCTCGGTAAACCGCCGGAATGAGCGCTTTGTGAGGTCATAGACATCCTTGTAGCTGTGCCGGTTATGAGAATTGCCGCCCTTCTGTGCGACATCGTAGGGCCAGCCCCAGTGCAGCGACATATATTTATCGACGGACCAGATATCGGCAGCCGGAACCGTGCAGGAGAATTCTTCTTCCTTGACCATGGTATCGGCATCCGGATCCTCAATGCCGCCGATGCAGATGATTGTCTGGACATTCGGCGCATGCGCGCGGATGATCTCACAGGCGCGGACGAAGAACTGTGCGATCTCTGCATAGTCTGCGCGCTTGTTGAAGGCGAACCAGTCGCCGGTTGCTTCATGGTTGATGCGCAGAAGCACTCTGCCGTAGGGCTTTAAGTCCTCTGCAATCGCAATGAGGTGTTCGTCGGAGACATTCGGATCAATGACAAGCGTCAGCGTGACATCCTGACCGTGTCGGCGGATGTCCTGCATCTGCTGAAAAACAGCGCCGTCCCTGCTGCCGTTCAGGCCGCCTGTATAGGGGAAATAGTCCTCATAGGGCGTGTCCCACTGGCTTTTGATCTCCTTGCCTGCAAAAGCGTCTCTTGCGCGCAGCGGGAAGGATTCGTCCAGCGGATAATAGCAGTACATCAGATTGACGGAGCGCATCGGTCTGCCGAGTGTTTGCAGGATATAATCCTGCGGGACATATTCGCCGCGTTCGCTGCCGTCCGTGAGATCGGCGGCGCAGCGTGCAGGTCCCATATGAATGCGGTAGATCGGAAGATTCATCGGCGTATTCCTTTCGTCGTTCGTTATTCCGCGAAGTAGCGGTCGAGCATCTCGCGCTTGAGCTTCCAGAGCGGCTCGGAGAGATCGACATAGTATGCATGCGGATTTTCAAAGCGCTTGACCTCATCCCAGATGGTATCGAGCTGTTCCCTGCAGTAGGTGCGCATGGTCTCGATCGAGGGGGATTCGTAGACGCATCTGCCCTTCTCAAAGACCGGTACTTGCAGCCTGACCGCACGGAAATTGGTCAGTGTCTTGCGTTTGTAGGTGAATTCTGGATCGAAGATGACATACGGCTTGGTATCGTCAATGACTTCATCTGCCAATGTGATGACGTCTGCGATTGCCATGCCGGTCTCGTTGTCAAAGAGTCTCCACGGTGTTTTGAAGCCGGGGTTCGTGATTTTGACAGCATTCTCCGAGAGCTTGATGCGCGGCGTCAGGACATCGGGCGCCTCCTTTGAGCCTGCCGCGGCGAGCTTATAGACACCGCCGAAGACCGGCTCCGAGCGCGATGTGACGAGCCGTTCACCGACGCCGAAGCTGTCGATCTGTGCGCCCTGCACGAGCAGGTCACGGATCAGATATTCGTCGAGCGAATTGGATGCAACGATCTTGACTTCCGGCAGTCCTGCTTCATCGAGCATGATGCGAGCCTTTTTCGAGAGATACGCAATATCGCCGCTGTCAATGCGGATGCCCTGCGGCGTATGACCGGCGGCTTTCAGCTCCTTGAATACGGTAATCGCATTCGGTACACCGGATTTCAGTACATGGAAGGTATCGACGAGCAGCGTGCATGCATCCGGATAAACCTTTGCATAGGCGCGGAATGCATCGAGCTCTGTCGGGAAGAGCTGTACCCAGCTATGCGCCATTGTACCGAGTGCCGGAACACCGAATTCACGGTCGCAGATTGCGCATGCCGTACCGGCTGCACCGGCGATATAGGCGGCTCTTGCACCGTAGAGCGCGCCGTCGCTGCCCTGTGCCCTGCGCGAGCCGAATTCCATGACAGGTCTGCCGTCAGCGGCGCGGACGATGCGGTTCGCCTTTGTTGCAATGAGCGACTGGTGATTGACGGTCAGGAGCAGCATGGTTTCGATAAACTGTGCCTGCATCGCCGGACCGCGCACGGTCATGATCGGCTCATGCGGAAAGATCGGCGTGCCCTCGGGGATTGCCCAGACATCGCAGGAAAATTCAAAATCCGCAAGATAATTGAGAAACGCCTCAGAGAAGATGTTTTTCTCGCGCAGATACCGGATGTCGGATTCGGTAAAGCGCAGATTCTTCAGATATTCGATTGCCTGCTCGAGACCTGCCATAATCGCATAGCCGCCGTGATCGGGGACCTTGCGGAAGAACAGGTCAAAGCAGGCAGTGACTTCGCCGAGCCCGTTCTCAAGAAATCCGTTTGCCATGGTCAGCTCATAGAAGTCCACGAGCATGGTCAGATTTCTGGAAGCGAACAGCGAGGTTTGTTCTGTTTGCGGAAGATTCATAGCATTGTACCTCTTTTTTTCAGTCTCAGCGCACTGTTTTCCGCAGAAAGCGAAAACGCCGGATTTGTGCGGATTTGCCGCATTCCGGAAAATGGCGCTTTGTATCCTTATATATTTTACTACAAAAACACAGTTTCGTCAAGTAGTTCGGCAAAAATGGAAGATGAAGCCGGAAATGCACGGGATTTGTACGGATATCCGGCATGTCAGGCTGACCGAACGGATTTTTTTCTGTCAGCCGTTGCTTTTTATTGTGATTTATGGTAAAATATGAGGTGTACATGATGAAAGGAGCGATTGACACGAATTATTTTGCAGAGGGCTTGCAGGGCAGCGGCAAAAGTACGCTGGTCACAAGGCTTTCGGCGCTGTGCAGCGGAAGCAGGGCGTTCCGTGAGGGGGATTACTGCCCGACAGAGCTTGCATGGTGCGCTCTGACGGACGGACAGCAATATCGTTCGGTCAGGGCGAAGTATCCGGAGCTTGCGGCAGAGATTGAAGCGAATACGTATTCAGAGGGCGATCGGAAAATCATCTGTTACACGAAAATCCGGACGGAGAACACTTCCCTTTACAAGGATCTGGAACAGTATGAGATCTACAACGGCAGATTGCCGATGGAAGATTTCCGTGCCGTGGTTCTGCGGCGGTTTGCAGACTGGAACGGCGACAGCATGATATTTGAATGTGCGCTGTTCCAGAATATTGTGACCGATCTGCTGCTTTACCGGAATGCATCCGGTGCAGAGATCACGGCGTTTTACCGTGAAATCCGCGATGTACTGGCGGACAAGGACTTCCGCATCATCTATCTGAAAACGGAGAATGTGCAGGAAAGTCTGCGCGCGATGCGAAAGGAGCGGACGGATGGAGCCGGAAACGAGGTGTGGTTTTCCGCACTCTGCGGCTTCTTTGATGCATCGCCCTATGCAAAGGCGCACGGCGTCAGCGGCGAGGCAGGGATCATCGCACATCTGGAGCAGCGTCAGGCGCTGGAACTGCAGATCTGCAAAGAGCTGTTTCCGGCGCAGCATACAGTTCTTGTATCCAAGCGGTATACAGATGCGGAACTGCATGCGGCGCTGTAATATGCATGAATGGCAGCACAAAGAGATTGAAGCAGGAAAACGGAGATTGATGCAGGTTCTCCCGAAATCAACCTGCAAAACTATAACGAAAAGGAGCAAAGATCAATGAACAGTGAAATCCGGGACCTGTCGCTCTGGGAGAGCGGCGAACAGAAAATCCAGTGGGTAAAGAGCAACATGCCGCTTCTGCGCGGAATCGAAGAGGACTTTGCAAAGACAAAGCCTTTTGCAGGCAAACGCATTGCGCTCTCGATTCACCTTGAAGCGAAAACCGCGTATCTCTGCCGTGTACTGGCGGCAGGCGGCGCGGAAATGTATATCACCGGCTCCAATCCGCTTTCGACACAGGATGATGTCGCAGCGGCTTTGGTTCACAGCGGACTGAACGTCTTTGCATGGCACGGTACCACGCCGGAGGAATACGAAGCGCATACACGCCGCGTGATCGAGGCACAGCCGCATTTCATCATTGACGACGGCGGCGATCTGGTCACGCTGATTCACAAGGAGTATCCGCAGTATCTGGAGAACGTGATCGGCGGTTGCGAGGAGACTACCACCGGCATTCTTCGCCTGAAGGCAATGGCAAAGGCGAATGAACTGAAATTCCCGATGATGCTTGTCAATGATGCGGACTGCAAGCATCTGTTCGATAATCGCTACGGCACCGGACAGTCTGTCTGGGACGGCATCAACCGCACGACGAACCTCATTGTCGCAGGCAAGACGGTCGTCATTGCAGGCTATGGCTGGTGCGGAAAGGGCGCTGCAATGCGTGCAAAGGGACTCGGCGCGAAGGTCATCGTCACCGAGGTTGATCCCGTCAAGGCGATTGAGGCTGTCATGGACGGCTTCACTGTCATGAAAATGGAGGATGCAGCAAAAATCGGCGATTTCTTCGTCACGGTCACCGGCTGCAATCATGTTATCACGGAAAACAGCTTCCTCAATATGCATGAGGGCGCGATCCTCTGCAATGCCGGACATTTCGATGTTGAGGTCGATATGGCAGGGCTCAGAAAGCTCGCCGTTAAATCCTTTGAGGCACGCAACAATATCATGGGCTACACGCTCCCGAACGGCGTGACAATCTACGTTATTGCAGAGGGCAGACTTGTCAATCTCGCGGCAGGCGACGGCCATCCGGCGGAGATCATGGATATGAGCTTTGCGATTCAGGCGCTCAGCGCGGAGTGGCTGATTCAGAACAGCGGCAATGTGAAGAGCATGCTCAACAATGTGCCGCGTGAGGTCGATGAAGCGGTCGCACGCAGAAAGCTCACAAGCATGGACATCGAGATCGACACACTGACTGAGGAGCAGCGCGTATATCTTTACGGCGCTGACGCAGACTGAATATAAACCGCATCTGACGAAAAGGAGGTCTTTTCATGAGTGAAGCAGCAAATGCACTTGCAGATTTTCTGACCAAAATGGATCAGAAGCTCGATGCGCTGGACGGCAAGGTCGAGCGCTATTCCGCGTATATGGTGAAAAAACTGAACGACACATCGGATACCCTTGCGAATATGCAGACGGCACAGCTCAAGCTGCTGACAGAGAGCCTTGATACGATGGGCAGCCAGATCAGCGCGATGGAGCGTCAGATCGGTGCCTATCTCTCGCCGGATACAACAAATGACGCTGTCATTGCAAAGCTGAATGAAACGGCGGATGCACTCCAGCACACAATGGAGCGCAGCATCAATCTGATCGGCTATCACGGCGACCGGCTCCAGCGCAGGCTGACGGAGAGTGTACAGCAGGTGGAGAACGGTCTGAGACAGTTCGATGCCGTATTCGAGAAGCCGGAGGCAGAACCGGAGACGCTGCATGCGGTTCCGGAGAATCCCGAGGGCACATTTGAAAAGCCGGAGACCTCTGTTTTTGAGAATCCGGAGGCAGAGATTATTGAGCATCCGGATGTACCGGTGGAGAATCCGGAGCCGGTGATTCGCACAGGTGATGATAAGGAGGTGCCGCGGATATGACGGTACAGGAACAGCTTACAGCATGCTTTGATTTTGTGAAAGCGCGCATCAGCTTCAAGCCGGAGATTGCATTGATCCTCGGTTCCGGTCTCGGCGGATTTGCCGATAAAATTGATGTGAAGGAAACGCTTGCATATTCGGATATCCCGAATTTTCCGGTCTCGACGGTCGCAGGTCATGCAGGACGCTTTGTTTTCGGGTACTGCGACGGCGTGCCGGTCGCGGTGATGCAGGGCAGAGTGCATATGTACGAGGGATACACGCCGCAGGAGGCGGTTCTGCCGGTTCGGCTGCTGCATCTGCTCGGTGCAAAGGTGCTTTTCCTGACAAACGCGGCAGGCGGCATTCAGGCAGGCATGCACGCAGGCGAATTCATGCTGATCACCGACCAGATCTCGAGCTTTGTGCCCTCGCCGCTGCGCGGACAGAATCTCGAGAAGCTTGGTGTCCGTTTTCCGGATATGAGCGAGATTTACAGCAAGCGTCTCAATCAGATTATCCGGAAAATCGCTGTCAATGCAGAGATTCCGCTGAAAGAGGGCGTGTATGTCCAGACGGCAGGTCCGGCATATGAGTCGCCGGCAGAAATCCGGATGTTCCGGCTGCTCGGTGCGGATGCAGTCGGCATGAGTACCGCGATTGAAGCGATTGCAGCGCGTCACTGCGGCATGGAAATCTGCGGCGTTTCGTGCATCAGCAATCTTGCGGCAGGCATTTCTCCGCATCCGCTGACGCATGAAGAGGTCAAGGAAGCAGGCGACAAGGCTGCACCGCAGTTTGAGCAGCTTGTCCGGCAGGCGATCACCGAAATCCATAAGGTGATCTGACAAAACGGCGAAAGGGAGACGGATCTATGGGCAAAAACGGCAGGGGAGAAAAAACGCTCCGTCAGATTCAGCACTGGGAAAAGCGGCATCTGCGCAGCCATACAAAGGTGAACTATGCCCTGACGGTTGACCTGCTGAAAAACAACGGCATGGATTCGGATTTCCGGCGCTATATTCTCTCAAAGGAATATACATTTGTCTCCGATTCCGCGCGGACATTCTCGCTCGGCGTCTTCGGGGAGACTGTCAAAAACTGGCTGCAAAACGCTGAGCAGCAGATCAATATTTTTCATGAGCGGCAGGCGATGCGCAGAAAGCTGGATAAAGTCCAGCGTGCCGATTCGCTCTATGATCAGATGGAACAGGTCTTTTACGGCGTAATGACGCAGTTTTTGCAGATGATCAGCTTTTTCCAGTATGACCGGATTGCCGATCCGGTTTACCGGGAATTCGGAAATACGCAGATTATGCGGATTCTGGCGCATGCGCAGCAGCTCCTTGATTATTACGGCTCCTACCTGACCATGCAGGGAACCGCCGGTTTTACAAATTCCGCGGAGGAGATTGCAAATATCCAGATCGCAGTGGAGTCCATGCAGGAGACGCTGTGGCAGGTCGGCGGACAGGGCTGAGCGCGCAGATCTGCGAAGATACAAACGGCTGTCGGATTTACCGGCTTAGAAAGGAATATCAATGATCCGTTTTTACAATGCAACTATCATGACAATGGCTGAGGACTGCTCTGTTCAGTCCGGTGAGCTGTGGACAGACGGCGACAAGATCAGCTATATCGGCAAAACGCCTGCGGAGCTGCCGGCGTTTGAGCGCGAAATCGACGTCAAAGGCAACCTGCTGATGCCGAGCTTCAAGAATGCGCACACACATTCCGCTATGACATTTCTGCGCTCCTTTGCAGAGGATGTGCCGCTGCAAACATGGCTGTTCGAGAAGGTCTTTCCGTATGAGGACAGACTGACTGCCGAGGATGTCTATGCCTTTGACCGCCTTGCAAATCTTGAATATATCGCGTCCGGCACGACGGCATTTTTCGATATGTATTTTTATCCGGACAGCACCGTGCAGGCAGCGATTGAGTGCGGTATGCGCGGCATTCTCTGCGGCAGCATCAACGGCACGGCAAAGGATGTCGAGCGTCTGAACGATCAGTTCCAGAAGTTCCGGAATATCCATCCGCGTATCGGTTACCGGCTCGGATTCCACGCGGAATATACCAGTGACGAGAGTCTGCACCGCGGCGTTGCGGAGCTTGCACATGCCGAAAAGCAGCCTGTCTACACGCATATCAGCGAGACCGAGAAGGAACAGCGCGAGTGCATCGAACGCCACGGCGCATCGCCTGCGCAGTATTTTGAGTCGATCGGACTCTGGGAATACGGCGGCGGCGGCTTCCACGGTGTCTGGTTTGATGAAGCGGACCGCGCGGTGTTCAAGCGCAGCGGTCTGTGGATGGTCTCCTGCCCTGCTTCAAATGCCAAGCTCGCAAGCGGCATCGCACCGCTGAAGGAGGCATTGGGCGAGGGCGTCAATCTCGCCCTCGGCACAGACGGCGCTGCATCGAATAACGCGCTCGATATGTTCCGTGAAATGTATCTCGGCGCGGTGCTGCAAAAGCTGCGTCACATGGATGCTGCGGCAATTCCGGCTGCTTCGATGCTCCGTGCGGCGACGGTCGGTTCTGCGCGCGCAATGGGACTGGATGACTGCGATATTCTGGCAGCCGGCAAGCAGGCGGATCTCATCGAGATTGATCTGCACGCGCCGAATCTCCAGCCGACGCATCATATTCCGGAGAGCCTTGTCCTCAACGGCGACCGTGCGAATGTCAGACTGACCATGTGCGCCGGTAAAATTCTCTACGAAAACGGCGAATACTTCATCGGCGTAACACCCGAGGAGGTTCTTGCGGATACAAAGAGCCGCATCGACCGCCTGACAAAGTGAAATCCGACTTACTGTGAAAAATCCGCGAAATCAACGCTTTTACGCTGATTCCGCGGATTGTTTTCTATGTATGAATTATGCCTCATCGAGCATATGTGTCATATTGTAGAGCATCGGCTTTTTGCCGATGAGGAAGAGCGCTGCATTGACAGAGCCTTCTGCGAACACGCGCTTCGAGGATGCCGTATGCTTGAGGGAGATGCACTCATCGGGACCTGCGAACAGTACCTCATGCTCGCCGACGATTGTGCCGCCGCGGATCGAATGCATACCGATTTCGGTGATCTCGCGCTTTTTGCGGACGCTGTGGCGGTCATAGACCAGATGCTTTTTCGGCTCATATTCTTCGCAGAGCGCGTTTGCAAGCATCAATGCAGTGCCGGAGGGCGCGTCGATCTTCTGATTGTGATGCTTCTCGATGATCTCAACGTCAAACTGATTGCCGAGCACCGCTGCCGCCTTCTTGGAAAGCGCAATCAGAAGCTGAATGCCGATCGACATATTGAACGAGGAGAACAGCGCAACATTTGCGGATGCTGCCTGAATCTGTGCGAGCTGTGCATCGGAATAACCGGTGGTTGCCAGTACGACCGGCGTGCCGGTTGCCTGCGCATAGGCAAGCAGACCTTCGAGGCTGTTCGGATGGCTGTAATCAATAATGACATCGGGCTTTTCTGTCATTTCGGCAGGGGATTTGTAAACCGGAACCGGCAGTGCAGAGCCGTCCCCGATATCAATGCCGCAGCAGACCTCACAGCCTTCGCGTTCGGAAACTGCCGCATAGACATTTCTGCCCATATGTCCGCAGATTCCGCTGATTGCAATTCGTATCATATTTTTCATTCCTTTCATGTGATAATACTGCAATGCCGTCTGAATATCTGCTCCAGACGGCATTGATTCTGATTCTTACTTGAGCAGTCCCTGCTTCTTCATCTCTGCAACGAGAACAGCCTTGGTCTCATCCGCCATTTCATAGAGCGGCAGACGACATGCACCGGCAGCGAAGCCCATCTGGTTGACAGCTTCCTTGACCGGAATCGGGTTTGTCTCGATGAACAGTGCGTGGATCAGCTTGAGGTACTTGAGCTGGAGTGCAGCCGCAGTCTTGTAATCACCTGCAAGCGCCGCAGCGGTCATATCATGCGTCTCCTTCGGTGCAACATTGGAAAGCACCGAGATAACACCCTTTGCACCGAGGCTCATCATCGGAACGATCTGATCGTCATTGCCGCTGTAAACGGTGAGATTGTCACCGCAGCGCTCGATCAGATTTGCAGTATAGGTGATGTTGCCGACAGCATCCTTCATCGCAGCGATATTCGGGATCTCTGCGAGCTTTGCAGCGGTTTCGACATCAATGCCGAGACCGGTGCGGGACGGTACGTTGTACAGGATGATCGGCAGCTTGACGCTCTCAGCGATCGTCTTGTAGTGGACATACAGACCGCGCTGGGTGGTCTTGTTGTAATACGGGGTAACGAGCAGGAGTGCATCTGCACCGGCTGCCTCTGCTTCCTTGGAGAGCATTACGGCAGTCTCGGTCGCATTGCTGCCCGTACCGGCAATGACCGGAACACGGTGATTCGTATGCTCGACAGCAAACTTGATAACGTCGATATGCTCCTGCTCGGAGAGTGTGGAGCTTTCTCCGGTTGTTCCGGCAATGACGAGCGCATCGGTGCCGTTTTCGATCTGGAAGTCGATCAGTCTTGCAAGTTCATCATAATTGACAGTACCGTCCGCATTGAACGGTGTCACGAGTGCAACTGCTGCACCGGTAAAAATCACAGGCTTCATTCTATATCATCCTTTCATTATCAGATTATTCATGCAGAAACGCAGCAAAATCCGTATCAAGCCATGTACGGAGCTGTTCAGACTGCGTTCTGTCAAAGCCGGAGACCGCTGCGGAATCGCTGTCCTGTTCGCAAAGTGCGAAGATCAGGTCGCCGTAGATCGGACATCCGGTGTGATAGAGACAGGTGCCGAGCGGATTCGCAGGAAGCTGACGGTCACCGCCGCGTGCATCAATAAAGAAGCACAGAACAGCACCGTATGCATCTTGCAGGGGATTGACCGAAACGCGCAGGCGCTCGGTGACATCGGTATGCAGCAGATCGGCAAGCATGGCATGCGTTACGCTGCCCGGTGTGACCGGAATCTGCGCAGGTGCCCCGTCTGCATTGACGCGGATCAGGCTTTCACTCAGAATCATAGCTCTCGCTCCAGTCATATAGTATATTCAAAGCATTTTGACAAAGTTCCGGACAAGATCACCTGCATGAGCAGGCTTGCCGATGCTTTGCAGCTCCTCGCCGACACCGAAGCGGTAAACAGGCAGCGTTTCATCCGGATCGAGCGTATGGATTGCATCCATGACCGCATCGAAGCCTGCTTCGTTCACCGGAATGAACATGCGCTCGGTATCATCCTGATCGTTCAGCACCATCGTCACCGTGACCGCGCGCTTTGAGCCGGTCACTGCGATGAAGCGTTCCGCCGAGGAGAGCAGAAAAGCACGGTATTCCATCAGCGTTTCCTTTGCACCGCAGGCAATCAGCAGTTCGCTGAGTGCATGTGCTTCCAGATCGGTCGCGTCATCATGCAGTGCAAGCAGATAGTTCCGCGGCTTCAGTCCGTAGGTATGCTCGCGCAGAAAGCTGCGGAGCGGACCGCGCTGGTGGTTATAATCCTGAAAATATGCCGGAACATACGGATAAACGGGTGCCTCCTGCGGTGCGTAGGTATCAAATGTGATGCCGCCGTAGACTTTGAGATCGCTGTAAATCTCGATGCCTGCGATCTCGATTGTATCGTTCATCGGACAGACGAAGACATGCCGCATATCAGCACCCCCTTTTCTCGTTTCTTATGATAGATCAGTCGAAGTAGCCCTTTGCAGCGAGCAGCTCTGCCAGCTCAACCGCACCGCCTGCTGCGCCGCGCAGCGTGTTGTGGGAGAGGCAGACGAACTTGTAATCAAAGAGGGAGTCCTCGCGCAGTCTGCCGATGGAGATTGCCATGCCGCCCTCAAGATTTCTGTCGAGCTTTGCCTGCGGACGATCCGGCTCCTCGAAGTAGTTGAGGAACTGCTTCGGAGCGTGCGGCAGCCCGAGCTCCTGCGGAATGCCCTTGTACTCTGCCCATGCAGCCTTGATCTCCTCTTCAGTGGGCTTATTCTCGAACTTGACGAAAACAGCAGCCGTGTGACCGTCCGAAACCGGAACGCGGAGGCACTGCGTGGTGATCAGCGGGCTCTTTGCCTTGACGATCTCGCCGTTCTCAATGGTACCCCAGATCTTGAGCGGCTCCTGCTCGGATTTCTCCTCCTCGCCGCCGATATACGGGATCAGGTTGTCAACCATTTCCGGCCAGCGCTCGAAGGTCTTGCCTGCACCGGAGATTGCCTGATAGGTGCATGCGAGAACCTGCGTAATGCCGAACTTGCGCAGCGGATGCAGTGCCGGAACATAGCTCTGAATGGAGCAGTTGGACTTGACTGCGATGAAGCCGCGCTTTGTGCCGAGACGCTTCTTCTGGGATTCGATGATCTCGAGATGCTCCGGATTCAGCTCCGGAATGATCATCGGGACATCCGCGGTGAAGCGGTGTGCGGAGTTGTTGGAGACGATCGGGCATTCAGCCTTTGCATAAGCCTCCTCGAGTGCGCGGAGCGCATCCTTCTTCATATCGACAGCACAGAAGCAGAAATCGACCTGAGAAGCGATCTTCTCAATATCTGCGCCTGCATCGTAGATCTTCAGATCTGCAAATTTTTCCGGCATGGGCTGATCCTTGAATGCCCATCTTGCACCGACTGCTTCGCGGTAGGTCTTGCCTGCGGAGCGCGAGGATGCTGCCATAACAGTCACCTTGAACCACGGATGATCTGCGAGCAGCAGCGCAAAGCGCTGACCGACCATGCCCGTTGCACCGATGATGCCGACTCGAAATTCTTTCATAAATAAAGTCCTCCGTTTCTGAAATTCGCCTGTACGGGTAACGCACAGACATCTAAGCCTGAGGCAGAAAAAAATCCGCCACGATATGGCGGACATTGAGCAGATGAACGGATTCGCTTCCGGTTTGATACGGTTAAAAGCCGGAAAACGAAAACCCGGTCAGCACTCCACATGGGATTCCGAAGAATACCGTGTGACAGTCACGCACCTCTTCGGTACGCGCCCAGCAGCACCGATGCCGTTCGGTGTCACTTCGGCGGAATTGCCTTTTCTGCCGGAATCTGATCCTGCGATCACGGGTTCGGCACCCTCATCCGGCAGGACTCATCAAGTCCGCGCCTCTGTCCGTGTTCTTATTCTATCATATTGCCGCGCATTTGTCAATACCCAATTTTGAAAATTTGTCTTTCTGAATGATACATGTGTGCATAATGTCCCTGTCGGTTACAGCGCACCGAGGAAAACCGATGTATGTGTCTCGAATTCCGAGAGCAGATTGCCGATCCGGAATTTGAGGGCTACTGCCACTGCCGGCTATACTATAAGGAAAAATAAGGAGGAACTGAATCATGTCTATTGTTCATATTGAAGATGCTGCTGAATTTGATGCAGAGGTGCTGGACGAAAAGGGGAAGGTGCTTGTTGATTTCTGGGCTTCGTGGTGCGGTCCGTGCATGATGATGGCACCTGTACTGGAACAGCTTGATGCAAAATATCCGGATCTCAAGGTCGTCAAGGTCAATGTCGATGAGGCTGCGGAGCCTGCGGTCAAGTTCGGCATCGACAGCATTCCGGCGTTTCTGCTCTTTGAGGACGGCAAGGTCACAAAGAAGGCGGTCGGTGCCATGCCGATCGAAGCGCTTGAACAGCGTCTCGGGCTGTAATCCGGTATCATTGCGCATAACAGATAACATCCGCTGAAATGAAGCATGTACGCACATTTCAGCGGATGTTTTTATATGCGGTTCCGGATGCACTGCCAGACCGATACAAGCCGCTCAACACTCCACGCCGCATTTGCAGGGGAGGTCGAGGGCAGACGGATCGCATCTCTTTGGAGGATGGGCTTCTGATATTTGTCATAGTATTTTGCAG
>JAGKVC010000153.1 GCA_021152595.1 Clostridia bacterium
TCTTTGCGCCGACCAGTGCGGCAATACCGCCGACCATGTGGATCGCGCAGGAACCGGCGAAATCATGGAAGCCGAGCTGCGAGAGCCAGCCGCCGCCCCAGATCCAGTGCGCCTCGACCGGATAGATCAGCGCGCTGATGATGCCGGAGTAGATGCAGTACGAGAGGAATTTGCAGCGCTCCGCCATTGCGCCGGAAACGATTGTCGCGGCGGTCGCGCAGAAGACCAGATTGAACACGAAGTTCGACCAGTCGAAGTTTTCGTATGCGGTAAAGACGTCGAATCCCGGCTTGCCGATGAATCCGAGCAGATCCTCACCCATGAACAGCCCGAAGCCGATCAGAATGAACATCGGCGTACCGATGCAGAAATCCATGAGGTTTTTCATGATGATATTCGCGGCATTCTTCGCACGGGTAAAGCCCGTCTCAACCATTGCAAAGCCTGCCTGCATGAAGAATACGAGGGCGGCACCGATCAGAAACCAGATCGCAAAGACCTCGCTGTCCACCGCCTGCAAGATATTGTCAGCCATTGTAATCTCTCCTTTGTATGAAACGAAAAAGGGCGCATGAGCTGGATTTTCAGCATCATGCACCCCATTGTGCGTTTCGGATATATCTACAAAGCGCTTTATAAAAACAGATAGGGCTGCGGAGTTCTGTCTTCTCCGCAGCCCCTTTGCTGTTCTGCTCACAGTATAGCACATTGTGAAAGTTTTGTCAAGCGTTTTTTGACATTTTGTGATGCAGCATAATTTTATGCATGATTGACGCAGAAATTTCGGCGATCAGCTATCCTCGAATTCGCTGACGAGCTGCGAAACGGTCTGCTTTGCATCGCCGTAGATCATGACGGTATTGTCATTTGTGAAGAGCGGATTCTCGACGCCGGAGAAGCCTGCGCCCTTGCCGCGCTTCAGCACGAATACCGTCCGCGCCTCATATGCATTGATGATCGGCATGCCGTAGAGCGGCGAGGATTCGTCGGTCTGCGCCGAGGGATTGACAACGTCATTTGCACCGATGACGATTGCAACATCGGTATTCGGCATCTGCGGATTCATTTCGTCCGCAGTCTTGAGCTGTTCATAGGGGACATTCGCCTCTGCAAGCAGCACGTTCATATGACCGGGCATACGTCCCGCGACCGGATGAATCGCAAAGCTGACCTCTGCGCCGTTCTCCTCGAGCTTATCGGCAAGCTCCTTGACGCTGTGCTGTGCCTGTGCAACCGCCATGCCGTATCCGGGGATGAATACGACCGAGGAAGCCGCCTCGAGAATGAGATAAGCGTCCTCAACGGACATGGATTTCGGCTCCTTGCCGCTGCCTGCCGCAGATTTCGATTTCGAAGCGCCGAAGCTGCCGAACAGCAGCGAATAGAGCGTGCGGTTCATTGCCTTGCACATGATCAGCGTCAGGATCAGACCGGATGTGCCGACGAGACAGCCCGAAACGACCAGAACAGAGTTGCTGATTGCAAGACCTGCAAACGCCGCCGCGAGACCGGAGAACGCATTGAGCAGCGAGATAATAACCGGCATATCGCCGCCGCCGATCGTCACGACCATCGTGAAGCCGAGGATCAGGAATGCAGCCGTCACCGCGATCATGCCGATGAAGCCGAGCTGCGTATTGCTGCCGCTGAATGCATAGAGACAGACACCGGCAAGACCGGCGATCGCAAGCACTGCATTGAGCGCATTTTTCGCAGGGATCGTCACGGATTTCTTGAACATCTTTCCGGAGAGCTTGCCCCATGCGACAACGGAACCCGTGAATGCAATCGCACCGATTGCGACGGTCAGACCGAGCGTCACGCCTTCAAAGGGGACTGCATCCGCGCCGATCGTGCGGTAATTTGCGTACTGTGCGAGCGCGACGAGCAGCGAGGAAAGACCGCCGAAGCCGTTGAACAGCGCGACAAGCTGCGGCATACCGGTCATTTCGACCTTTTTCGCCCAGACTGCGCCGATGATGCTGCCGACAATGACCGCCGCCGCGATCATCAGATAGCTTTTCACGCCTGCATCCATGACCTGCTTTTCAAACAGCACGGTGACAACGGCAATCAGCATACCGACCGCGGACATGCCGTTGCCCTTTCGAGCGGTATCCGCCTTGCCGAGCAGCTTGATGCCGCGGATAAACAGCACTGCCGATACCATATACAAAACGGTGATGATAACGTCTCTCACTTCTGTTTATCCCCCTTCTTCTTGAACATACCGAGCATTCTGTCCGTGACCAGATAGCCGCCGACGACATTGATCGCAGCCAGCACGATAGCAATAATGCCGAACACCATGCCGAGCGTGCTGCTCGGTGCGAGCACTGCAACAGCCGTAGCGGACATCGCGCCGACGATCGTGATGCCGGAGATTGCATTCGTACCGGACATCAGCGGCGTATGGAGCTGCGAGGGGACCTTGGAAATCAGCTCAACGCCCAAGAATCCTGCAATCACAAATACAAAAATAAGCAGCATGATTTCGCCCATGATTATGCCTCCTTGAACCGTTCGTGGATGATTTTGCCGCCCTGTGTCAGCAGACAGCCGCGCATGATCTCATCCTGCATATTGACCTTGAATTCCTTTGCTTCCTTATCATAGAAATGCGTGAGGAATGCGGTGAAATTGCCCGAGAGCATCTTGGATGCGTCAAATGGCACCTGCCGTTCGAGATAATCACCGGACATGATAATCACGCCGTTTTCGGTGACGACCTCCTCATAGAGCTTCGAGCCCTCGACATTGCCGCCGGTCGAGACCGCCATATCGACGATGATCGAGCCGGGCTGCATGCGGTCAATGACATCCTTTGCGATGAGCCGCGGCGCTTTTCTGCCGAAGACCTTTGCCGTCGTAATGACGATATTGGAGCGCTCGCAGACCTTCGCCTGCGCCTCCTGCTGCTTTTTGATCTGTTCCGGTGTCAGCTCTTTTGCGTAGCCCTGATCGGTCTGTCCCATTTCACCGAGGTCGATCCTGACAAAGCTCGCGCCGAGTGACTTGACCTGCTCCTCGACGACAGGGCGCGTATCGAATGCATCGACTCTAGCGCCGAGACGCTTTGCGGTAGCGATCGCCTGCAAGCCTGCCACACCGACACCGATGATAAAGACACGCGCCGGATTGATCGTACCGGAGGGCGTGACCATCATCGGCAGGATTTTCGGCAGACGCGCCGCCGCATTGACGACCGCGACATATCCGGCGAGCGAGGTCTGCGAGGACTGCACATCCATTTTCTGTGCAAGCGTGGTACGGGGGATCATTTCCAGCGAAACCGCCTGAATCCGCTTCTCTGCAAATTCGCGCAGCAGTGCCTTTTCATTGAACGGATCGAGGTAGCTCAGGTGGAGCGTATCGGGGCGCAGACCGTCGGCGCTCTGCGGCTTTAGGATCCGCAGGACGATTTCGCTGTCATAGCCCTCCTGCTCCGAGCCGATCATGACTGCACCGGCTTTTTCGTAGGCGGCATCGGAAAAGCCGCTCTTTGCACCTGCGCCGCGTACAACCTTGCACGAAAAGCCCAGACCGATGAGCTTTTTGATATCGTCGGGAATCAGCGCGACTCTGGTTTCGCGCGGATCCGTCTCCCGACAGACTAAAATAGATTTCATCTCATTCTCCTCTCAGATGATTTGTAAATATACAGCAAGAGATACGCCCCCTGCATCCTTGAAAGGGGCGTATCTGCATTGTATTCGGTTAATCCCATGTTTGTGTGTCGCGTGAGAAGTCCGTCTCAGCGGCGACCGGTTCAAATGGATTCGGAGCCGGCGCCCCGATCTGCATTTCCGGCTGTTTCATCGGGAATCCCGTGAACGGGATGCTGTTCAGTTCGGTTATTGTCATATCATAACCTCCTTGGTGTATCATGGGCGTGTTCCGCTCAGTTTGCAGGTTTCTCTCCGGAGTGCTTTAGCAAATTGGATGCAGGCACTGCCTGCCTCCTTGATTCATCATGGGCGTATTTTGCTTGATTTACAGCGTTCTCTCCGGAGCGCTTTCGCATATCGGACGCATGCACTGCCTGCTTATACAATACCCTGTGCGTTCATCGCATCGAGAACCTTCTCAAATCCGGCGATATTTGCACCGGCAACATAATTGCCCTCCATGCCGTATTTCTTTGCCGCCGCGCTGATGTTCGCGTAGACATTTTCCATGATGCCGCGGAGCTTGGAATCGACCTCATCGAAGCTCCAGCTCAGACGCTCGCTGTTCTGCGACATCTCCAGCGCAGAGGTTGCAACGCCGCCTGCATTGGAAGCCTTGCCCGGAATGAACAGGATGCCGTTCTCCTGAAGGAACTTGGTTGCATCCTCCGTGGTCGGCATATTTGCGCCCTCGCAGACTGCGATGCAGCCGTTTTCTTTCAGCAGCTTTGCATCCTCGAGCGTCAGCTCATTCTGCGTAGCGCAGGGAAGCGCGATATCGCACTTGATCTGCCAGACGCCGCGCCCCTCGTGATATTCCGAGGTCAGCTTTGCGTTCTTGTATGCAGTCAGGCGCTCGCGGCGAACCTCCTTGATCTCCTTGAGCAGAGCAACGTCAATGCCCTCTGCATCGTAGATCCAGCCGGTCGAATCGGAGCAGGTGACGACCTTCGCGCCGAGCTGCTGTGCCTTTTCGATCGCGTAGATCGCAACATTGCCTGCGCCGGAGACTGCAACAGTCTTGCCCTTGATATCAATATTGTGATCGCGGAGCAGCGCGTCGGTGATGTAGAGCAGACCGTAGCCGGTTGCCTCGGTTCTTGCGAGCGAGCCGCCGTAGGAGAGTCCCTTTCCGGTCAGCACGCCCTCAAAGAGACCGCGCAGCTTCTTATACTGACCGAACATATAGCCGATCTCGCGTGCGCCCGTGCCGATATCACCTGCCGGAACGTCGGTATCCGCGCCGATATACTTGCAAAGCTCAGACATAAAGCTCTGGCAGAAGTTCATGATTTCGCGGTCGGATTTGCCCTTGGGATCGAAGTCAGAGCCGCCCTTGCCGCCGCCGATCGGAAGACCGGTCAGCGAGTTCTTGAAGATCTGCTCGAAGCCGAGGAATTTGATAATGCCGATATTGACAGACGGGTGCAGTCTGAGACCGCCCTTATACGGACCGATCGCGGAATTGAACTGCACGCGGTAGCCGGTGTTGACATGTGCGTTGCCCTGATCGTCGATCCACGGCACGCGGAATTTGATCTGACGCTCCGGATTGACCAGACGCTCCAGAAGTGCATCGCGGCGGAACTGCGCCTCGTTTGCATCAACGATCACGCGGATGGAATCAAGCACCTCGCGCACCGCCTGATGGAACTCCGGTTCATCGGGATTTTTTTCGATCACCTGCTGGATGATCTCATCAATGTAAGACATAAAACATCCTCCTGTTTGGTTTTTTGATCGGTATGAACCGACAAATTAACGCATAATAATCATACCGGATTTTCTGCGGAAAAGTCAACGAACATTCCCCTGCAAATATCCGACATCTGCCGGCATTTATCCGCGAATCCGCCTGCGGGCGCTTGTGATGCGGTCCGATTTTCCGTATAATGGGATACAAAAAGTCAAAAGAGGTATCTCAGAATGAAAACAATCCGTATCCTTTCAGAATCCGCGGAGCTCGGAAAGCGGCTGCGCGATATTTTATATCAGGCAGGACATGCGGAGATTAGTGTCTCAGGTCTTGCCGCAGCGCCGCAGAGCGACATTCTCATTATCTACGCAAAATCGCGCATTCCGGATATTATCCAATATGCTTCTGACTGTGATGCGGCGGTGATCCTGCTGCTCAATCCCGATTGCTACGCGATGCATCTGGACCGCGCGCGGCATGCCGGAATCCGTCTGTTGCTGATGCCGGTTGCGCCGGATACGCTGCTGGATGCCGTGCAGGATTGCCTAGCGCTTGAGCGCTGACGGCGTGTCGCCGGTGTGCTTTTTGAATACGCGCGTGAAGTAATCGGGCGTTGAAAATCCGAGCAGCCTGCTGACCTCCAGCACCTTGAACTGACCGCTTCCGAGCAGTCTTTTCGCATAGTCGATCTGGAAGCCCTTATAGAATTCACCGAAGGTCATGCCGTATTTGCTTTTGAAGTATCTGCCGAAATAATCGCGGTTGAAGCCGAAGTAATCCGCCGCGATCTCGACCGTTGCGGTATGATGCTCCATTTTCAGCAGAAACGCATGCAGCTTTTCCGTGACGGGTGTCAGCTCTTCGGAATCCGGCAGATTCGAGAGCGCATGCTGCACGGCTGCGCGGTATTCCGTTTCGATGAGCTGTTCATGCACAAGGGCAGCGGCTCTGGTGACGGCAGCGAGCAGATCCTCCGGCGGAATCGGCTCTGCGAGAAAGTCGATCGCACCGAGCAAAAAGCATTCGCGCATCCGCTGGGAATCATCCTGTTCGCTGATGATGATTGCAGGGATTCTGTTCTCCGCGGTACCGGTCAGGCGCAGCAGCTTTGCCGCGATGAATTCCGGTGCGCGGTTGATGCAGAGAAGAATATCGAACTGTCTGCTCAGCACGAGACGAACCGCGTCATTGAGGTTTGTCGTGTACCGGCTGACGGTATATTCGGTATCCTCCAGCACAGAAAGAAGATGATTCAAATGATGGGCGGTATGCTCGCCGGAATCTGCGACCAGTATATGCAGTTTCATCTGAATTCCTCCTTTCCGCATAAAAACAGGGCTGCTCCGCCTTTTCTCAGACGGAACAGCCCCATTGCTTTCCTTGTTTCACATTCTAGCACAAGCGCCGGGGAAAGTCAATATTTCGCGGCGGAGTTGTCGGAATTTTACTGGGATATGTCTTGATTTTACAACAGAAGCAATGCTGCGCGGCAGCGAATTTGCATACCGCGCAGCATTGCTTTTGTAAGGATGATGGCAGAGGTTATGGAGAACCCCGCATCGTGTTTATGATAGCACAGATTCCCGTTGTCCGCAAGATACATCGGAAAAGAAGTCTGGAAACTGACCGGTAAGCGCGGAAATTTGTATGGATCAAAAAAGCGAAGCCGCTCAATTTGCGTCATGCACAGATTGAGCGGCTTTCTGCTGTTTATTCTGAAAACGGGTTGCCCTTCAGTCACGATTCCGGCGCGACGAGCCAGCAGTTCGGCAGCTTGCGCGGACCGTAGAGCGAGGAGCTGGCGGCTGCTTTCCGGTCATGGAACCTGCGCGCAGGCGGTTGTCTTTATCAAAGCCGACGACATCTGTCGTTTCGTTCAGATCGCCCCAGAGCAGCTTGCCCTGCGCGATCACAATGCCGAGCGGTGTGCCGCCGTTTCCGACGCCGTTGAGGTCTGCAAAGCCGCCTGCATTGATTGCAGCAAATGCGCCGTGTTCAGCAGCCATATCCTTGACAAGTCTGCCCTCGTATGCGTCGCCGTATTGACCGGATACGCCGAGCGTGACTCTGGAAGGATCCTTGATTTTGAGCAGCTTGCCGCGGAAGGTGCTGCCGGAAACATCTGAAAGCCCTTCGATATTCAGGTCACTGACTGTCTGATTTTCAGAGGAAATGAACGAAAAATCAAATGCTTTCCAGAAGCCCTCCTCCTGAATAAATGTCCAGGTGATATCATTGCTGTATTCCTGCGTATTGCCGCCGTTCAGCGTCAGCTCATAATCAAAATGCACATCGCAGGTGCAGGTGTCGCCGTTCATCCGGATATTGCTGACAGTCAGTTCCTTATCCGCGCGCGCGTCATAGGGGTTGTTCCAGGTAACATCGGATACCATGTCATGCAGCTTCTGATGTGCGCTGCCGTCTTTGGAAAGGTACTGATCGAGCGCGTTGAGATTTTCAAATGTCGCGTCATTCTTGTTTGTCATGAAGTCGATAAAAGCGCGTGTTGTATCCTGCGCGACCATTTCCAGATCCGCATTCGATTCTTGCGCGGTTTCGTCTGCGGGGATCTTGAGTTCACCGGTGATCGTTTTGCTTTTCGGCTCAATGAACAGGATGCGGTGTGCGCCCGATTCCATCAGGACGATTTCATTGCGGTTTCCGCTGCCGGTCCAGCCCAGCAGAGTGACTTCGTTTTTCTGCTCAGACTCATAGATCGTGACAGGCTGGGGCGAATCGGCGCCCAGATTGAGCATCATCAGGCGGTCGCTGTCCGAGGTGTCATAGTAGTCCGCGGCCTGCTCTATATAATAAACCTGATCGTGCAGGACGATGCTGCCGGTGATTTTGCCGGGACCTTCGCAGAGGATGCTCTGCCTGCCGTCCTCCATACCGCAGAGTGCGCCGTTTGCATTGAAATAGAGCGTCTTGCCGCCGGAAATGCAGCAGAAACCAGCGCAGTCCGTCGGTGCCTGATAGTCAGCGGTTCTTCCGGGGGCAGGAATTTCGCGGATCGTCACGGACTGACCGGGATGCTGCACATCGCCGGCACCGTTGCACCAGTAATACACATGCTCGTTTTCCGCATCCGTGAAGCAGCCGCCGAATTCCTCGAGCGGATCCTTCTCCTCGGAGATATCAAGCAGATTGCCGTTTTTGTCCAGCCAGATGAAGACCTTGTATGTTCCGGCTTCTTCCGGATTCTCCGCTCTTGCTTCGAGTTTTTCCGGATTCTCTGTCCGGAGGAACATGAAGTATTTGTCACCGACACGGTGGATGCTGACCGGATTGATAAAGTCCTCAGCAGAGTGTGTGTCCGGATTGAGCATTGTGCGGATTTCTTCGATCGAGGGATACATACTGCCGCCGGTGACGGGCGTGACATCGACATCGGGGTACGATGTGCCGCCGTTCACGGGCACGAGATTGTATGTCAGGACGTTTTCACCGTCGGTGAGGAATCCCTGATCCGGCAGTGCAGCGCCGTTGATGCGGTCGGGGAGCGGTTCTCCGCTGCCGCCTTCCAGCGCAAAGCGGTACCACTGCCCGCCGTTGAGTACATAATAGCAGGTATCATCGCGGAAGAAGAAGGAGCTGTAGCCGGTGTTGTTCATGCATGCCGGAGTGATCGCGCCGGTTCCGCCGAAAATATTGGTGTTATCGGTTTCCTCTGTTTCTTCTTCATCCGACATCGGCAGATAGAAATACAGCATTTTGCCGGATTTGCGGTCAAAGAGCAGCTCGCGCATACAGTCAGAGCGCGCGTCGACAATGATACAGACATAGTTCTCATCCGCGCAGAACGGAATTTTGAAATTCATTTCGTCGCGGAAACGCTCCGGAATCTCCGCCGTACTGAAATCATAGAGCGTTTCAGGCGATGTCCATTCCGGATCGGTGCAGACAAGCTCGCGGTCATCATTGACTAAGCCAAAGATCTTGTCACCGTCGGTTGTGAAAGAATAAAATCCGTATTTGTTTGTAGAAATTGAAGAAAAAACTCCTGTTGCAAGGTCGATTTTGCCGTATGTCCCGTTCTCATCCGGATTTTTCGCGCTTGTAGAAACCAGATAGAGCTGGTTGTTCCGGACAATCCATTCGCCGTTCACCCGTCCGCGAATGCCTGCTGTGACCGGTACGGATTCCTTGGTGCTGAACGTGTAGCGGGAAATTTCGTTGTAATCGCCCGAACGGTAGAGAATGCTGTCATCCGATTCCCGATAGAGACCCAGCGGGAGGGCGCCGTCCGGCATTGCATCGGCTTCTTTTGTTGCTGCGTTGAAGCGGCAGCCGCGATAGCCGATATCACCCGATGCCCAGATTACATATTCATCATCGCCCAGCCTGTCGATGCTTGTGATTCCGACATTCGTCCAGTCCGTATATCCGGAGATGCTGAAAAGCGGTTTTTCCTCACGTCTGCCGGATTTGTCCATGCGGTAGATCGCATCGCAAGCCTCATCCGTATAATAGAACTGTTCGTCGTCAGTGAGAACATGCGTGAGAAATTCCGATTGCTCCGCACCGACTTCATGCATCTCTGTCAGACTCTCTGAGCTGCGCGGCGCGACATAATGTCCGCAGCCGAAATAGTAATTGATATCGTCATACATGATTTCCATATTTTGCATGATATGGATTTCGCCCTGTCCGCCGAGGAAGTTGCGGTCGTTGATTTCTTCGATTCCACTGTTTTCGTTTCCGGAATTTGCGGTTTCCGGACGGTTCTGCCTTGCCTGCATTGCGATAAAGATACCGCCGCCGACGAATACGGCGCAGGCTGCTGCTGCAATAACGCCTGTGAGAATGCGCTGACCGTAAGAACGATTGCTCATTGTGATATCCTTTCCGGAGCGCTGCGATTTCTGCTGTGATGATAGCACTGTGACTGTTTCTGCGGCGGATTTCGCTTGCTGCTCCACACGGGATTCATTATGCTGATCCGTGTGCGGCTTTGCTTCTGCGATGTAATCCGCAGAGATGTATTCCATAGCATCGAGCAGATGTTCCGGCTTCATAAGAATCCCTCCTTTTCAAGATATATCCGGAGTTTCCGGCGTGTCCGCATCAGCGTGACCGTAACCGTTGATTTCGATATGCCGAGCTCCTCAGCGATGTCCTCCACGGGGCAGAGATACCAGTACCGCTGTACAAACATGATGCGGTGCTCTTTTTTGAGTGTCCCGAGAAAGTCGTCCAGAACGCTGCCGAGCGCGCGGCTGTCAAGCTCCTGCTCCACGGTGTCAGGTCCCGTGCAGTCCCGAAGCTCATCGAGCGCGAGCGGAATTTCGCCGCTGCCGCGTTTCTGCGCATTTTCAGCGCGGCAGCGGTTGCGTGCGAGATTGCGTGTGACCGCTGCGATGAAGGCATAGAAATTGTCAGGCTTTGCCGGCGGAATCTTCTCCCAGAGGCGCAGCAGTACGTCATTGACGCACTCCTCAGAATCCGGTGCGCTGCCGAGGATATTGTGTGCAATGGTATAGCAGTAGCCGCCGAATCTGCGGAAGGTTTCAGCCGATGCGCGTTCATCGCGTGCAAAGTAAAGCGCAAGCAGATCTGCGTCATTCATACGATGCACCTCCTTTCCGGTGATTGATTTTGTGAAGCGCTTCAGAAAGACAGACAGCAAATGCCGCCGTCAGATTACATGTTCTCAAAAAATTTTTTCGGGGATAATGTCTGTAGAGATTAAAGTGCAGTTCTTCAATATCATAAATCATTGAAAAGATCAGTCCGATCCGGTATGATAAATATGGAAACCGGATTCAACCGGACTGATCAGGCGAGCGGTGCTTCCCCCAAAGCGCTGCTCCGCCCTCAGCCCAGTCTGATCACGGTTCGGCACAGAAGGAACCGGAACAACCGGTCAAGGGAAACAGAGCATGATGCACAGTTGCATCGGGCAGCATGATTTTGGGAGGAAAAAAGATGAAAGCCAAAAAGGGATTTGGTATTGCAGCAGCCGCAATGCTGTGTATCAGCAGCGCGGCAGCCGCGATGCCGCAGGTCTCCGCAGCAGAGGTTGCCGCGGTAACAGTCGCAGCCGCTCCGATCAGCGGAACGGTCACGCACAATTTCACAACGCAGGGAACACAGAGCGATTATTTCACAATTACCGGCAATCTTTCGACCGGTAAGGGTACATCGAATTATAACGGCATGACGCTGACACAGTGCCTCAAGATGGAAAGCGCGACGAGCGTGACATTTTCCACCGCAGGCAGCGCGCAGATGACGCTCGCCATTCAGGACGGCACAACGATCTATGTGGACAGCCAGAAATATGATATCACCGGCAAGACCTCGCTGACGGTTTCGCTCGGTGCAGGCAGCCATGAGATCAAAAAGGGCAGCGGCAGCTCCAATCTGTTCTATATTGAGGTCAAGGGCGACGGCAGTGCAGCGCCGGTTGTCACAACCGCACCGGAGCAGGGCACGCAGCCTTCAGATCCCACGCAGCCCTCGAATCCGACCACAACCCCGGGCGGCGGTACGGGCGCCGTTTCGGGCAATATCACAATCGTCAAATCCGGCGGCTGGAATGAGATGCTTTACGCAGTGCTTTCCGGCGTACAGGATGCCGATATCACCGCCGTTTCCTACAGCGGCAAGGCAAACGGCTCGCTCTCCGGCGACGACCTGACCTATCTTGTCCGCGATACGCAGCAGGGTGTGCGCGTGGATATCCCCGGCGTACCGGCAGGCAGCTATACTTTGCACATTGAAACGAAAAAGGGCGCAGTCGATATCAAGGATATCAGCGTCGGCGCGCAGGATCGCTCCGGCTATGCGCACTTCAATTATACAGCAGGCGTCGGTGCCTATACCGATGCAGGTACACTGAAAGCAAATGCGATTGTCCTCTATGTCACGGATTCCAACAAGGATACCGTCACGGTCAAATCGAAGGACGGCACGACGGTTTCCGGCATCGGCAACATTCTGAATTCCGCCGGCAAGGAATCGAGCGGCGGCAAGACCGCAAAGGGCGGCACCGCGAATTCCAACAAGGGCATTATCGAGAAGCTCGCAAAGGACGGCACACCGCTCGTTGTCCGCATCATCGGCAATGTCAAAGCACCGGCAGGCCTGACCGCATACGATTCCGACAATTACGGCGGATCGGTCGGCGACAATGGCTTCATGGCAAGAATGCAGTCCGGCAAGGATGTCACGATCGAGGGCATCGGCTCGGATGCATGCATCAACGGCTGGGGACTTCACTTCATTGCAGAAAGCGGCAATCCGACGCTCGGCAAGAGCTTTGAGGTGCGCAACATCGCCTTCCGCAATGTACCGGAGGACTGCATCGGCATGGAGGGCGTTCAGTCCGGCGATACGCTGACATCATCCGTCGAGCGGTGCTGGATCCACAACAACGAATTCTATAAGCCGACCATCGCAAATCCGGCAGAATCGGATAAGGCAGGCGGCGACGGTGCCTGCGATTTCAAGCGCGGCATGTACTTCACCAACAGCTACAACTACTACGAGGGTTATCGCAAGACAAACCTCGTCGGCGCATCGGATTCCAACATGCAGTACCACCTGACCTATCATCACAACTACTGGAAGGACTGCGAATCCCGCGGACCGCTCGCCCGTCAGGCGAATATCCACATGTATAACAATATCTTCGAGGGACAGAAGAGCTACTGCCAGAATCCGCGTGCAAATGCCTACATCTTCTCGGAGTACAATCTCTTTGAAAACAGCAAGAATCCGCAGCAGGTCAAGCTCGGCGCGATCAAGAGCTTCCACGATACATTGACAGGATGCAAGGGCGATATGCAGGCAGTTGTTGTCAGCGACAAGAGCCAGAAGGTCTCCAGCGGCAACAAATACGGCGATTTTGATACGAATGCATCGCTCTCCTATATCCCGTCGAACAGCTATCAGCTCCTGACGGATACTTCCAAGCTCAAGAGCTATTTTGCAGCAAACGGCGGCACGCTCAATGACCAGAGCCTCTCCGGAACAGTCTCCGCAGCGGAGACAGTGCCCGTCACCACGACGACTGTCACCACCACCACGGAGGCGACCACTACAACGGAAGCCACTACCACCGAGACAACTGTCACCGAGACCACAACCGTCACCACTGAGACCGAGACCACTGCCGCAGCAGCGGAATCGCAGGTTCGCGGCGATGTCAATCTCTCCGGCAGAGTGGATGTATCCGATGCAGTGCTGCTTGCGCGGCTGATTGCAGAGGATTCCAAGGCTGCTGTGACTGCGCAGGGCAGACGCAACGGCGACGTCAACGACAGCGGCGCACCGGATTCCGATGATGTGATCCGGATCCTGAAATACATCGTGCATCTGATTGATGCATTCTGATCGGCATTCAACTCTCTCAATCAATACACCCTTCCACAGCAGCAGCGCCCGAACGTCAGGTGATACGGGCGCTGTTTGCAGGGAAGGCGCAGCGGCATCTCCGCTGCATTGCAATGGGAAAGTGTTTATCCTACAACCGCTGAAATCTGCGACAACGCCGGATTTCAGCGGCTTTTTTGTTTAGCGGTATCTCCGATGAATTTATATTGGGCTCTGCAAAAACCGCCAAAAGGATACGATTTCTTTGGAATCCCATTTTTATGCATGAATCGTATAGATCTGCTAAATCAGCGTAAATGCGTCAATTCAGCTAATTCCTTTTATTCGCATCAAAACATGGGGCCTGGGGATAATATCCCCGGCAGGGGTTTGGGGACGGAGTCCCCATTATAGATCCGTCGGAGACACCTCTATCAGAGATACCGTCAAACGGCAGCAGATGCGGAGATCTGCTGCCGTTTTTGATCAGTGTTCGAGATAATCGCGGACCTTTTTGCTGCGGCTCGGGTGACGGAGCTTGCGCAGCGCCTTCGCCTCGATCTGACGGATGCGTTCGCGCGTGACATTGAACGCCTTGCCGACATCCTCGAGTGTTTTCGGCGGCTCATTATCGAGACCGTAGCGCATCCGCAGCACATCCGCCTCACGCGGCGTCAGCGTGGAAAGCACCTCATTGAGCTGCTCCTTGAGCATGGTATTGTTCGCAGCGTCATTCGGGGACTGCGCATGATTATCGGGGATGAAGTCGCCGAGGTGGCTGTCCTCCTCCTCACCGATCGGCGTTTCGAGCGAGACCGGCTCCTGCGCGATCCGCATGACCTCACGCACCTTATCGAGCGGCATATCGAGATAATCCGCGATTTCCTCCTCAGAGGGATCCTTGCCGTTTAGGTGCAGAAGCTGGCTCGAAGCCTTCTTGACGCGCGTGATCGTCTCGACCATATGTACCGGAATGCGGATCGTGCGCGCCTGATCCGCAATGGCACGGGTGATCGACTGCCGGATCCACCATGTCGCATAGGTGGAGAACTTGAATCCCTTGGTATAATCGAATTTATCGACGGCTTTGAGCAGTCCCATATTGCCCTCCTGAATGAGGTCGAGGAACTGCATGCCTCTGCCGACATAT
>JAGKVC010000014.1 GCA_021152595.1 Clostridia bacterium
TCATTATTTTCTCATATTTAACTATATAACAAGTCAGAAGCATATAATCAGTTTGTATTGTTCGATTTGATGTATACAAAGTGTATAGATTTTCGAGACATATTCATGATATTCCGGCGTATTTCCCGGCACTGCCGCAGTGATTGTTCAGAACGTCCAGTACAAGTGGACATTATGCATATCGCACACACAAAGACCTCCGCTTTTTCGCTTGACTGTGTACAGATTATCGGTTATAATAAGAGTTGATAAGCTCCGCAGGAGCAAAATATTCAGATACGGAAAGAAGGCGACCATTATGCAGGCACTCACCCCCTATCCGCACATGCTGCACGGCTGCGACTACAATCCAGAGCAATGGCTCAACCGGCCGGATATTCTCGCGCAGGATATCGAACAGATGAAGCTGGCGAACATCAACTGCGTCTCGATCGGTATTTTCGCGTGGGCGGCGCTGGAGCCGCGAGAGGGCGACTATCAGCTCGACTGGCTGGCAAATATCATCAACAAGCTCTACGCAAACGGCATCTATACGGTGCTTGCGACGCCCTCGGGCGCAAAGCCTGCATGGATGGCAAAGAAATATCCGGAGATCCGCCGCGTCAATGCCTCGCGCGTCAGAGAGCTTCAGGGCAACCGGCACAATCACTGCTACACCTCTCCGGTTTACCGCGAAAAAACGCGCAAAATCAACGAAAAGCTGGCAGAGCGCTTTGCCGATCATCCGGCAGTAATCCTCTGGCATGTCAGCAATGAGATTCAGGGCGAATGCCACTGCGACCTGTGTCAGGCGGCATTCCGCGATTGGCTCAAGGCGCGCTACGGCACACTGGATGCACTCAATGAGGCATGGTGGACATCCTTCTGGTCACATACCTTCTCAGATTGGGATGAGATCGAATCCCCGTCGCCGATCGGCGAGGACTGATACACGGTCTATCACTAGACTGGAAGCGCTTTGTCACGGCGCAGACGCGCAGCTTCTTTGAAAATGAGATTGCGCCGCTCAAAGCCGCAAATCCGAATATTCCCGTCACGGCGAATTTCATGGCGTTCTATGACGGCATCAATTACTGGGAGCTTGCAAAATCCCTCGATGTGATCTCATGGGACAGCTATCCGGCATGGCACAGCAAAGAGGACGGCGATGAGACCTATAACGCCTTCTGGGCGGATGCCTATTCGGATATGTGCCGCTCGATGCTGGGCAAGCCGTTCCTGCTGATGGAAAATACGCCCTCGCAGGTCAACTGGCAGTCTGTCTGCCGTCCGAAAACATGGGGCTTTCACCGCCTGACCGCGATCGCAAATCTCGCACACGGCGCGGACAGCATCCAGTATTTCCAGTGGCGGCAGAGCAGGGGATGCGCCGAAAAATTCCACGGTGCCGTGATGACGCATGCCAACCGCACGGATACGCGCGTCTTTCAGGAGGTGCGCAGCGTCGGTGCGATGCTGCAAAAGCTCGATGCGCTCTGCGGTGCGAAAACGAACGCAAATATTGCGATTTTGTATGACATGGAGAGTCACTGGGCAGTCAATGCCGCAAAGGGACCGCGCAACGGTGCCATCGGGGACAATGACCTGATGCTCCGGATGTATCTGCCGTTCTGGAAGGCAGGCTACGCGGTCGATTTTGTCAATTCGGAGATGGATTTCTCCGGCTATCACCTGCTGATTGTCCCGATGCTGTATCTGCTGCGTGCGGATGTGGCAAAGCGTATCTGTGACTTCACAAAGCAGGGCGGAACTGTCCTGCTGACGATGCACAGCGGCGTCGTGGACGAGCATGATCTCTGCTATATGGGCGATACGCCCGCAGAGGGGCTTGCAGAGCTTGCCGGTATCCGTTTCCTTGAGATTGATCCGCTCTTTGATGAGCAGCACGAGACCATGCGGATCGTGAAAGCGCCGTTTCCGCTTGCAGAATCCTACCGTCTGGAGCGTCTCTGTGAGCGCGTTGCGGCGGAGGGCGCGGAGGTGCTTGCGGTCTATGAGCATGAGAATCCCTGCATGCCGGATGATCTGCCCTGTCTGACACGGCACAGCTACGGCCGCGGCACGGCGTATTATCTCGGCGGATTTGCAGAGGATCGCTTCTTCTCGGATTTCCTGATCTCGCTTGCGGAACGGCTCGGCATCGAACCGGCACTGGATACAACCCTGCCGCACGGCGTTGTCGCAGCAGCAAGACAGGGCGCAGACGGCGTGATCTATCGCTTTGTCATGAACTGGACACGGGAACAGAAATCGGTCAATCTGCCGCATCCGCTCAAGGATTTCGATACCGGAAAAGTCTACCAGAATAAGCTCCCCCTCGCTCCATACGGTGCGAAAATCCTGATATAACAGAAACATGATAGGAAGCATATGTTTTCTAAAAAATCATTTGATACTGACAAAAGGAGAACGGAACATGAAAAAGAAACTGATTGCACTTGCAGCGGCAGGACTTCTCCTGACCGGCTGCGGCAGCAAGGAGCCGGAAAGCTCCGCCGCATCCAAGGCATATATTCCGGCGGATGCTGTGATCCAGATGAACATGCAGACAAGCGGCTATCAGGTCACGCTCAATGATATGACTGAGCAGGCAGGACTCTCGATGCTCGCCGCAACAAACGGCAAAACGCCGGAGGACGGCTTCGAGGGGCTGTATGTGATCCGCGCAAATAACGAGGATGCACTGGAATCCTACCGCCAGACACAGCAGATCGACAAGCAGGTCGATCACTTCCGATACATCGTCTACACAAACGACGCCGAATACGGCAATATCATGGTCTGCGGCACCGAGCAGGCACTCAAAGACGCAGGCATCACCGGCGGAAACTGACAGAAAACGGAGGATCACACCATGAAACGCAGCAAACTTCTCATTCTCTGCGGTATGATGCTGCTCTGCTTTACGGGCTGCGCCGCAGCGCAATCCTCTCAGGCGGGCGCTCCCGCTGCTCCCATGACGAATCTGACGCTCCCGAAGCAGCTCACGGAAAGCGAGCTCATTGACCGGGGCATTCAATTCACCTATACAGTCGGACCGCTCGGGAAAAGCATTGAGAATATCGAGGGCGATTTCACGGGCAAGCCGGTCGAAACCGAGGAGGACGCCATGCAGGCCATCGCTGCGATCTCGGATCTGCTCGGCTGCAAGGATGTCTATGATGAGCTTCGGCTTTATACTGTTACTTCCGGCTCGGGGATCACGCATTATTATTTCCAGCAGAATTACAACGGCATCCCGATCAACTCGCACCGCACAAATCTGCATGTCCGTGACGAATCACACCGCATCTTTTATCTGCAAAACTCCTTTTTCCCGGATATCGAGCTCAACACTGTTCCCGATGTCTCCGCAAAGGATGCAAAGAAAACAGCAGAGAAAGCCGTTCCGGACAGAAGGTTCAACAAAAAGCCGCAGCTTGAAATCACCGTGAACGGCGATGCGGCGTTTCTGATCTGGGATTTCGAGTCTGATGACGGCGGCACTGCCAGAATCGACGCACACACTGGCGAAGTCCTTTACGCATTCAACGGAGCAATCGACGATTAAAGCCAAAGTTCAGCCTGAAACGGGGGATTTACGATGATTACCTATCTCGAAGAAGCAGGACAGTTTCAGCTTGACACACCGAACGCCAGCTATGTACTGACACTTGCAGATGAGGGTTATCTGCTGCATACCTACTGGGGAAAGCGCATCGCGCCGCAGGATCTCAGCGATCTGCTGCGGCTGAACGATCCGCCGTTTGTTCCCTCGAAAAATGAACGCGAACGCGCGAGCTTCATGGACTGCGCACCGTTTGAGTACCCCTGCGCAGGCATCGGCGATTACCGCGAGGCGGCGTTCTGTCTCCAGAATGAGCACGGCGCACGCGCATGTGATCTGCGCTATGTCAGCCACCGCATCTACAACGGCAAATACAATCCGCGCGCGATTCCGCACACATGGGGCAACGGCTGCGAATCGCTCGATATCAAAATGATCGACGCGCCGACCGGTGTCGAGGTCACGCTGCATTATACGGTATTCGAGGGCATCGACGCGATCATCCGCAGCGCCACGCTGGAAAACTGCGGCGACCGTGATGTTACGCTGGTACGCGCTTTTTCGGCATCCGTCGATCTCGACGACGACCGCTTTGAGATGATCTCACTCTACGGCTCATGGGCGCGTGAGCGGCAGGCGGAGCGTCTGCCGCTGCGTCACGGCAAACAGCGCCTCGACAGCGGCCGCGGTGAGTCCTCGCATCAATACAGCCCGTTTTTCGCGCTGGTACGCCCAGAAACGACCGAGCAGCAGGGCGAAGCCTACGGTTTCACGCTGATCTGGTCGGGCGATTTCACCTTACAGGCGGAGCTGACGCAGTTCTGCCAGACCAGAGCGCAGATCGGCGCACAGACCGATGATTTCCTCTGGCGTCTCAGCACAGAATCCGAATTTGACACGCCCGAGGCGGTGCTGGTTTACAGCGCGGAGGGCATCGGCGCGATGTCACGGTCATTCCACAAGCTGTTTTCCGATCACCTGATCCGCTCCGATTACCGCTATATCGAGCGGCCGGTTCTGATCAACAACTGGGAAGCGACCTACTTCGACTTCAATCTTGAAAAGCTGAAAACAATCGCGGATGAAGCCGCAAAGCTCGGCATTGAGCTCTTTGTACTCGACGACGGCTGGTTCGGCAGACGCGACAGCGATAACTGCTCACTCGGCGACTGGACACCCGACGAGCGCAAGCTCCCCGGCGGACTGAAGCCGCTGACCGACCACATCACCGGAAAGGGGATGCAGTTCGGGCTCTGGTTTGAGCCGGAGATGATCTCGCCGGACAGCGACCTGTTCCGCGCACATCCCGATTATGCTGTCGGCATTGAGGGCAGAGCGCGCACGCAGTCACGCGCACAGTATGTGCTGGATTATTCGCGCCGTGATGTCCGCGATGCAGTCTGGGAGCAGATGAAGAAAATCCTCGATTCTGCGCCGATCTCATACATCAAGTGGGATATGAACCGGCAGCTCACCGAGGAGCCGTATGCAGGCTACTCGCTCGAATATATGCGCGGTGTTTATCAGATGCTCGAGCGGCTTGTGACCGAGTATCCGGATATCCTGCTCGAAAGCTGCTCCGGCGGCGGCGCAAGATTTGATCCCGGCATGCTCTATTATTCGCCGCAGATCTGGGCTTCGGACGATACCGATGCAAAGGAACGTCTGCGGATCCAGCACGGCGCATCGCTCTTTATGCCCCCTGCCGCGATCGGCTCGCATGTCAGTGTATGCCCGAACCACGCGACCGGCAGAGTAACGCCATTTGAAACGCGCGCAAATGTCGCAATGTTCGGCACATTCGGCTATGAGCTGGATGTGACGCAGCTTTCCGAGGATGAGCGCGCGCAGATTCCGGAACAGATCGCGCGCTGGCACAGCATCAGCCGTCTGGTGCGCGACGGCTGTCTGTGGCGGCTCGGCAATCCGTTCCGCCCGTCAGGCTATGCCGCACAGCAGAATGCGGATTATGACGCATGGATCTTCGTATCTGCCGACAAATCCGAGGCGGTGTTCACCTATGTGCAGATCACGGCAGAAGCGAATATGAAATCGCGCCGGATTCTGCTCGCAGGACTTGATCCCGATGCGGATTATGCGTATACAATCCGCGGCACGGAGGATATCAAATCCGGTGCCTATCTGATGCAGTGCGGTGTCATGCTCCCGAATCTCTGGGGCGACATGCAGTCCGTCCAGACCACACTCCAAAAACTCTGAGTGAGAAGTGAGAAGTGAGGAGCTGCGGTCTCCGCTGAAGCGGAGAATTGAAAAATCATGCACGCAGTGCATACCGCATCTCCTAACTCCTATCTTCTCACTCCTCACCAAAAAGTGGTGTTTTTATGATGAAAAAGAAAACAATTCGCACCGCAGCAGTCGGAACCGCCTCCGCGATGCTGCTCTGCACAGGATGCGCGCCCAAAGCGCCCGATACGCGCGATACCGTTTTCGGCAATGTCGCAATCGGCGGCGGCGGATATATCACGGGCATTGTTTACAGCAAGGCGGAAGAGGGGCTCTGCTACTGCCGCACAGACATCGGCGGCGCCTACAGAAAAGGCAGCGCCGACCGCGAGTGGATCCCGATTACGGATCATTTCGGCGGCGTCAATGCGGACGACTGGAATCTGATCGGCATTGAATCAATTGCTGCGGATCCCGTCGAGCCGAACCGCGTCTATCTCTCCTGCGGCACCTATGCAGGCAGCAACGGCGCAATTCTCAGCTCCGCCGATTACGGTGCAACATGGGTTCAGGCGGATATGCCCTTTGCAATGGGCGGCAATCTGTCCGGCAGAGGTGTCGGTGAGCGCCTGATGGTCAACCCGAAATGCCACTCGCAGATATTCTGCGGCTCACGCACCGATGGGCTCTATGTCAGCGGAGATTACGGCTTCACATGGAAAAAATGCGAAGCCTTTCCGGTCACCGGCGATTACTTTCAGGAGAAATGCCAGATCGGCGTAATGTGGATCGAATTTGATCCGGTCAGCAATGATATGTATGTCGGTGTCGCCATGCAGGACGGCACATGCATCTACCGCTCAAAGGATGCCGGAGAGACATTTGAGCCGCTGCCTGCCAATCTCCCCGGGATGTATCCGCTTCAGGCGGAAATCTCGGAAAACGGCTGTCTCTATCTCTGTTATTCCGATTCCTGCGGTCCGAACGCCGCTGTCACAAACGGCGCGGTCTGCCGCTATGACATCAAATCCGGCAAATTTGAGGATATCACGCCGCAGTGCAATGACGGCAGATACGGCGGATTCTCCGGTCTTTCGGTAGACGGCAGCGATCCGGATACGGTCATTTGCAGTACACTGGGATTCTGGTCGGATAAGGGCGAAAATATCTACCGCTCGACAGACGGCGGCGATACATGGACACCGCTGTTCTCGAATTCCGGCGATTCGTATACAATGGATACCACAGAGGCATCATGGCTGCTGTGGGGCGGTCAGCAGGCAAAAACCGGCTGGTGGATCGCCGATCTTGAGATTGATCCGTTCAACAGCGATGTTGTCTCGTGGGGTACGGGCGCAACGCTCTATTCCACGCAGAATATGACCGATCTCGGCAGCGGTCAGCCTGTTGTCGTGCAGTTTGACGCAAAGGGCATCGAGGAAACCGCAGTATTCAAGGTAGTCTCCGTCCCCAAGACAGACGGCACCACGCCTGCGCTCTATTCGATCATGGGCGACCTGACGGGCTTTGCACATCTGGATACCGGCATCCGTCCGGACGATCTCCACTTCATGAACAACGGCGTCGCTTCGGATGTTGCGGCAGCATGGTCGGCAGGCAAAATCGCTGCATATACCTGTGACAACAAAAAAGCGCCGCTCAATTTCACCACGGACGGCGGCAGCTCATGGTTCCCGTCGCCGAAGCTCCCCGAGCGCTCGACCGGCGGCACAGTCTCCGTCAGCTGCGACGGCAGCCGGATCTTCTGGGTACCGGGCAATGTCGCGGCACCGGTCTATTTCACGACCGATCAGGGCAATTCGTGGTTCAAGCCGAACGGACTGGGACTCGGCGCGAAAATCTACGCAAATACATCCGATCCGATGCTCGTCTATGCCGTATGCAGCGGCAGCGTCTACCGCTCGGAGGACGGCGGCACGAATTTCACCGCAACAGGGCTTTCCGTTGCGGACAACAGCGAGCTGGTTCCCTGCCATGATGTACCGGACGGGATCTGGATCCGCTCCGGCACAAGCGTCGGCTATTCCAAAGACCGCGCCGCAACCGTCGATTACATCAAGGATGTCTCGGCAAATGCGATCGGCACCGGCGCTCCGAAAAATGAGGGCGGCACCGCGCCGCTTTACATCATGGGCGAGGCAGGCGGTCAGGGCGGCGGCATCTATATGACCGAGGATCACGGCAAGCACTGGAGCAAGCTCACAACCGAAAAGGACGGCTTCGGCAATCTGACGCCCTCGATCACCGGCGATGCTTCTATCTACGGAAAATTCTATTTTGCAACGAACGGCAGAGGCATCATCACAGGGCAGATCAAAACCTGAGCATACTGCGGCGCCGATCCGGAACAGCCGGATTAGCATTCTCAACCGGCTGTTCAATTCCGATTGCTGCTGACAGCAGCATCTACACCCGATCGCATACAAAAAAGAGAGAAGGCTGCTTGATTGAAGAACAAAAGAAAATCCACAACACTGCTGATGCTTTCCGCGATTCTCGTCTGCGGATTGCTGCTGTGGCATCTCGGCCAGACGGGCAGACTGTGGTTCAATATGCCGTCACAGAGCAAATATCCGGTGCGCGGCGTCGATGCCTCACACTATCAGGGGCAGATGAACTGGGAGCGGATCGCAGAGCAGGGCATCACCTTTGCATTCCTGAAGGCGACTGAGGGCTCCGGCACCGTCGATGACTGCTTTGCAGATAACTGGAAAAATGCGCGTGCAGCCGGTCTGTATGTCGGCGCATATCACTTTTTCAGCTTTGACAGCTCCGCGGCAACGCAGGCAGATAACTACTGCTCTGTCGTTCCCGACGATGAGGACGCGCTGCCGCCGGTCATTGATCTGGAGTTCTACCGCTCTGACAATCTGCCGGATGCACAGGCTGTCCGCGAGAATCTGCGGATCCTGCTTGCACGGATGCGCGGTGTCTACGGCAAAAAGCCGATCATCTACACAACCAGAAAATGCTGGGAAACCTATCTCGAGGGCACCGATTTCGATTACACGCTCTGGATCCGCAGCATTTTCACCGCACCGCCGCGGTCAATCACACCCGAATGGACATTCTGGCAGTATAATCCGCGCGGCATGCTGGACGGCTACACCGGCGGCGATGTACTGATTGACCTCAATATATTCCGCGGCACCCGGGAGGATTTTCGCCGTTTTGCCGGATACGAAATCGGAGGAGGCGAATCATGACCGAGCTGCATATCCGTGAGCTGTTCACGGATATGCGGCTTGAGCGCAGAATCTGCCGCATTGACAAATCAGAATTCGCGGATGATCCGGAAAAGGCGCTCAGGCGCGGCACGATCACAAAGGAAGAGATCGAAAATCTCAGCAAATATTGAACAAATTAACGGAGGGATATCAATGACCGATCAGGAACTGGAAGCAAAAAAGCAGGAATTTCTCGATATCTGGGATACACATGTCAAGCGCCCGGGTGCCGACCGTCTGCGGAGCTATCTGCTTGCGGATCAGAATGACTTTTTCACCGCCCCTGCAAGCACGCGCTATCACGGCGCATATGCCGGCGGACTGCTGGAGCATTCGCTGAACGTCTATCACAATCTCAAGGCATATTTAGAGCGTGAGCGCGTCCACAAGGTCTACGGTTTTCCGGAGTATACCGAGGAAACCATCGCAATCTGTGCACTGCTGCACGATCTCTGCAAGATGAATTTCTATACGGTCGATTACCGCAATGCAAAGAATTCGCAGGGCGTGTGGGAGAAGGTGCCGTTTTACAAGATCGACGACCGCCTGCCCTACGGACACGGCGAAAAATCGGTGCTGATGATTCAGTTCTTCATGCATCTGCACCGCGAGGAGGCCATGGCGATCCGCTGGCATATGGGCTTTTCGGGACCGGAGGACAAGGGCACGATCGGCGCGGCGCTGGAAATGTTCCCGCTTGCATTCGCGCTGCATGTTGCCGATATGGAAGCCTCCTATTTCCTCGAAGGCCGCGAAGCAATCTGAATATCATGCAGCCGCACCGTTTCAGCTCCGGAACGGTGCGGTTTTTATTCTCAACGGGATCATTTTTGTGCATCGGTGAGGTTTTGCATATTGACACGGATCTTCGCCCATGTTAGAATAAAGTCAGAAGGGAGATGATCCGCATGAAGCAGCATTCGCTCCGGCTGAACCTTGCACGCGCCGCTGCACTGGTCATCTGGATCGGCGCAGGGGCATTTCTGATCACACACCGCACACAGCTTACACCGCAGGTAATTCAGACGATCTCTCCGGAAAAACGATTTCTTCTGATTCTGTTTCTTCTCCTGCTCTATGCAAGAAAAACGCTCTCGCTGGTATTTCCGCTCAAGGTGCCGCAGCTCGCAGCCGGATTGCTGCTGCCTGCGCACTTGGCAGTTCTCATCAATCTGCTCGGAACCGGTGTCAGCGCCGCAGTCGGATACGGCATGGGACGGCTGCTCGGCGGTGACAGCGTACACCGCATCACCGAAAAAAATCCGCGCCTTGCCGCACTCCTGAACGAGCAGAACAGCGACGGATTCTTTTTCAGCTTTTTCCTGCGCAGCCTTGTCTTTTTGCCGCTCGATGCGGTCAGCCTGTATTTCGGCGCTTCTGAGGCGGATTTCCGTTCCTATCTGGCAGGCAGCCTGATCGGCATGCTCCCGAATGTTCTTCTCTCGACGCTGATGGGTGCCGCCCTGACAGATCCGAAGTCGCCTGCATTCCTGCTGAGCATGGCAGGCTTTCTGCTGCTCAGTGCAGGCTCTGCATTCTGGTATGCAATGCGGCGGAAACGGAGGACGGAAACATGAATTACTTTCTGATTCTGACCTTTTTATTTGCAGTCGGCAGCGTGACGGGCTGGTGCATCGAGCTGATCTACCGGCGCTTTGTCTCGCAGAAGCACTGGGTAAACCCGGGATTCCTTGCAGGTCCCTGTCTGCCGCTTTACGGCTTCAGCCTGTGCATTCTCTATCTGCTTGCGCAGCTCGAGGATCACATCCCGATTGACCATGTGATTCCGCGGAAGCTGCTGCTCTTTCTGCTGATGGGTACGGCAATCACAGCACTGGAATATGCAGTCGGGCGCGTAATGATCGCTGCGACGCATGTGCGTCTCTGGGATTATTCGGAATGCCGCGGAAATATACAGGGCATCATCTGTCCGCAGTATTCGTTCTACTGGATGCTGCTCAGTGCGCTGTATTATTTTCTTGTACATCCGCATATTCTGGCAGCATTGGAATGGCTCTCTCAAAATCTGGCATTTTCCTTCGGCATCGGCTTTTTCTACGGGATACTCGTCATTGATTTCAGCTATTCCGCACAGCTTGTCGCAAAGATCCGGCGCTATGCCGATAAACAGCAGATCGTGGTGCGGCTGGAAGGACTCCGTGAGCATATCCGGAATGAACTGGAAGCAAGAAGACCGCGGTTCCTGCTCTCGCTCAAGACAGACCGCCCCTTCAACGAGATTCTGGAGGAATACGCCGCGCGGCTCAATACACTGCGCAGGAAATAACCCGTATATCACCCGATCGCACCGTTTCGCTTCTGAAGCGGTGCGTTTTTTCTGTTCTGCATGATCTTTTTAGGATTATTCACAATTTTGCTATTGTGTTTTCCGGAATAATGTGATATAATGGATGTATATGCATAAGTGTATGCCGCAGCCGTGCGGACAGAAACAAAAAGGCTGCGTTCAGATGATTTGTTTTGTGTGAAGAGGAGGGGATACTCTATGAAGTGTCCGCATTGCAAAGCCGCTGTACCGGATAAATTCTCATTTTGTCCCCAGTGCGGCGCAGCCGTCCGAACCGAATCCGGCAAGGTGATCCGTCCGGACGGAACGCGCAGAGTGATCAATGCCGTCCTGATCGGTGTCCTTGCCGCAAATATCGCAGGCGGCGCGTTTCTGATCCATCGCATACACAAGAAGAATCAGTCTCCGCCGGAGACCTCAATCGCAGAGGTACAGCCGGAGGAAAGCAGTGAAGCGCCCAAAACCGAAGCGCCGAAAAAGCAGGAGACCGAACCGGAAACTGCCCCCGAAACAGAGCCGGAAACCAAAGCACCGGCAACCAAAGCAACAACGAAAGCCACAACAGTCAAAACAACTGAGAAAACGACTGAAAAAACAACGGTGAAAACGACAAAACAAACCGAAGCCAAGACAACCGCAGCCGAAAAAACAACAAAGGCTGCAAAAACAACCAAATCCGGCAAAACGACCGCCGCCCCGAAAAAGGATGCCTCCACCAAGACAACTGCAAAGGCGCAGCAGCAGCCGGCTCAGCAGCAACAGCAGGCAGAGCCGGTGCAGCAGGAGGAACCGCAGCAGCAAAGCACAGCCGCAGCCGATTATTTTGCATCGCTGGGCGGTATGCCGTTTGTCTGCGGCAACAACGGCGATCCGTTCCTGCCGCCGGGCATGTACACCAGAGCCACCAATGACGACGGCAAGGCGCAGAGTGAAGCAGATGCCAAGCAGGCGATGCTCAATCTCCCGATCGACTGGGGCTATGATGCAGATATTTTCTGCGGCACAACACCGGATAACAACGGAACATCCAATTCGACCTACCGCTACATTACAAACGCATTTCCGGTTCCGGGATTTGCAGATCTGCAATTACCGGCGGCAATCGACCTGTATATCCACAACGGCACCGCAGCGCACGGCAATCATCTCCGTGCAATCGACTACCGCTTCGGCAATCACCCCGATTACAGCGGCCCGTATATCTGGACGCGCGGCGAGATCGAATCCTATTTCAATGCATTGACAGCTTATGCAGATGAGCTTTACGGCGGTCATGAGGAGGTCGGCGACAGCACGCTGGCGCATTACCGCTATCAGAACGGCGCGCTGGATATCGGATATTACGAGCGAAACGGCAAGTATATCCTCTGGATTTCGCGCTCGAACGATTGACTTCGCAGGAGGGATCAGAATGGAATTCTGGGATGCGGTCAGCCGCGGCATGGACCGCCTTGCAAACAAACTCGATGCCCTTTCCGAAAGCTATCAGACACAGCATTCGGATACCGGCTTCACTATCATGGATAAGGATTACTGCTGGGAGGATCTCGATTACGCAGCCGATGTGACCTTGCAGCGGCATGTCGTCACCGGTGAATGCCGGATCGTCGATCAGTACGGTCAGATCATTGACCGCGGCACGCAGCAGCAGCTTGAGCAGTCAATGGTACGGCGCGCTGCCAGAGCGGAAGCACTCCGCGACGCAGGTGGCCCTGTGCCCGTCGGAACGGATTTCAGCGGTATGCCGCAGCCCGGCGCAGTGCCGTTCACAGGCGCGCAGCCTGTTCAGGCGCAGTACGGTGATATCATCGGCGTGGTGCGGCGCGGCGGCACATATGTCCATTACGGCATTTATGTCAGCGATACCTGCATCGTGCATTACAATATTCCGGCAAGCAAAACGATCGGTCATGCAACGGTACATGCAACGAATCTGCGGAATTTCCTGCGCGATGATTCGGAATATTTCATTCTGGATTTCCCGAAGCCCTATGTTCCGCCGGTCGCGCTCGGCAATGCCGGCAGCACACCGCATACAAACAGCTATTCCGAGGAGCTTGCACGCTCCCTGCAGCAGACCTACGGCTATCATCTGTATACGCCGGAGGAGACCGTCGCGCGTGCGCGGTCGCGTCTGGGCGAAACGAGCTACAATCTGTTTACGAACAACTGCGAGCATTTTGCGATCTGGTGCAAGACGGGCGTCAGCGAATCCCTGCAGGTGAACAATATGCTCGGCTCTCTGCTGAACAATCAGCACTGGCAGTTCCGCAAGCCCATTTTCCGCTGATGCAGTGAATATTCCCGGCAGACATTGCGCCTGTCGGGAATTTCTGTTCAGATCATGAGGGAGGCAGCATGCAAATCGAAGGCATTTCAACGGAGATCCGTCTGATCCGCAGCAGCCGGCGCTCGCTCGCGGCAGAGATCATACCGGACGGCACCGTGATCATCCGCGCCCCGCAGCGTATGCCGGAGCATGAGATCCGGCGCTTTGTGCAGGAAAAGGCAGCGGATATTGAGCGGCATGTGCAGCGCCGCAAAATACAGAATCAGCAGCTTGCAGCACTGCCGCCGTTTACGGCAGCGGATATCCGCGATATGGCAAAGCGCGCAGCAGCGCTGATTCCGCAGCGCACGGCATATTTTGCGCAGAAGATCGGCGTGACCTACGGCAGAATCACAATCCGGAATCAGAAAACACGCTGGGGAAGCTGCACCGCAGACGGCAACCTCAATTTCAACTGTCTGCTGATGGCAGCGCCGCCGGAGGTTCTGGACAGCGTCGTGGTGCATGAACTGTGCCACCGACTGCACGCGAACCATTCAAAGGCATTTTACGCCGAGGTCTACCGTGTATTTCCGGATTATGACCGCTGCAACAAGTGGCTGAAGGAAAACGGCGGCATGCTGATCCGGCGCATGGAGGCAGGTCTGCGCGCTGAACAATAAAAATTTTGCGATACCTTTCACATCAAGGAGGCACAGATATATGAGAGTGATAACAGGAACGGCGCGCGGCAGGCGCCTGATTACGCCGGAGGGACTCGATACCCGTCCGACGACAGATAAGGTCAAGGAGGCGATCTGCTCATCGCTGCAATTTGATTTTCCGGGGGCGAATGTGCTGGATCTCTTCGCAGGCAGCGGACAAATGGCGATCGAAGCACTGAGCCGCGGCGCACGGCGCGCCACCCTCGTCGATGCAGACCAGCGCGCGATCGCATGCATCCGGCAGAATGTCAAGGCATGCGGCTTTGCGGATCAGGCAACCGTGCTGAAATCCGATGCCGTCAGCTTTTTGCAGCGCACCTCTGAGCGCTTTGATATTGCGTTCCTCGATCCGCCCTACCGCCACGATATTTTGCAGCAGATTCTGCCGATTCTCGCGGAAAAAATGCAAAAAAACGGTATAATCGTCTGCGAACACGAGCCCGAATGCAAATTATCTGAGAGAATTCTGCATTTTGACTTGCAAAAGCAGAAAAAATATGGTAAAATAATAATAAGTGTTTACAGGCATCCGGAGGAAACTGCGCTATGACACGCGCTTATCAGAATCTGGACGGCGTTGATCTGCTCAGCAAGATTCGGTCGCGCTCGATCCGTCACATCATACTGAACGCTTTTCTGCTGGTTCTTTTTGCATGGTTCATTCTTATGATGCTACGAAGCATGGCTGAAAGCTTCAGTGAATACTGGTTTTTCCTGTTTTTTGCACCTGTGTTTGTTCTGATGCTGATCTTACCTGTCGCAGCCATCCGCAAACACTTCACGAATTATCAGCTCGGTGACCAGCATCCGTTGTTTCAGAAGTACGGAACCCCGAATGAAATCGCAGCCGTACTCACAGATCTTGACAATGTCGAGCTTTTGAACAGCCGCAAGGTCATCCTGACAAAAAGCTATATCATGATGCGGGATGTTTTTCTCAGTTATCTGCCGCTGAATGATCTGACTGAAATCGCAGTCACATCCTCATACGGCAAGCATAAAAGCGCTGTGATAACTGTTCAAACGATCGACGGAGAAAAAGTCAAATACATGCTGGAAACACCGCCGCTGTTCAAAACTGTATATCAGCAAAAGCAGGAGATCCGCACGATCCTGTATGAGATCCGGCCGATGTCTATGCCGAATTGCATCATTTCCGGCACATGAACCGGCAAATTGATTTCTGAATGGAAAGGACACCCTTATGAGCGATCAAAAACGCCGTGTCGCGGTCTGCCCCGGCAGCTTCGATCCGGTTACATACGGGCATCTCGATATCATCAGCAGAGCCGCAAAGCTCTTTGACAAGGTGATCGTGCTCGTTTCCGCAAATCTCGAAAAACGCCCCGTCTTTACCTTGACAGAGCGCCTGCTCATGATCGAAAAGGTGACAACGGGCTTTGATAATATCGTCATTGACATTCTGGAGGATGAGCTGCTCGCGGATTACGTCCGCAGAGTCGGCGCACATGCAATCGTCAAAGGTCTGCGCGCTGTCACGGACTTTGAATATGAGTTCCAGATGGCACTCGGCAACAAAAAGCTGTTTCCGGGCGCAGAAACCGTATTCCTGACGACAGCCGCGGAGAATATGTATCTCAGCTCCAGCATTGTCAGACAGATCGCCACTTTGGGCGGCGATATCAGCAGCTTTGTTCCGCCGGAGATTCTCTCCGCCATTATGGAACGGCTGTACACAAACAAGAAGCATTCACCTTCCGGCGGAACTGCAAGCGAGCAGGAACTCCGGCAGGTGCAGCAATTTGCAAACGCAATCGGAAAGGAAGAATCAGAATGAGCGTATTTGATGTTCTTGACGAAATGGATGACCTTCTGGATAACGCGAAGGTGTTTCCGCTTGCCGCACACAAGATCGTCATTGACGGCGACCGCTTCCGCGAGCTGGTCAATGATATCCGCCTCAACATGCCGAAGGAAATGAAGCGCGCACAGACCATCGACTATGACTGCGACCGCATCATGAAAGAGGCACAGACCAATGCGGAAAAGATCATCCGCGGCGCTGAGGAGCGTGCAAAGGCTCTCGTTGCGGAGAATTCGATCGTTGAGGAAGCCAAGAAGCGCGCCCACGAGATCCTTGCAAAGACCAAGACCAAGTGTGAGGATACCAAGGATGCAACCTCTGCATACGTGCTGCAATCCCTGACCGCGACCGAATCAAGGCTCAATGAGCTGATGCAGGATCTCAAGCGCGAGAAAAGTAATTGGGAAAAATAAGCCGGAAACAGCTCTTCGTGCTGCTGCTCGTCATCACACTGCTCTGGATGTGCCTGATCTTCTGGTTTTCGGCGCAGAATGCGGATGATTCGGGCGATCTCAGCACCGGACTGTTAAAGAAGCTGCTCTCGCTCACGGTCCCGCATTGGAAAGATCTCACATATGCCGAACGGCGTGCGATTGTAAAGCGCTTTCATACCGTGTTCCGCAAGGCAGGGCATTTCACGGAGTATACAATCCTCGGAATTCTGCTCGCTTCCACTGTACGCAGGATCCCGAAGCTCATAACAAAAAGCCGGCAGGCAATCCTGAAATGGATCATTTTACTGCCGGCGCTTTGTGCGTTGCTCTATGCCGCAAGCGATGAACTGCATCAGCGGTTTGTACCCGGCAGGAGCTGCGAACTGCGCGATGTCTGCATAGATTTCAGCGGTGCCTGCCTCGGCATCCTGATCAGCACCGCCGTCGCCGTTCACCGCAAAAAGCGCAGAGCGGCGGTCACAGCCGGTCAACAGGATCACACATACATATAAATAAACCGCTCCGATTTGCGCAGGCAGATCGAAGCGGTTTTCATTTTGATCAGATTTTCACAGGCAGAGCCGTCTTCACGACTGGGTATAGGCATCAATACGCTCAAAGCCGTCCAGCAGGATATCGCGGCGCGTGAACGCCTTTTCCGTACCGCGCGCCACACAGGTCAGCGGATCCTTTGCGGTGCGGCAGGGTACGCCGAGCATACGTGTCAGATAGGGCTCGAGACCGCCGAGCAGCGCACCGCCGCCCGTCAGCAGAATGCCGTTCGCACAGATATCCCCGACAAGCTCCGGCGGCGTCTCTTCCAGCACGCGGCGAATCGTCTCGCCGATTTCATTGATATCATCCTCAAGCGCCTCGGAAAGCTCCGCTTCGCTCAGGTCGCACTGATCCGGCAGTCCGCGCGAGATATTGCGTCCCTTGACCTGTGCGATCACATCCTCAGCCGGATTATAGAGATTGCAGAGCGTTTTTTTCACATGCTCCGCGGATTTTGCGCCGAGCAGGATCTGATATTTATTCTGGACATAACGGATGATCGACTGATCGAACTTGTTGCCGGCAATCTTCAGCGAACGCGCCGTCACAATGCCGTTCATCGAGACCACGGCGATATCCGTCGTACCGCCGCCGATATCCACGACCATATTGCCGACGGGACGGTTGATCGAGATGCCTGCGCCGAGCAGTGCCGCAAGCGGCTCCTGAATCAGATGCACCTTGCGCGAACCGGTGCTCATAGCGGCATCGAGAATCGCACGCTTTTCAACATCCGTGATCAGCGAGGGGACGCAGATGACAATGCGCGGCTTGATGATGCGCGCACCTGCGACAACATCAATCAGCTCGCGGATCAGCGCCTGTGTCAGAATATCATCCGAGATCACGCCGTCCTGCAGCGGATGCACAACGGCAATATATTTCGGCGAGCGGCCTTCCATTTTATAGGCTTCCTCTCCGACGGCGACTACGCGCTCCGTGCGCTTGTTGAACGCGATTACGGAAGGTTCATTCAGCACAACGCCCCTGCGGCGCTTTGTGATAATGATATTCGCCGTACCGAGGTCAATTCCGATATCCATTTGTTTGCTTCCTTTCTTTGTTTGGCATGATCTCTCTTTTTTCAATGCAATAGCAGACCTCGCCCTCGGGCGGTTCGCCTGCGCGTTTGAAGCGTTCGACTGTCTCTGTCCGGTGCATGACGGATTTTTGCAGCACGCGCCCCGATTTCGGGTTTGCGGCGCGGTGATAGGCTTCGAGCTTTTCAAATTCCGTATGCGCAAATGTCCACGCAATTACGGCGTCGAGCGCCTCACCTGCATAGCCGTGTCCCCAGAAATCCGCACCGATGCAATATTCGATCTCCGCGGTTTTGCAGTCCGCCCAGACCTTGCAGAAGGCAATCATCCCGATATTCTGCCCCGATGCGCGGTCAGAAATCGCCCAGCGGTAGAAATCCGGCTGTGCATAGCCTGCAAGATAACTATGCAGCAAGCCCTGCACCGCCTCCGGTGTTTCATAGACCGGCTCGCCGTATTCATGCTGCACATTCGGATCGGAAGCCCAGTTTTGCAGCATATCGGCAGCATCCTCCGGCTGAAAGCGTCTGAGGATCAGCCGCGGCGTTTCGATCGTCTCTGTACCGCAGTGCTTCATTCCGCCGGTCTCCATTCCATTTCGGTGAATTTCGACTGCTTCACGCGGAAGCCGATCTTCTCATAGATGCGCCTGCCCATATCGCTTGCGGAGAGCGTCACCTGATCAAGCCTGCGATCCTTTGCCGCAGTCTGGATCATCTGCATCATGCGTGTGGCAATGCCTCTGCCGCGATATTCCGGCTCTGTAAACACACCGAGGACATAGCCTGTCCTGCCGTTCGGAAAGAACGGATTTGCAGGCTTTTCCTCGATTATCAAAATTGCATTTGCGATGAGCGCACCCTCCGGTGTCTCTGCCGCTGCAACAACGCAGTCAGCCCCGAGATGCGCCGCAAAATAATCCGGAAGCTGTGCCGAGATCGCTGCAAGCTGCTCCGCAGGCAGATCCCCGAATTCCTCATCAAAATATGCAAGCCGCAGTCTGCACAGCGCAGGAATATCCTGCTGCTCTGCCATACGAATCTGAATCTCCGTCTCTGCCGCCTCCTTTGCATATACTCATACATTTTTTATTATAGCATATAATTCCGTAAAATGCAAGATGAAAAATGGCTGTTGCTGCCGCAAGCGGTCTTTCGCCGCACACCGTGCAGTACAGCCCTGTATAGCAGCCCGCAGCAGGATTACAGGATCAGCATCATCACAAAAAAGCCGCTCCGATCATGAAACCGGAGCGGCTTTCCGAACTGTTTTCCGTCAGTCTCCGAACGAGACGCCGATGCGCTTCGCCGTCACGACGAGCTGATCCTTCGGGTTGACAAACTTTGTCAGACCGGCGATATCCTCGAGCTTATTCGAGGTGACCTTGCCGTTGACCATAGCGACCGTTCTGCCGTACTTCTCATTTGCGATGAGCTTTGCCGCATGAACGCCGAACTTTGTTGCAAGGATGCGGTCATATGCTGAGGGCGAGCCGCCGCGGAGCATATGTCCCGGCACGCAGACGCGCGTATCAATGCCCGTGCCTGCCTGAACCTGTGCCGCGATTCGCGAGGTTGCCGTGATAATGCCTGCCTCCTCGCGCTTTCTTGCGCGGTCCTTCTTCTTGAGCTTTGCCTCGTCCTTATCAAATGCGCCCTCCGCGACCGCAAGGATCGAGAACGATTTGCCGCTTGCCGCGCGCTTCATGACCGCCTCGCAGACCTTGTCGATATCATAGGGAATCTCCGGAATCAGGATGATATCCGCGCCGCCTGCAAGACCTGCATTGAGCGTCAGCCAGCCTGCCTTGTTGCCCATGATCTCACAGACAAGAATCCGGCTGTGGGATGCAGCGGTAGTGTGCAGGCGGTCGATTGCATCCGTTGCGGTATCAACAGCAGTGTGGAAGCCGAAGGTCACATCCGTGCCGTAGATATCATTGTCAATCGTCTTCGGCAGACCGATGACATTGAGTCCTTCCTGCGCCAGCAGATGCGAGGTCTTGTGCGTACCGTTGCCGCCGAGCGTCAGCAGGCAGTCGAGCTTCTGCTTCTGGTAGGTCTCACGCATATTTTTGACCTTGTCCACATTGTCGTCCCCGATCACCGTCATCATCTTGAACGGCTGACGCTTTGTGCCGAGGATCGTGCCGCCCTGCGTCAGGATGCCCGAAAACTCGTTCGGCTGCATCACACGGCAGAGATTGTGGATCAGGCCGTAATAGCCGTTGGAAATGCCGACAATCTCGACGTTTTCCTCGCCCATCAGTTCAAAGCATGCCTTGGCGACGCCGCGGATCGTTGCATTCAGTCCGGGGCAGTCGCCGCCCGATGTCAGGATTCCGATTCTCTTTTTCATGGTTTTAGGTTCCTTTCGTAATTATTTAATTTATCAATCAGATTACGCTATCGCATAGTACGCTTCACCGTCAGCGGTTAAGTATACATTCGCTTGCTTTTTTGGTGCGTACAGCGCTTCTTTGAGCTGCTGTCGGACAGAACCCTCACCGCTTGGCAATGAGTTCAGCATTTTTTCAATTTCCGCTTGACGCGCTTTTAAGTCGTATCCTTTTGCTTTACCTGCCGTCAATTCAAATATTCTGCCATGCAGCATTCCAAGACTTGTCCGGATCTTCTCCTGATACTTGGACACATAATCAGCCGTATCTTCAATAATAAATTCGATATATTCATCGTCAAAGTTATTTGAAAAATACGGTTCAAGAATACAACAGCTAATATAAAGCTGCAAAGACAACTCCAGACTCTCCACAATTTGTTCTACTTTCTGTTTTTTGGATAGTTCTGTCGCCCTGCCTTTCGCATCCTGAACAGCTAAATCCAGATCATACAAATAGAATTCAATGTCTTTCATTGCAACTTTTTTCGCATTCTGAATCCCGACAATAGTTGCAATCTGCTGTTGCTCATGCTGCATAATGGATGCAAAATTCCTCTGTATCTGTTGAATGAACGAGATCTCAGATGCTAATTCAGCTTTCTTATTACCATATAGAAAGGCAAGAATCGCACTGACATTCTGATTGATCTTTTCAAGTTTGCTGTTGATCTCTGCTAAAAAGTACTGTCCGGTGATTGCTGACATGACCGTAAACACGCCCATAAACGCGCCTGCTGCTGCCATCGGATAAAATGAAGCAGAGCCGGCAATTTTGGAATTTGCCCCTATTATTTGAGAAGCAAAACCGCCTTGCTTTAACTTCATTAAAGTATGCGGTAATCCTTCTGGGAATTTGCAAAAATACGCATTTGAAAGCAAACCTGCCGCAGCAGCCGGTACGATTGACTGTGTCAGCATACTGACCTGCGATTTATCTATATTGATTTTCCTGAATCTGGATGCATCACTAAAATCCGGCACATTGGCAACCGGATTCACCTGAACATTCAGTGCCTCCTGAAGAAATAGCTTTTCGTCATTCATAGCAAATGTCCTTTCAATTCACATCTTATGCTTATAGGCGCACTGCGGATAATTGGAGCAAACCCAGTAATTGCCCTGCGGTGTCGACCATGGTTTCAGCTTTGCGCGGCACTCCGGACAAATCTGGTGCAGCAGTGCCATTTTCGCAATATTCTTATAATTCACGGCATTCTGCTCATGCTCAATGCGCGCAATATTGCCGCGGATCTGGTTCTGCCCGATAAAATCAAAGATATATTCGATCTCGCCCCAGCTCAGCAGCTTTGTCTGCTTCTCCGCGACCTCCTGCATCACCTTTTGCAGCGACTGCAAAGAGGTCACGATGCTCGTCCGCGGCGGATAGGGCGGCTCGATTTGCAGCCGTGCGCCCGCATAGCGGTACATAATAATTATTGATTGATAATAGATATCAAACGGCAGCGGTGCAAGAAATTCCTTGAGATACTTCAAATGAAACATATTTTGCAGCACCGGACTGAAATAGTCAATCTCGCGGTCGCCTGAATAATGCTTCCAGTATTTCTTCATCCCCTCGCCCATGATCGTGCCGCGAAAGGTCTTCATCTCGCAGACAAACATCGCGGCGCGCGTCAGGATCAGGAAGTCAATATGCATGGTCTTGCCGTCTGCCGGAATCAGGATATCACGGATAATCTTGAGATCCTGATACTGCGAAAGCAGCATCGTGAGCTGCATTTCCGGTGTGAGTTGCTCATTCATGGTTGGATTGCCTTCTTTCAGTTGCCTTAGTATACTGTTTTCTGTGTCAGATTGGCGCGGATATACTGCTCTGTCTCCTTCGCCGTCATCGGATGCCCGTAGAGATAGCCCTGCACATAGTCACAGCCTGCCTCACGGAGCATTCTTGCCTGCTCCGGCGTCTCGACACCCTCAGCGATGGTTTTGATCTGCTTCGTCTTTGCAATGCGCGCGGCCGAGCGGATGATCTCCTGCACGACCGGATCGCCGTCCATATCTGTGACAAACGAGCGGTCGAGCTTGAGCATGGTAAAGGGCAGGCGCTGGATATAGCTCAGCGAGGAATATCCCGTGCCGAAATCATCCATTGCAAGCTGGATGCCTGCCTCCCGAAGCTCCTTCATCCGTGCGATTGTCACATCAATATCCATCAGCGCGAGGGATTCCGTCAGCTCGATCTCAAGGTTATGCGGATCCAGCCCGTGCTTATCCAGTGCTTTCAGGATCTGGGCGCAGATGTTCTCCTGATAAAAATCGGTGCCGCTGAAATTGATCGACATGACAATATCCGGCAGTCCCATTGTCTGCCAGAGCTTCATCTGGCGGCATGCCTCATCCAGCACAAAGCGCGTAATCTGCGTAATGAGCTGCGAACGCTCCGCGATCGGAATAAAGACCGTCGGGAAGATCAGCTTGCCCGAGGGATGATGCCAGCGTGTCAGTGCCTCCAGACCGATAATCTCACCGGTTGTCAGCGAGACTTTCGGCTGATAGTACAGTTCCAGTTCGCCGCGCATGACCGCATCTGCAAGCTGCGTTTCCAGATTGCTGTCCTGAATGATCGTATCATGCATTTCGGGCGTATAGCGGCGGATGCTGCCGTGCGTCTTGCTGCCCGAGGAGAGTGCAAATTCCGCATGCTCCAGCACATGTTCAAAGCTGTCGCCGTCTGCCGGCATTCTCGCATATCCGGCAGAACAGGTCAGTGTCCGGTTCGAGAGCGCACCGACTGCCTTGGTCAGCAGTGCGCGCTGAATCTTGCCGACCACGCGCTCCGGCAGTGCATCGTCCCCGACATCGCGCAGAATCAGCGCGAAATTATCGCCGGAGATCCGCGCGCCGAATCCGCCGTGCGTAAGCTGCTTGACCAGTGCGTCCGCAAAGCTGCGCAGAAGGTCATTTCCGGCTGCGTAGCCGCAGGTATCATTGATCAGGTGGAAGCGGTCGATATCCATGACGATCACCCAGTAGGAGCTGTTCAGCTCAACGGTGCAGTCATAGAGCTCCTCGCCCATGCGCATGAGCTTGTTGCGGTTCGGGATGCCCGTGACCGCATCCTCATAGGCGATCTGCTCGATCTTCGCGTCCTTCTGCTTCTCCTCACTGATATCAATGACCGTGCCGCCGACGACCAGTCTGCCGTTCGCGCTGTTCATGGTCGCGCGGAAGCGGTAGGAATACCAGCGGTACTGCCCGTCCGCGGAACAGATGCGCAGCTCCAGCGATTCCGTGCGGTCCAGATAATGCCGGATATGATTGCGGATCGACTGCACATGGCTGTCGAATGCGACGATATCCAGCGGATAGATGCGCTTGCGGATCTCCTGCACCGTGACGGTGTTGCTGCGCAGTCCGAACATCTTTTGCAGCTTTTCCGAGGGAAACAGATTCGGATTGCCCTGCTCGATCAGCAGCAGACCGACATCCATCAGCTCCATTGTCAGATTATGTCTGCCCTCAGAGGCACTGAGCCGCCGCGAAAAAATCTCGATCTCAGACTGCATGCTGCGGATATCCGCAAGATCCATGCCGATCGAAAGCAGCCATGTCACGCCGTCCTCGTCGGTCTCGACGGCGGAGGTGTTCCAGATCATATCATGCGGTCTGCCCGATGCCGCAGTAAAGGAATATTTCTGATTCTTCGCAACGACAATCGCATGAATATCCGCATCGGTCATATCCTTTTTGCCGAAAAACATCGGAACTACATGCTTTGCATCGAAATCGCTGTGCATTTTCATCTCGGCGATCTCCAAAAGCGAATCATTGAGGACGACATCGGTGAAGCTGTCATTCCAGAGCATCGCCGGAGCGGTCAGGTTCTTTGCCAGATACATCAGCCGCTTGCGCGTGATCTCCTTTTTATGGCGATCCTGCTTCTCCCTCCGCAGAACGATCAGAAAACTCAGCAGAACGGCAAGCAGCGCATAGGAATTGAAGATGATATAAACCAGATCACCCTTTTCACGATGAAAAAACGCATACACAATCAGATACCCGGTCAGAATCGAAAATCCGACAACAACTGATACGACCAGTTGTCTTTTATATTTCATGGCTGTCCGCTCCTTTCTGCGGTCTCTCTATCGGCTGTAAGCGGATTGCTCCGCGATTATCCGTGAAAATGTATAAAATCCCATACTGATATTATACCAAAGAATGCCGTAATTGTCAATGTATTTTCGTATGATGTGAAAAACATTTTGGAACAGTTTTCACAAAAAATTCACATTTATATGGTAGAATAAACTGAAGGTGCAAGCCGCACCGATCAACACGAAAGGAAACTGTCACCATGAAGATACTGGTTGTCGATGATGAAATGAACATCCGCAATGTTGTCAGAGAATATGCAGAACACGAGGGCTTTAAGGTCGATGAGGCAGGCGACGGCATGGAGGCTGTCTCGATGGCAAAGGCGCAGGATTATGATCTGATCGTCATGGACGTCATGATGCCGCGGCTCGACGGCTTCTCTGCCTGCAAGGAGATCCGCAAGACAAAGGATACCCCGATTATCATTCTCTCCGCAAGAGACGATGAATATGATCAGCAGCACGGCTTCGATCTCGGCATTGATGACTATGTCACAAAGCCGTTCTCGCCGCCGCTCCTGATGGCGCGCGTCAAGGCGGTTGTCTCCAGACGGAACGCCTCGCGCGGCAATGTCTCCGATCCGATGGTCTTTGAGGGACTCGAGATCAATATGTCCGGCAGAGAGGTCTATGTAGACGGCAAGCGCGCAAACATGACGCCCAAGGAATATGATCTGCTCTTCTACCTCGTCAAGAACCGCAATATCGCACTGACGAGAGACAAGCTGCTGGAGGAGGTCTGGGGCTATGACTTCTTCGGCGATGACCGCACGGTGGATACCCATATCAAGATGCTCCGCAACAGTCTCGGTGAATACCGCAAATTCATCGTAACGCTGAGAGGAATGGGATATAAATTTGAAGCCTAAATTTTTCCGGAGAAATTCCATGCGCCTGAACATCTGGTTCTGGTTCATGGAATTTGTCCTTTTGACCTTTCTGCTGCTCTGGGTATGTCAGGTTTTGTTCCTGCAAAACTTCTATGACCGCATGAAAACCAAAGACGTCATGCGGCTCGCGGATAAAATGGTCACGCTGTATCAGCAGGGCGACTATGAGGAGCAGTTCACGGAGCTTGCATTCCAGAATGATCTCTGTGTTGAGGTCAGAAGCCGGTTCAATCAGCCGATCTATCGGCGGCATATCCGCGACGGGAGCTGCTTCATCCACGGCTACGAAAATCACGCCTCGGATATTGTCCGCGCGGTGCGGGAATCCGCAGGCGGCGTCTATTACGGCAAGGACACGCATCCGGTCACGAATGTCAAGGTGCTGATTTATGCGCGCGTGATCGGCTCTCCCTCAATGCCGGAGGGCTATCTGATTCTGAATACGACACTGGCACCGGTCTCCGCGACCGTCAGCATCATCTGGCGGCAGCTCGTCATTATCACGATTCTGCTCGTCCTGATTGCAGCGATCCTCTCGATGGTTGTATCCGACCGCCTCGCAAAGCCGATCGTCCGCGTGACGAAGGATGCACAGCAGCTCGCCCACGGCAAATATGATATTCACTTCGACGGCAGCGGCTACGATGAAGCCGAACGCCTCGCGGAAACGCTGACCTACGCAAGCCATGAGATCAACCGCGTCGATACGATGCAGCGTGACCTCATCGCCAACGCCTCCCACGACCTGCGGACACCGCTGACGATGCTCAAGGCATACGCCGAGATGATCCGCGACCTTTCCGGCGATAATCCGGTCAAGCGCGCCGAGCATTTGCAGGTGATTATCGAGGAGACCGACCGCCTGACCGCACTCGTCAACGATATCCTCGATCTCTCGAAATATGAAAACGGCAAGATGAAGCTCGAGCGCAGCGAATTCGATATTGAGGACCGCCTCACGGAAATCGTTGAACGCTACCGCGGTCTGAGCGATGTTTCCGGCTATCAGTTCGAGCTGGAGACCGACGGCGAGGCAATCGTCAGCTGCGATGCCGGAAAGATTGAGCAGGTTATCTGCAATCTCATGAACAATGCAATGAATTACAGCGGCGAAAGCAAGCGGATCTTCGTCAAATTGCAGCATGAGAAGGACGGCATCCGCATTTCCGTCCGCGATGAGGGCGCCGGCATGGATCAGGAGACGCTCTCGCGCATCTTCGACAAATACTACCGCAGCGAAAATTATAAGCGCGAAGTCCGCGGCACCGGACTCGGTCTCTCGATCGTCAAGGCAATCCTGCGGATGCATGACTACGCATTCGGCGTGGACAGCACCGTCGGTGTCGGCTCAACCTTCTGGTTCGTGATTCATCCGGAAGATGCTGAAAAATCATGAGCGGCACATGGAATTGCATATAACCCTGTGAGGGTAAAACCGTTTTCTCGGCAGGATGCACAAATCTCCTTCGCCGCACTTGACTTTTCCATGTTTTTGCTGTATAATCAGACCTTGCAGGGGTATCTTTGCCCGATCCATACTATTTTATAGGGAAACGGGCGGTATTCCGCACAAAATTCTGTAATCCGCTGTACCGCAGCCGCGGTGCATCATGATACAAAAGAAAAGGAGTGACGATTTCCATGAAGAGAACATATCAGCCGAAGAAGCGGCACCGTAAGATGGAGCATGGCTTCCGGAAGCGTATGGCAACCGCAAACGGTCGCAAGGTTCTGGCTCGCCGCCGTGCAAAGGGTCGTGCAAAGCTGACCTACTGATCCGATACGCAAGTAAGAGGGCCACAAGATATTGTGGTCCTTTTTTACTATGCGAAACGCCATCGCTCCCTGGGGGAGATATCTATGCTTTTTACGCAGAAACTCAATCAGAACGCCGATTTTCAGCGGCTCTACCGCTCCGGTGCGTTCTGCTCATTGGGCAGTGCGCTGATCTATGTCAGACCGAACAAGCTGCCCTATAACCGCCTCGGCATCACCGCAGGCAAAAAAATCGGCAATGCCGTCAAACGCAACCGTGCAAAGCGCATCATCCGCGAAGCCTACCGTGCCGCGGAGCCGCTGCTCCCGATCGGGCTCGATCTCGTTGTGGTTGCGAGGAGCATTCTGCCGGAGCAATCCGCCAATATCCTGACGGAGCGCTTCTGTACGGCAGGTGTCCGGCACTGCTGCGGCGTCAGCAGCGGAGAGATTCCCTGCACGCCCAATCAAACGTATAAAAAGCCGCGCGGCAAGCAATCTGCCGCGAAGCAGTCATGAGGCTGCTGCGGTATATCTATTCCGCACCGATCCGCTTCTACAAACGGTTTATCTCACCGCTCTTTCCGGCTGTCTGCCGCTACAGACCGAGCTGCTCAACATATGCCCTCGGCGCGATTGAGCGCTTCGGCATCATCCGCGGCACATGGCTCGGCACGCTCCGGATCCTGCGGTGCAATCCGTTCTCAAAAGGCGGCTGGGATCCTGTCCCCCTGCAATTTGATCTGCTCGGACGGCATAAGGTTCCGCAGCCCGATCCGCTCTCAAGAGCACAGCGGCTTGCGCTGGAATATGATATTCACCTGGCAGACCGGAAAAAATGGCGCAGCAGACTGTCTGTGCCGGAATAACAGAGAAGAACATCCGCGTTCTATTGATCGGAGGCAACACTTTTGAATCTCATCGCAAAGCTGCTCGGCTGGGTTATGTATGTCATCTATAAGGTCATTCCCAGCTATGGTATCGCTATTATCCTGTTTACGATTGTTGTCAAGCTGCTGACGCTGCCGAATACCTATAAGATGCAGGTCAACTCGGCACGGCAGGGACTCCTCGCACCGAAGCTCGAAAAGCTGCGCAAATCCTTTGCGAATAATCCGCAGCGTTTTCAGGAGGAGCAGAATAAGCTCTATCAGGAGGAGGGCATCAATCAGACGGCGGGCTGTCTCGGCTCGATCCTGACGATGGTGCTGCTGCTCGGTGTTTATCAGGTCGTTATGCGTCCGCTGACCTTTGTTCTTCGCCTTGTGCCGGATCAGATCACCGAGGCGAAGGATCTGCTGGTCAACTGGCTTGAAACGCAGAATATCACAGAAAAGTATATCAACGGCAGACCGGAGCTGATTATCCTCAAATATGCAAAGACCAATCCCGAGGTTTTCAGCTCGATGTCCGGCTTTACGGACAAGCTGAGTGGTTTCAATAACAACTTCCTCGGCTTTGACCTCGCAGGCGTACCGAGTCTGCATCCGGAAAACGGCTGGAGCTTTACCGCGATCATGCTCGTGCTGCTGCCCGTCCTCGCAACGATCGCTCAGCTCGTCATGACCGTCATTACACAGGCACACAGCAAAAAGACCAATCCTGCTGCTGCACAGCAGATGGGCGGCATGAACCTCATGCTGTACCTCTCTCCGCTGATGACGCTCTGGATCGGTATGTCTGTTCCGGCAGGTATGAGCTTCTACTGGCTCGTCAATTCCGTCATCTCGCTGATTGTGCAGCTTCTCCTTTATAAGTATCTCTCAGGTGAGCGCCTTGTCAAAATCAATGAGCGCGAAAAGCAGAAGCAGATCGCAAAAGGTCCGACATGGATGCAGCGCATGATGGAGCAGTCCGCACAGATGCAGGCTGAACAGAACGGCACGGGCGCCGCAGGCACCGGCAACCGCACACGTTACGCTGACGGCGACGACGGTATGTCCCGTAAGGAACGTGCCGAATATGAAAAAACGCTGATAGAAGCAGCAAGAAAACGTGCTGCTTTGAAATACGGAGACGATGTTCCGGCGGAGCAAAGCTCTGATCAGGATTGATTCGCTCCGAATCCAAAATGAAAGGGGATTTGACCGAAATGACCGAAATCTTTACCGCTTCCACACTCGAGGAAGCGAAGCAGAAGGCGGCAGAAGCATTCGGCGCAGCCGTCTCTGAGATCACATTTCAGGTACTCGAAGAGCCCAAG
>JAGKVC010000015.1 GCA_021152595.1 Clostridia bacterium
AAGATGAGATGCGCAGAATTTTTGTCGTGAGACAAGGCAGAAAGCCGCAGCCTTGCTGACGCAAGGCAAGGATTTCTAACGCAGTATCACGGCAAAAAGACAAGCAGATCACTTCAAGAGATCGTTGGGACATCAATACGTATAGAATCGGATGCGATGGGGAGCTTGTGCGGCAGGCTGAGAGGGCATGAACAGTGCCGACCCGCAGACCTGATGCGGATAATGCCGCCGAAGGAAGCGAGAATCTGATCATCAATGCCGCAGGAGTTCTGCGGCATTTTTTATGCGCCGGTTCAGGTGAAAAGGAAAGGATGTTTTGTAAAATGAAGCGCAATACAACCAAAATGCTCGTTGAGGGTGCCATGATGCTCGCACTGGCGATCGTGCTGAGCCTGATCACGCCGTTCCAGAAGCTCCTGCCGTTCGGCGGCTCGATCACGCTGGTTTCGATGCTGCCGATCTGTATTTACAGCATCAAGTACGGGATCGGCAAGGGACTCGGCGTCTCGTTCCTGTTTGCGGTATTCCAGTTTGTACAGGGTACGGTGAAGGACGGATTGTTCGGCTGGGGACTGACCGCAGGCATGCTGATCGCGTGCATTGTGTTCGATTATTTTCTGGCGTATACGGTGCTGGGACTTGCCGGAATGTTCCGCAAAAAGGGACTCGGCGGCTGGATCGCAGGCATCGTGATCGCGCTACTGCTGCGGTTTGCCAGCCATTTTATCAGCGGCGTATATGTCTTTGCCTCGACGGGCAAAATCTGGGATGATCTGGATTTCATTGCAGAGAACAAGTATATTTACAGCCTCGTGTATAACGGCGCATACATGGTGCCGGAGATTATTCTGACCGTGCTGGTCACAGTGATCCTGTTCAAGATTCCGCAGGTTCACAGAATCCTGACCTCCGCAGACAGCGCAGAGGAACAGTAATCACATAGTATGGAAGAAAGCCGCTGAATGAGTTGCTCGTTCAGCGGCTTTCTTTGTTCTGTTTTTTCATTTCTAACGATGCTAAAACGGAATTGCAGGGGATTCCTCAGTCAAGCGCAATCTCAAGGACGGAAATGCCCTCCTGCATGATCAGCACGACCGTACCGGAATCCGGCAGACCATCGGGCAGCGGTACGGCATATTCCCTGAAATCCGAGAAGCTGCTGCTTGCCGCGATTTGCAGATCAGATGAATGTGAACCGATCTGTACCGTGATGCCGTTCTGCTTTACAAGTGCTGCCGCACGGATCAGCAGCCTGCGCTTTCCGGCAAACGGCACGCCCGTATAGACCGCCGTGCCGCACCAGCCGCGTGCGCGCAGATCATGCCGCTTTCGTTCGCGGCAATAGCCGATTGTAACGCTGTATCCCTGATCGAACTGCTCCGCGTCAAAGCGGCTTTCACGCAGCGGAATCGGGCAGCCTGCGACCGTTACCGCAGCTTGCAGCGGCAGCGCATCCGAGGAGCCGCCTGCAAAGAACTGATAGCTGCCGGATTCGGTCAGCATGCTGCGGCTGTGCGGATCGTAAATTTGCAGGATATACGCAGAAATCGTGACCGAAACGGATTTGTGTTCCTGCGCTGCCAGATGCACACGCGCAAATCCGCAGAGCTTCTTCAGCGGACGGCGGACTGCGGAATCCGGCATCGAATAATAGATCTGCACGACCTCATCGCCTGCGCATTCCGAGATATTTTGCAGTGTGACCTCTGCCGTCTGCATTCTGCGTGATGCTGAGCGACTCATACCGGAATGCCGCGTATGAAAGTCCGAATCCGAACGGATACAGCGGCTTTCCGCGGAAATAGAGATAGGTTGTGCCTGCTGATTCGATGTCATAATTTCCGATTCCCGGCAGATCATGCTCTGAGCGGTACCATGTCAGCGGCAGTCTTCCGGCAGGGTTATATGCGCCGGATAAAACATGTGCCGCAGCCGTTCCCAGATGCGCACCGGCATGGGAACTCCAGAGGATCGCAGGCAGAATCTCCTGCTCCCTGTTGATCGCATAGGGATAGCCGGAGATCAGCAGCATCGCGGTTTTCGGATTTGTGCTGTGCAGCGTTTCCGCCATATCCGGCTGGATATTGAGCGCGAGCGTTTTGCGGTCATAGCATTCCTTGGCGACCTGCACCGGATGATTGCCCGTGCAGTAGATCACCGCATCTGCATTTGCGGCGAGTTCCTTTGCGCGGTCCGTGCCGCGGCTGATCACTTCGATCCGGAAGGCGCGCTCCGGCATGACAGCGGTCTGATCGGTAAAACGGATCGTACCGTCCGCAGCGGCTTCCATGCGTCTGTGATGAAACGGCGCTTCGAGAATTGTGCCGTCAGGGGTATCGAGCAGGCGGAAGGTTTCATGCGTGAACCAGTCGTAAACGCTGCGGTTATGCAGGAGCAGCCGACCGTCGTCGGAGACGCGCAGATAACGCTTCGCGGAGACCGCATAGAGATTCTGCCAGTTTTCGCCCCAGTCCTGCAATGCGAATGTTGTCTGCTCCGAGATGGTATCCGCATCAAAGGCGCAGGTGCCGTCCGCATGTACGGCAAGATATTTCCCGTTTGCAGCCTGCACGGTGACATGATCCCACAGGCTGTCCGTGATGATCTCCGCATCGGGATATTCCGCACGCATGCCCTCCGGCACGGAGACTGCATCGCGGAAATATCCGGTATACCAATCCCGGAGATTTTCGTCGGCAAGCGGACCGCAGACCGCAATGCGCTTCGGATTTTGCAGCGGCAGCATTCCCTCATTTTTGAGCAGGACAAACTGTTCCTCCGCCGCGCGCAGATTGACCGCTCTTGCCGCATCCGTGTCGATTTCTTCGGGTGTGATGCTGTCATAGGGGCAGTCGTCGCTGAGTTGTCCGAGCCGCATCCGCGCATAGAGGACATTCGTCAGCATTTCATCCAGCTCGGATTCCGCGAGCAATCCCTCTTGCAGCGCACATTCTGCGGCGTTTGCAGTCAGGGTATCATCATCGGTCATGAGGTCGCAGCCTGCACGGATCGCCTCCGCATAGACATCCGCATGGGATGCGCCGTATTTGTGCGCAAGAAGCGTCTGACCGAAGTCTGCGCCGTCCGTGACAACAAACCACAGCCCCCATTTTTCCTTGATAATGCGCTTCAGATCGGGATTGCAGAGCGCAGGCACGCCGTTGATCTCGTTGTAGGCGGTCATGATGCTCTTTGCGCCGCCGAACCGGATCGCAGGCATGAACGCCGCATAATAGTATTCGTATTTCAGGCGCGGCGGCAGAAAGGCATCGTCATTGATTCGCTTTTCCTCGTAATTATTCGCGCAGAAGTGCTTGAGCGTCGGCAGTACCTTGAGATAGCAGGGGTGATCGCCTGCCATGCCGGATGTCAGCGCGGCGGTCAGCTCGCCTGCAAGGAACGGATCCTCGCCGTATGCCTCCTCGGTTCTGCCCCAGCGCGGATCGCGCTCCATATCGACCGTCGGGCCCCAGACACAGAGCGCGCTGCGCTGATCTCTATTATAGTATGCGCGGCATTCGGTTCCGGCGATATCGCCGAGCTGCCGGAGCAGATCGCGGTCAAAGGTCGAAGCGAGTCCCACGGGCTGCGGAAAGACCGTCGAGAAGTCCTCCGCTCTGCGCCCGACAAAGCCTCTTGCGACCTCTGTTCCGACATAGAATTCCCCGAGCCCGAGCCGTTCGGCGGCATGCTGATGGGTTGTCAGCAGACCGCGCTTTTCCTCCGGTGTCAGCTTTGCAGCGAGTGCCGCCGCCTGTTCTCTGTTGATTTCTGATTGTTTCATAGTCCGTCCTCAATCCTTGTACTTGTATTTTTATCTGCTCTCATTATACAATACAACTTTCTCCGCGGTCAATAGCATTTTTGCGCAATCGGCTGTCCGATTATCCCAGAATCACAGAATACAGCCCAATGAGATGTGAATATATACAAAAATTATATCCATAAACTGTCACAATGCACAAAACGCCGAAATCCGTTCCGTATCACAAAACATTCACATTGGCATAGTATACTCTATCCATATTTCGGGAGTTATCATCTGCAAATTCGGGAGAGGAAAGGTTGTGTTATCTTGCTCGGACTGAAAGGGATTACAAAGAATTATCTTTCGGGTGATTCTGAGGTTCAGGCACTCAAGGGAATTGACATTCAATTCCGGCAGAATGAATTTGTTGCGGTGCTGGGACCGTCCGGCTGCGGCAAAACCACGCTGCTCAACATCATCGGCGGACTGGACCGCTACACAGAGGGCGATCTGACGATCGCAAACAAATCGACAAAGGAATATAAGGACAGAGACTGGGATCATTACCGGAATCACACGATCGGATTTGTCTTCCAGACCTACAATCTGATCCCGCACCAGACCGTGCTTGCAAATGTCGAGCTGGCACTGACGCTTTCGGGTATCTCCAAATCCGAGCGCCGCGAACGGGCAAAGAAAATGCTCGAGCGCGTCGGTCTCGGCGACCAGATCCACAAGAAGCCGAATCAGATGTCCGGCGGTCAGATGCAGCGTGTGGCGATTGCGCGTGCGCTCATCAATGATCCGGAGATCCTGCTTGCCGACGAGCCGACCGGTGCGCTCGATACCGAAACGAGCGTGCAGATCATGGATCTGCTGAAGGAAATCGCAAAGGATCGCCTTGTGATCATGGTCACGCACAATCCGGAGCTTGCCGAGCAGTATGCAACGCGCATCATCCGCCTGCTCGACGGCAAAATCCAGAGCGACACGATGCCCTATGACGAAAAGCAGGCAATCGAGGACCGCACAAAGTTCCTTGCGGAAAAGGAAAAGGCAAACGCCGAGCAGACAAAGGAGAAGAAGAAAAAGGTCTCGATGAGCTCCGCGACGGCATTTTCGCTTTCGCTGAACAATCTGCTGACGAAAAAGGGACGCACGCTGCTGACTGCATTCGCAGGCAGTATCGGCATCATCGGCATCTCGCTGATCCTCTCGCTTTCGGACGGCTTCCAGACCTATATCGACGAGGTGCAGGAGAATACGCTTTCCTCCTATCCGCTGACGATTCTTGCACAGTCGGTTGACCTCTCGAGCATCGTCGAGAATGTCACCGGTCAGGCGGAGCATCACGACGATCATCCGCTTGACAAGGTCTATTCGACCGGTCAGGAGGCGGAAATGCTCAATGCAATGGTCTCCGAGGTCAAGCAGAACGATATGGTCGGCTTCAAAAAATATATCGAGGATAACAAAGACCGCCTCAGCGCCTACAACATCGAATACGATTACAATATTCAGCCGCTTGTCTATCTCGCGGATACGACCGATCAGGTCACGCCGGTCAACCCGAATCCGCTGGTCGATGCCTATTACGGCATGCTCGGCTACGATGTCAATTCGATGTCCTCCTCCTATTCGCAGATCATGTCCATGAGTACGGACGGCATGGATATCTGGACGCTGCTCTACGGCGACCGCAATCTGCTCGATCAGCAGTATGATATGGTCAGCGGTCACTGGCCGGAGAATATGAACGAGGTCATTCTCGTGGTCGATGATTACAACGAAGTCACCGGCATGACGCTCTACGGTCTCGGTCTGCGTGATCCGAATGAGATCTCCGGCATGTTCTCCGATATCATGGCAGGCAATGAGATTGAAGTCAAATCCGAAAGCTATGATTACAGAGATCTGATGAACATGCAGTTCCGCGTGCTGCTGCAAACCGATCTCTATGAATACGACAAGACCGAAAACTGCTGGAAGGACCGCAGCCGCAATGATGAATACATGGCGGAGAAGATCGAAAACGGCGTTCCGGTGCATATTTCCGGTATTGTCCGCAAGAAGAAGGGGACACCGACCGGCGCGCTGATGCCCGGAACGATCTGCTATACGCAGGAGCTTGTCGATCATCTGCTCGATGAGATCGCGGATACCGAGATTGTCAAGGCGCAGCAGGATAAGCCGGAGATTGACGTCTTTACGGGCTATGAATTCGAGGATCACGAGGATGTGACGATCGACGATGTTTACGCCTATCTCGACAATCTCAGCGAGGCGGAATTTGCACAGCTTCAGGGCATGTTCGCAAATCTCTACGGCAATTCGATCACGCCGGAGAATGTCACCGATGCGCTGAATGATATGAATGACGAGGATCTTGTCGCGGCGGTCGCGCCGACAATGCTTGAGAATATCACGCTCGATGATGCAAAGGCGTTTGCGGAGACAAAGGAAGGTCAGGGTGCGCTGATGATGATGCTCGCGGAGCAGGCAGGCACCGATCCTGATCCTGCAATGCTCGCCGAGCTTGACGATGATACGCTTCTTTCGCTCTACACCGGTATAATGGAATCGCAGATCACCGCGGATGCAATCCGTGCAAAGATCGCCGATATGAGCGAGGAGGAGGTCAGTGCGCTGGCACAGTCGCTCAATCCGGCAAAGGATGTCGAGAGCATGAAGAAAGCGCTCGCAACCATGGATCAGGATATGCTCATCTCCGTGTTCAAGGATCAGATCCTTGCGCAGTCTACCGACAACACCTATGACGGCAACCTGCAAAAGCTCGGTCTGCGCGATCCCGACAGCCCGTTTGCAATCCAGATTTATTCGGAGAGCTTCGAGGCGAAGGAGCAGTTCGAGGACTTCGTGCAGGAATACAATGACAAGCAGGCAAAGGACGGCGATGAGGATGCCGCGATCGAATACACCGATTATATCGGCATTCTGCTCTCCTCTGTGACGAAGATCGTCAACATGGTCTCCTATGTGCTGATCGGATTTGTTTCGATTTCGCTGGTCGTTTCGTCGATCATGATCGGTATTATCACGTATATCTCGGTGCTGGAGCGCACCAAGGAGATCGGTATTCTCCGCTCGATCGGTGCTTCCAAGCGCGATGTCAGCCATGTGTTCAATGCTGAGACGTTCATCGTCGGACTGGTCGCCGGTGTCATCGGTGTTGTGATCACAATGCTGCTCGATATCCCGATCAATATGATCATTGAGAAGGCAGCCGGTGCGCCGGATATCGCGTTCCTGCGTCCGGTATACGCGGTGATCCTGATTGCAATTTCCGTCCTGCTGACGCTGATTGCAGGTATCATTCCGGCAAGACTCGCCGCGAAGAAGGATCCCGTCATCGCATTGCGGACAGAATAAGGTATCACGCCGCGATGATTTGAATATGCGGATAGAGGAAGCCGCCCGGATTTGCGTTTGCAGTTCGGGCGGCTTTTCTTTATAGGGCGGAAGGAGAAAGTAAAGTGAGAAGCGAGAAGTGAGAGGTGAGGAGTTAAGGTGTCTGCTTCGCAGACGGATTTGAAATGAAGGAGAAGATAAGAATGGGAAACTGCGGTGCCGGTTATTTTTTCTATCTTCACGAATGTGATATTTCGCTGTGAGACGGGTTTGCGTGAAGATAAAACCGTGAAAATACTGGCAGCGATGCATTTGCATATTTTCATCTGTTTCCGCATAGGATAGCGCAAGAGGTGATGATATGAAAGCTCCGAAATTCTGGAAAAAGGCGGTCTTCTGGATCGCATTCAGCTTAGCGGCAGGCGGCGTCGCAAGCTGGCTGACACGCGACAGTCTTCAGCGCTTTGAACAGATCACAAAGCCTGCCCTCACGCCGCCGCGCATCGTGTTCCCGATTGCGTGGACGATTCTGCTGTTTCTCATCGGATACGGCTTTGCGCTGATCCGCGAAAAAACAATGGGTACCCCTGCGAGCGATACTGCGGCAATGGTTTTCGGCTTGCAGATGACCTTTTTCTTCTGCTGGATGATCTGGTTCTTCGGACTCGGCTGGTACGGCTTCTCCGCGCTCTGGCTCATCGGCATGATCCTCTCAATTATCCTGATGATCAATTTTTACAGGAAAATTTCGCCCGCTGCTGCGTGGATGCAGGTGCCGTATCTGCTCTGGTGCTGCTTTGCACTCTATCTCAACGGCGGCGTCTGGCTGCTCAACCGCTGAAATAAGACCGCGGATCCCGGTATAATTCCGGTGTCCGCGGTCTTGATTTGTTTATGCAGGCTGTTCTTCGGCAGGCTGTTTCTCTGCCGGCGCTTCGGGGATTTCGTCCGGTGTCTCAGCAGGTGCTTCCGTCTCAGGCGCTTCCGGCTGTTCGGTATCGGGTTCCGCCTCCGGATTTTCTGCGAATTCCTCCGGCGCTTCTGCTGCCGGTTCCGCATCCGCCGGAATTGCATCATCCGACTGCTTCGGGGTGTATGCCGGTGCAGGCAGCGAGATCAGCGGATCGCCCTCCTGCGAGAAATCCTTGAAGCAGAGGTTCAGATCGACATCGCCCGAAATGCCTGCGACCGTTCCTGTGCAGCTATACTGCCACATATCGTAATCATAGATATAGGTCGGACCGTCGCCGTATTCCGCGAGCCAGAACGGAATGCCGTTCAGACGCGGCAGATCGAGCTTGAACAGGGAAGTGCGCTTGTTCTGATAGACCATTGTGCGGTAGCCGAAGGATTCCATATTCTGGCAGAACGCGAGAACACAGTCTGTCAGCACATCGACGGGGACATTATCCGTGCGCGCACCCTCATCATCGTGGAAGATCAGCTCCCAGTCATATGCGACGGGGAAATCGAGATCACAGCCCTCGAGCTGCTCAGCGGTAAGGATTGCCTCCTCGACTGCCTCCTCCTCCGAGATCGCCTGCGAGAAGAAATATGCACCGACCATCAGTCCGGCGCTCTTCGCAGCGCGGTAATATTCGCGGAATTGCGTATCTTTTGCGAGTTTGCCCGTCCCGACGCCGTAGCCGCGGTATCCGACGCGCAGCATCACAAAGTCGATGCCGTCCGCTTTGATCGCCGCCCAGTCGGTCACGGTGTTGTGTGCAGAAATGTCGATGCCGGTCAGCGCATTGAGATTGCCCGCTGCATCAAAGGAGAGCACTCTGCCCTGATCCGTTTCGACCATATTTTCAACCGGATGCGATGAGAGGGGAACATCTGCCAGCACCGGCAGCCAGATCTGCCCGTAGGTATTGTCGCTGAGCAGGATTTTGTGTCCGCGCCGCTCATAAAAATGATCGACCTCGACCGGCTCATAGGTGCGCGGCGGTACGTCGATCAGCTCGGGATCCTCGCCCTGCCGCTGCATGTATTCGCGCATGGATGTGATCATATGCCGCTGCTTCAATGCGACGGCGCCGAGTACGGCTGTGGAAGCCATCAGTCCGGCGCCCATCACGCCGAAGATTGCTGCAAGTACGTGTTTACGTGCCATGATATAACTCCGTTTCTGCGGTTCGACAATATTCGACACCGCACCGTTATTATATCATATTTTATGAAGGCACGCAAGGGAATCTCTCCGGTCTTCAAAAAATCATAAGGAATCCGAAAGAAATTGCAAATAAGAAATCATAAATATGGTATGTGCGGACCATGAAACCGGATTCAGGGCTTGCGTTTGTCGCCGAAATAGAAGACGGTAAGCAGTCCCGGACCGCAGTGTGCGCCGATGATGATGCCGAGGCTGAGAATGTCGATTTTGCCGAGCGTCGGATAGGCTTTGCGCAGCTCATCGCGCAGCCATTCCGCATCCGCTTTGCAGTCTGCGTGATTGATGATGATATGCATGCCGTTGGGCGCTGTCAGGTCGCGCTTCACACCCTCGAGCAGCGTTTTCAGTGCAGCTTTTCTGCCGCGAACCTTTGCGCTGACCGTCAGCTTGCCGTCGTCGGGGACATACAGGACAGGCTTGATCGAAAGCATTGAGCCGATCATCGCGGATGCATTCGAGACTCTGCCGCCGCGCTTGAGATAATTCAGATCATCGACGGTGAAGCGGTGCATGATGTGCAGCTTGTGCGCCTCTGCCCATTCGACAACCTCCGAAAAGGATGCGCCCTGCTCCATGCGGCTGACGCATTCCGTCACAAGCAGACCGAGACCGCCGGAAATGCACCGCGTATCCATGAGATAAAGCTCCTGCTCCGGAAATTCCGCACGGACTCTCTCTGCGGCACGGTGCGACGCCTGATAGGAGCTGGACATCTCCTTTGACATATCCAGATAGAGGACGTTTTTGCCCTGCTGCAATAATCCGCGGAAGAAATCTGCATAGGTTTCCTCATTGATCATGGATGTGGAATAGACTGTGCCGCTGCGCATATCCTGATAGGCTTTGCTGCGCGTTTCCTCCTTGCAGTCGTCCTCATAGACATCCATGCCGATCGAATAGGTATAGCGGATCAGCGGAATCTGATGCTCGCTGAAAAATGTATCGGGGAGATCCGCGGTCGATGCCGCTGCAATGATGTAATCTGCCATGAGAAGCTCCTTTCTCTGCCCTTGCGGCAGTCCGTGATGTATACACATTATTATAGCACAATCTGATGCAAAAAGCAAGCAATCTGTCAGGAAAGGAGGAGGGAGCAGTGAGGAGTGAGGAGATGCGGTATGCGCTGCGCGCATGGATTTTGAAACGCGGCTTTATTCCAGATTTTCTGCGAAGCAGACACAACATCTTCTCACTGCTATCTTCTCACTTCTAACTTTGCCTGCGGGCTTGACTTTCGTGCTGGATACTGGTATAATAATTATGTATGGGAAATTGCCGGAAAGGAGGGACTGCCGGTGAAACTGACAACGGAAATGCTCCGGACAGAGCTGTTTTCCGAGGTGCTTGCCGCGAAGGATCAGGGCTTTACCATGACCAAAGAGCTGGGCGTGATCGAATTCCGGACCGATGCGGACGGGAATCCGATTCAGGATATGAACCGGACTGCGCGCGGGGAGATCGCACAGAATGCTGCCGAAGTCCGGAAACTCGCGGAGCTGTATCCCGATATGAAGGTGACCTATCCGCAGACGGTCGTCTCCGAGAAAACGATCCGGACGGATGATACGGAGCAGCATTTCAAAGCGACGCGCACCGATGCGGTGATCTGTGTGCCGGAATCCTTTGTGCAGGTGCATACCGGAACCGCCTTCCGGCAGCTTGTGCAGAATGAATGGACATTGCAGTTCACCGATCTGGCAAATCAGATCGCAAAGCGGCTGCGAAAGCATGAGATGCGCACCGCAAAGCTCTTCGGCGAGAATCCCGAGGCGGCTGCGGCGGTTATCCGCGTGACGGAGGAGACGGTCGAATCCGAAATCTGGACGCTGCTGCTCTCGCACTGCGGCTTCTATCCGCTGCAATGGGACGGCGAGATCTGCGGCATGGCAATCCTGCTTGCAGAGCGGCTGAAAGAAGCACTCGCGGAGGACTGCGGCAGTATGCTCGAAACAACTGTCCGGCGGTACGCGAAGGAGAAATACTGCACCGTTACCGTGTATTATTCTATCAAACAGGACTGATATCATGTTATCATATACCACGCATTCACCGGCAGAGACGCATGCGCTCGCAAAATGCATCGGCGCTGCCGTAAAGCCCGGCACATGCATCGCGTTTTTCGCAGGCATGGGTGCCGGCAAGACAACCTTCACGCGCGGACTTGCGGAGGGAATCGGTCTGCCTGATCTGGTCAGCTCGCCGACCTTTGCCCTTGTCAATGAGTATCATGCGGCAGGCTGCACTTCGGTCTACCACTTCGATATGTACCGCGTGACATCGCCCGAGGCGCTGGAAACAACCGGCTTCTGGGACTATCCGCTTGAGGATTCGGTCTTTGTGATCGAATGGGCAGAGAATATCGCGGAGGAGCTGCCGGAGCCGCTGGTCAGAATCACGATCACCGGAAACGGCGAGCAGCCGCGTCAGATCACAATCGAAGGGGAGGAGCAGCTCAATGATTTTGGCGGTTGATACATCCGGCAGAACAGCATCCTGTGCGGTCGCTGAAAACGGCGTGCTGCTGGGATACCGCATGCTCTATACACAGCGCGCACATTCGCAGATTCTGCTGCCGATGGTCAAGGATCTGCTTGCGGAGACCGGACATACCGTGCAGGATGTCGATCTCTTTGCCGCGGCGAACGGTCCGGGCTCCTATACCGGTCTGCGGATCGGCATTGCGGCGATGCAGGCGCTCGGATTCGCAGGCGGAAAGCAATGCGCAGGCATCTCCTCGCTCGAGGGGCTTGCGTGGAATCTCTGCGGCAGAAGCGGCATCCTCTGCGCATGCCTTGCAGCGCGCAAGGACCTCTGCTACTGTGCATTCTTTGAGGGCTACGGCGTGAGTGTCCGGAGACTGACAGAGGACAAGGTGCTGCCTGCCGAGGAAATCGCCGCACAGATCGCTGCATACAAAGTGCCGGTCATGGTGATCGGGGACGGGCTTGCAATCCTGAAGCAGTATGCGCCTGCGGATTATCTTGCTGCGCCGATGCATCTTTGCAATCAGTCGGCGTGCGGCATTGCGATGGCGGCAATGCATACGGAACCGGTCTCGCCCGACAAGCTGACTGTCAGCTATTTGCAGGCGGTCAAGATCGGATAACAAATCTACAGAAACGGAGTGATTGAAATGATCGCAATCGGAAGCGACCACGCTGCGGCATCGCTGCGGCATATTGTCAAGGAATATCTCGAGGATCAGGAGATCCCCTATATCGACTGCGGAACCGACGAATCCCCGAGCGACTATCCTGTTATCGCAAAGGAAGTCTGCAAAAAGATTCAGTCCGGTGAAGCGGATACCGGCATTCTGCTCTGCGGCACCGGCATCGGCATGTGTATGACCGCAAACAAGATGAAGGGCATCCGCGCGGCTGTCTGCTCGGAGACCTACAGCGCAAAGTTTACCCGTCTGCACAATGACGCGAATGTCCTCTGCATGGGTGAGCGCGTTGTCGGCTCGGGACTTGCAAAGGAAATCCTCGATGCGTTCCTGTTCACAGAGTTTGAGGGCGGCAGACATCAGCGCAGAGTTGATATGATCATGGAGCTGGAGAAATAAGCGGCTGCACAGAACATAATGTAAAAAGGAACTGAGTGAATGTCCGTAACGCTTGGTATCAAAGATCCCGTAACCGGTGCTTATGACGATATGCCTGTATCGGTTCAAAGCACATGGCGCGAGGTCTGGGAACCGGCGATCGAAGCGATGCATCTGCACTATCTTGCGCAGTATGCGATCTCGGCTGCTGCGCTTCCGGAACTCATGGAGGAATTCCGGAAGGTGCAGGAATATGTCCGCACGCACGATGTACCGGAAAGCGATAAAAGCTATGTCATCGAACGAATTGACGATATCCTTGAACATATTGAGGATTTCCGCAACCAGTTTCCGGATGCAGAGCTGATGTATCTGGGATAACAGAAGGAGAAAAGATGATGCCGCGAGGTAACTGCCCGATGCAGGACTGACAGCACTGTATCGGGAATCAAAGCTGTCAGACTGCGCTTTCATATCAATTTCAATATGAAAAGGAGCAGTTCTTATGAATTTGGATGAACAAAAAGCGATCTGGCAGGCGGTCGAACGCCGCGCCAAAATTAAGGGCTGGGATTTCAGCGAAATCGAAGGCAAATGGCAGGACGGCGACGATCTGCTGCCGTGGGATTTTGCAGCGCTGGTGCAGCAGTACCGGCACGACGATCAGCATTTGCTTGATATGGATACGGGCGGCGGTGAATTTCTGCTGTCGCTTGGGCATCCCTTTGAGCGGACTGCCGCAACAGAGGGATGGGCGCCGAATACTGCGCTTTGCAGTGAGCGTCTGCTGCCGCTCGGGATCGACTTCCGCGAGATGCGCGATCCGAAAGCAATGCCCTTTGCCGATGCGTCCTTCGATCTGGTGCTGAACCGGCACGGCGCATACGATGCGGCAGAGCTTTGGCGTGTGCTGAAGCCGGGCGGCATCTTCCTGACACAGCAGGTCGGCGCGGAAAATGACCGTGAACTGGTCACACGGCTGCTGCCGGATGCAGAACCGCCGTTTCCGGAGCAGCAGCTAGAGATTCAGCTTGCACGGTTCCGTGAAGCGGGCTTTGAGATCCTTGAAAAAGATGAGGCATACAGACCGATCCGCTTTTATGATACGGCGGCGCTGATCTGGTTTACCAAAGTAATAGAATGGGAATTTACCGGTTTTTCGGTTGATCGCTGTTTCCCGCAGTTGGTGAAAACAGAAGCAGAGATCAAAGAGAAGGGTGCGGTCTGCGGCAGCATCCATAGATATTATTTCGCGGCGCGAAAATCAAGTGAGAAGTGAGGAATGAGAAGTGAGGAGATGCGGTGTGCGCTGCGCGCACCATTTATAAATCCGTCCGCGTCAGCGGACACCTTAACTCCTAACTCCTATCTCCTCACTACTAGGTTATAAGGCCGGAAGAACCGGCTTTGAACAAATATATATTATATTAAAGGGGTTACCAAAGATGAAAACACACAAGAAAACCGCATTGCTGACCGCGGCTGTGCTCGCTGTCGGCGCCCTTACCATGCCCTGCGGAACTGCATCCGCGGCAGACGGTGAGGTCATCAAGGTCGAGTTCGAGAGCGGCACGCTCACGGACTGCGAAAACCGTGAACCGATCACATGGGAGCAGATCGACGAGGACGGCTTCGGCAATGTCTGCGATATGACAGGCTGGTCGGGTGACAGCTATGTCTATATCGACCGCAAGGACGCTGCTGTCACCGTGACCGTCAATATGGAGAAAGAGGGCTACTACGCGCTCGATCTCTGCTATATCCAGTGCTTCGGTAATCCGGAAAAGCCCGATAAAACACAGTATCTGCTGGTCAACGGCGAATCACAGGGCGAGATCCTGTTCCCGTTCAACTCCGGCAAGGGCTGGCAGATGCTTCCGGCAGGCTATGTCCACCTCAACAAGGGCGAGAACACCATCCAGATCAAGAGCTACTGGGGCTATACCTTCCTTGACTATCTGACGATCTCCGATGCGCCTGCCTATCTGACCAGCTTTGATCCGGCTGCGGCGCCCTGCGATCCGGATGCGTCGCCGGAAGCGAGAAAGCTCTATGCCTATCTGCGGTCGGTCTACGGCAAGCAGATTCTCTCCGGACAGCAGGAATACTGCGGCTCACACAACTACAATAAAAATGCGCAGGAATCGCAGGGACTCCCGATCAATTACCTCGTGGACAATGAGGCGGAATTTGAGTATATCGAAAAGACAACGGGCAAGCAGCCTGCCATCCGCGGCATCGACTTCCTGTTCTACAATACCACATCGCCCTATTTCGACGATGCACCGGAGCGTGTGGTCGCGTGGTTCAAGGAAAAGGGCGGCATTCCGACCGTGACCTATCACTGGAATGTCCCGACGAAAAAAGGCAGCAAGGATGTTGCGTTCTATGTCGAATCCGCGGCGAACGGCGGCAACTTCACGACATTCAGCGCGACGAATGCCGTCAAAGAGGGAACATGGGAGAATGAGGTCATCAATGCCGATATCGCGCTTCTCGCGGAGCAGCTCGGCAAGGCACGCGATGCCGGTGTCCCGATCCTGTTCCGTCCGCTGCATGAGGCGGAGGGCGCATGGTTCTGGTGGGGCGCGGAAGGTCCGGAAGCCTGCGTCAACCTTTACCACTATCTCTATGACAAGCTGACCAAGGAATATAATCTGCACAATCTGCTCTGGATCTGGACAAGCTCGACCTCGGCACATGCCGCGGAATGGTATCCGGGCGATGAGTACGTCGATTTTCAGGGCATCGACAAGTACAACGCGATCAATAACAACGATCCGAATTACAGCGCAATCGCAGCTTCGTTCTATACGATGGTTGCGCAGACAAAAGGTCAGAAAATGGTCGTCATGAGCGAGAACGATACGATTCCGTCGCTCGAAAATCTCCAGAAGGATAAGGCGGCATGGCTCTATTTCTGCCCGTGGTATCAGCGCTATCTCACCGAGCTGACCGGCGCGGATGAGCTGAAAAAGATCTATACAAGCGAATACTGTGTCACGCTCGACGAGCTGCCGGACTGGGATACCTATGATCCGAAGCTGCCCGAGGTCAAGCAGACGACTTCGGTTTCTGAGACAACCGTAACCACAACCGCAGGCGGTGCGGAATCCGATCTGGTCGGCGATGTGAATTGCAGCGGCCGCGTCGATGTCTCCGATGCGGTTCTGCTCGCAAGATTTGTTGCGGAGGATAAGACCGCCGCGATCAGCAATACAGGCAAGCGCAATGCCGAGTGCGACGGCAAGGAAGGCCTCGACGGCGGCGATACGACGCGCATCCTCATGTATCTTGCAAAGCTCGTCAGCGAATCCGATTTCAACAACAGAAAGTAATATTTCACAAAATTCCTGCAAAAAGCTGCCGCAATTTATACCGGCAGCTTTTTGTCAGCTCTTGACAAAATCGCGGAAATACTGTATAATGGTAGAGCCGCATGCTGGACGGTTCAAGACGCAGTATGCCCGTTTACGGGTGATACACGCACCGTTCGCAGCGAGTTTATGGAAAAGGCAGGTGCCAGGAATACCATGTATGCAGTCATTATGACAGGCGGCAAGCAGCTCAAGGTTGAGGAGGGCAACATCGTTCGTGTTGAGAAGCTCGCAGTTGAGGCTGGCGAAACCGTCACCTTCGATCAGGTCGCAGCAGTCGGCGATGAGAGCGGTCTGACGATCGGCGCTCCCACTGTTGAGGGCGCAACCGTTAAGGCTACCGTTCTTGCAAACGGCAAGGGCAAGAAGATCCGCGTCTTCACCTACAAGCCGAAGTGCGGTCAGAAGCGCGCAAAGGGCCACAGACAGCCGTTTACGCAGGTCCGCATCGAATCTATCAGCAAATAAGCACGGGATATGAAGCTCCACGCTTCGTTCACGCAGAAAGACGGAATGCTCATAAGCTGCACCGTCAGGGGACATGCAGATTATACGGAGGAGGACCGGAGCGGTCAGATCCTCTGTGCGGCGGTCTCCTCGGCCGTTCAGCTTACCTGTAATACGCTGACAGAGTGCTTCGGCGCCGCTGTCACGATCACGGAACAGCCTTCCGAATCTGCGCAGAACACACTCGGTTTCCGGCTCGATGCGCCGGATCCTGTGCAATCGGAACTCCTGCACGGGCTGCTGATTCATTTGCAGGCTCTTTCAGAGGATTTTGAAGGTCTTTTGACCGTTCAGGTCAAAAAGCAGAAATCCTGAGAGCAGAAGTCCACCGGAAAAGGACTTTCAGGCAGCCGCCACTTTTGAATACGGAGGTGCAATCAAAATGTTGCGTATTAGCATGCAGTTCTTCGCTCATAAGAAGGGCGTTGGCTCTACCAAGAACGGCCGTGATTCCGAAGCAAAGCGCCTTGGCGTCAAGCGCGGTGACGGTCAGTACGTTCTGGCGGGCAATATCCTTGTTCGTCAGCGCGGCACTCACATCCACCCGGGCAACAATGTCGGCATCGGTTCGGATGATACACTGTTCGCAAAGATCGACGGTCAGGTTCGCTTCGAGCGTCTCGGCCGCGACCGCAAGCGCGTCAGTGTCTATGCTGCTGAGCAGCAGTAAGAATGCATGATGTCCCTGTGCCGGGATCGCCGGTGCAGGGCATCTGATGTACCGCATGGTCCCCTTGTGTTTATCGCAGGGGGATTTCTTATGAGGTGATTTCAAATGTCTATGTTCGTCGATCAGGCGAGAATCCATATCGAAGCAGGCAGAGGCGGCGACGGCGCTGTCAGCTTCCACCGCGAGAAATATGTCGCGGCAGGCGGCCCCGACGGCGGAGACGGCGGCAAGGGCGGCGATATCGTTTTTGTGGCGGATGACCACGATTCCTCCCTGATTTCATTCCGTTATAAGCGGAAATATGTTGCGGAAAACGGTCAGAACGGCGCGGCGAAACGCTGCACCGGCAAAAGCGCGCCCGATCTTGTCATTAAGGTGCCGCGCGGTACTGTGATCCGTGAGGCACAAAGCGGCAGAGTCATGGCGGATATTTCCGGCGATGAACCGGTAATCCTCGCAAAGGGCGGCAGAGGCGGCAAGGGCAATCAGCACTTCGCAACCTCCACAAGACAGGTTCCGCGCTTTGCAAAGCCCGGCTATGACGGCGAAAAATTTGATGTGATCTTAGAGCTCAAGCTGCTCGCGGATGTCGGACTTGTCGGATTCCCGAATGTCGGCAAATCCACGCTGATTTCAGTCGTATCTGCTGCAAAACCGAAAATTGCAAACTATCATTTCACAACGCTGGAGCCGGTGCTCGGCGTGGTGAAATTTGACGATGAACGATCCTTTGTCATGGCGGATATCCCCGGACTGATCGAGGGTGCTGCGGAGGGCGCAGGGCTTGGACATGACTTTCTGCGTCATGTGGAGCGCTGCCGCCTGATCGTGCATGTGCTGGATGTCTCCGGCAGTGAGGATCGTGATCCGATCGAGGATTTCGAGAAGATCAATAAGGAGCTGCACGATTTTTCTGAGGACCTGAGCAAGTGTCCGCAGATCGTTGCGGCGAATAAGGCGGATCTTGCCTCCGAGGAGCAGATCGAGCGGCTGCATGCCTATATCGCAGAGAAGGAACTGCCCTTCTATGTGATCTCTGCCGCCGCTGCGCAGGGTACAAAGCCGCTGCTCGACGAGATCGCAAGAACGCTCGAGACACTGCCGCCGGTCAAGCGCTTTGAACCGGAGGCTGCACCGGAGCCTGCTCCCGAAGAGAGCAAGCGGTTTACCGTCGAGATCGACAGCGACGGCGTTTATCAGGTCGATGCGCCGTTCATGGAGCCGATCATGCGCACAATCAATCCGGATGACTGGTCGTCGCTGCAATATTTTGAGCGCGTTCTGCGCAGCAGCGGCATCATTGATAAGCTGGAGGAGATGGGTGCGAAGGAGGGCGTGACCGTTTCGATCAACGGTTTCGAGTTTGATTATGTCGATTGATATGCTCGCAGCCCAGACACCGCTGACGCCCGATGAGGCGAAGCAGTACAGTCCGCTGACGCTCGCATTCCTCGGGGACAGTGTTTACGAGGTCATGGTGCGCGAGACGCTGCTGCGTGAGGCAAACCGTCCGGCGCGTGAGCTGCATGCACAGGCGGTCGCACATGTCCGTGCGGCGTATCAGGCGGATGCAGCAGGCAGAATCGCGGACATGCTCACGGAGGAGGAAGCGGATATTCTCCGCCGCGGCAGAAATGCAAGCGGCATCAGCGTCCCGAAGCATTCGACGCCGGCAGATTACCGGAAGGCAACAGGCTTTGAATGCCTGTTCGGATATTTGTATCTTTGCGGCGAAACGTCCAGACTGCGTGAGCTTTTCGCCGTGATCTGGCAGGAACATACGCAGGAGCATGATTTTTCAGAATAGGAGGCGTTTTTCATGTCCGGACATTCCAAGTGGAATAATATCAAGCGGAAAAAGGAAGCAACCGACGCTGTCAAGGCGAAGATCTTTACAAAGATCGGCAGAGAGATGATGGTCGTTATCAAAGAGGGCGGCCCGGATCCGAATAATAACAGCAAGCTGCGCGATCTGATCGCAAAGGCGAAGGCGAACAATGTCCCGAATGACAATATCGACCGCCTGATCAAAAAGGCAGCCGGCGACAGCGACAAGAACAACTACGAATCCCTGACCTACGAGGGCTACGGTCCGAACGGCGTCGCGGTCATCGTCGAGTGCCTGACCGATAACAAGAACCGTACCGCAGGCAATATCCGCCACTATTTTGATAAGTTCGGCGGCAACCTCGGCACGACCGGATGCGTTTCGTATCTGTTCTCGACCAAGGGCATCGTCGTGATCGAGCATGAGGGCGAGCTGGATGAGGACACCGTCATGGAGGATGTCATGGAGCTTGGCGGCGATGATATGACCTATTCCGAGGAGAGCATCGAGATCGTCTGCGATCCGACTGCTGTCGGCGCACTGCGCGAAGGTCTGACCGCAAAGGGCTATCTTGTCGCTTCTGCTGAGGCGGAGGAGGTTCCGAGCACCTATGTCACCCTGACTGAGGAGGAGTCGCTCCGCAAGATGGGACTGCTGCTCGAGCATCTCGAGGACGATGATGATGTCCAGAACGTCTGGCATAACTGGGATATGCCGGAGGAGGACTGAGTTCTCTCCGGATTCCCCGAAACCTGAATTATGATGAGCCGCTGAATGATGCGTGAGTGTGTCATTCAGCGGCTCTTTTTTTATCGGAGCGCGCGGCAGGCTGTTCGGTTTGCGAAATCATTGTCACATCGCCCAAATTCGCACAGCCTGATTTGTGCAGGATGCGAAAATCCGTGTGATAGCTTGCCTTTCATCTGAGATTATGTTAAAATAAGATTATCGAATTCTGTCGGATCGGGCTGATCCGGCAGCAAACAGGAGCTGTATCTATGTTCAAACGTCTGCGCGGCAGCCTGCTCTTGCTGACAGCCGCAATCATCTGGGGTACCGCATTCGTCGCGCAGAGCGAGGGCATGCAGTATGTCGAGCCCTTCACCTATAATGCGATCCGCACGCTGATCGGCGGTGTCGTCCTGATTCCGGTGATCCTCGGATTCCGGCTCGGGCGCAGAAACAGCAAGGCAAAGCCGCCAGCATTCAGCCGCAGGGCAACCGTTCTCGGCGGAATCTGCTGCGGCGCGGTGCTGTTCATCGCTAGCTCTTTGCAGCAATGCGGCATCGTCCTGACAACCGCAGGAAAGGCGGGATTCGTCACAGCGCTGTATGTCGTGATTGTGCCGCTGATCTCCGTCTTTCTGCACCGCAGACCGCCCAAAGCGATCTGGTTCTGCGTGGCGGCGGCGGTTGCAGGCTTCTGGCTGCTCTGCGTCCGCGGCGGATTCACCGTCAACCGCGGAGATTTGCTGATGCTCGGCTGTGCGCTGTTCTTTGCGGTGCATATCCTGACCGTCGATCACTTCTGCGAGCAGCAGGCGGACGGCACGGCGATGTCATGCATCCAGTTTTTTACGGCAGGAATCCTGATGACAGCGGTCATGCTGATCTTTGAGCATCCGGATCTGCAAAGCATCCTTGCGGCAAAGGGCACGATCCTCTATGCAGGCATCATGTCGAGCGGCGTGGCGTATACATTCCAGATCCTCGGACAGCGCGAAACGCCCCCGACGCTCGCAACGCTGCTGATGAGCCTCGAATCGGTCTTTGCGGCGCTCTCGGGCTGGCTGATCCTGCATGAGCATCTCAGCGGCGCGGAATTCGCCGGATGCGCACTCGTTTTCGCTGCGGTGATCGCGGCACAGCTCCTGACAGCACGTTCTGCAAATCCAAAAGACAGGAAGGAATCATCATGAAGAAAAACAAGTATCTCAGTAAAATCATCTTCGCGCTGATCGTTGTCGTCTTTGTCATATGCTGTATGATTCAGGCACCGCTCAGCGGCGCGATCGGCTCGCTCTGGTCGCTGCTGCCCCCGATCGTTGCGATCGGTCTGGCACTCATCACGAAAGAGGTCTATTCCTCGCTGTTCATCGGCATTCTGACGGGCGGCGTGATCTATTCTGCGGCAACGGGCGGCGGCTTCACAGGCATGTTTACGGCGGTCGTACAGGACGGCATTATCGCAAATATTGCGGATTCCTATAATGTCGGCATTCTGGTATTCCTCGTTGTGCTCGGCATCATTGTCGTGCTGATGAACAAGGCAGGCGGCAGCCGCGCTTACGGCGAATGGGCATCTGCACATATCAAAACACGCGCAGGTGCATGTCTTTCGACATTTCTGCTCGGCGTGCTGATCTTCGTGGACGATTATTTCAACTGCCTGACAGTCGGCTCGGTTATGCGCCCTGTCACGGACAAGCATCAGGTCTCGCGCTCAAAGCTCGCATACCTGATTGACGCGACCGCAGCGCCGGTCTGTATCATCGCACCGATCTCCTCATGGGCGGCAGCGGTCGCAGGTACGGTGGACGGCGTCAACGGCATTTCGCTGTTCATCCGCACGATTCCCTATAATCTCTATGCGCTCCTGACGCTGCTCATGGTTATTTTCATTGCGCTCAGCGATGTCGATTACGGTCCGATGAAAACGCATGAGGACAATGCGAAAAAGGGTGACCTGTTCACGACGCGCAGCAAGGTCTATCCGGAGGATGCAAAGCCCACGCATACGCGCGGCAAGGTCATTGACCTGATTCTGCCGGTTGCGCTGCTGATCGTGCTTTGTGTTGTCGGTATGATCTATACCGGCGGATTCTTTGACGGTGTCGATCTGCTGGATGCATTTGCGGACTGTGACGCATCCTTCGGTCTGGCGATCGGTTCGCTCGGTGCGCTGATTCTCATTATCCTGTATTTCCTCTGCCGTCGCGTCCTGAGCTTTACCGAGTGCATGGATTCGATCGCGGACGGCTTCAAGCAGATGGTTCCGGCGATCCTGATCCTGACCTTTGCATGGACGCTCAAGACCATGACCGGACTGCTCGCCGCAGGTGAATTCGTCTCCGGTGTTGTGGAGGGCGCACGCAGCGTGCAGATCCTTCTGCCGATGATTCTGTTTATCGTCGCGGTCGGCTTGGCATTTGCGACGGGTACTTCGTGGGGCACATTCGGCATTCTGATCCCGATTGTCACGGGTGTATTTTCAACGCAGCTTGCCTCGACTGCGGAGACAGGCGTCATTCCGCCGATGGTCATTATCTGCATTTCGGCATGTCTTGCAGGTGCGGTCTGCGGTGACCACTGCTCCCCGATCTCCGATACGACGATCATGGCATCGACCGGCGCGCAGTGTGACCATGTCAACCATGTCTCGACACAGCTTCCGTATGCATTCACGGTTGCTGGCGTCTGTGCCGTGGGATATCTGCTGGCAGGATTCGTTCAGAATGTGTTTGTCGTGCTTGGCGTCAGCCTGCTGCTGATGTTCGGCGTGCTCTGGTGTATCCGCATGCTGAACCGGAAAAAAAAGGAATCTCCGATGGATCAGTAATGGGGCGCTGCCCCAAGCCCCGCCAAAGGGATACTATCCCTTTGGAATCCCGTTTTATGTTGGGATAATACAGAAAGGAGAATAGCAATGGATGACGCATTTGACAATGCTGTCGAAGCATACATGAGAATTGGCACAGAAAATGAGAGAGAAACTGATAAAGTCACTGTTGATATATATGTAGGGACAAAATGTCTTGATCATGACATCATCCTAAAGGCAATAAAAAAAGAGGCTGAAAAGCGAAGCCAACATTAAAAACGAAAAAAGAGGAAGTCTCATATCAAGACTTCCTCTTTTTCTTATGCATGCTTGATCAGTTCAATCAAAATGCTTGTGACTGTCTCAATGCCGAGCTTTCCGGTATTGAGGATCAGGTGGTAATTGGAGCTTGCGCCCCATTCCATGCCGGTGTAGTAATTATAATGGCGGCGGCGCTGCTTATCATGGCGGCTGACAATCGAATAAGCCTTCTCAGGCGGTACCTCATAGTTTTCGATCGCGCGCTTGACACGGAAATCCATATCCGCGGTGATGAACACGCTGAACAGGCTCGGGTGGTCGCGCAGAATATAATCCGCACATCGCCCGACAAACACCGCGGAGGGGTTCTCGTTTGCGAGCTTTGTAATGATCTTGCTCTGCGTCAGGAAGACATAGTCCTGCGGCAGCGCCTCGGTCTCCGCAAAGGGGGAGTAGGGGCCTGCGACCGCGATGTTATAGAGGAACGAATTGGTCATGCGCTCCTCATTTTCCTGAATGAATTTCGTCGAATAGCCGCACTGATCGGCGGTCATGTCGATGAGCTTGCGGTCAAAAACGGGCAGCTCGAGCCGGTCGGAGATATTCTGCGCGATCTCTCTGCCGCCGCTGCCGTATTCACGGCTAATGGAAATCAGCATCGGTTTCATAGTGCGTCCTCTTTTCTTCATAGATCAGTCGGTCGGATGAACAATTTGTATCTGCTTGATTTTTTGCCTGCTTATCTGATACTTCTATTATAACAGAGGTTTCCCGATTTGTCAATAGAAAACTGATATTCCGTCTATCATTTTTTATGCAATCCGCATATCATGGAAATCCGGCAAAGAATCTCCGAAAAAAATCCGATTTGCTCTTGACAAATCCGCCGTTTTCTGATAAAATAGTAAGGTACGGTTTATCCGTACCTCAGCGGCGAAAGCCGATTCCTTGTCCGCCCGGCATAACGGACGGGCTTTATCCAGAAGGAGGTGTATCAAACATGGCGAAGAAATCTGCAAGCTACGAACTGATGGTTGTGATCAGCCTCAGCAAGGGTGAGGAGGCAGTCCAGAACATCTGGGCAAAGGTCAAGGCCCTCATCGAAAAGAATGCAGAGCTCGGCGAGGTTGATGAGTGGGGTAAGCGTAAGCTGGCATACCCGATCAACTACGAGACCGATGCATACTACATCGTGGCAGGCTTCACATCCACTCCGGATTTCCCGGCAGAGCTGGATCGTGTCCTGAACATCACGGACGGTGTGCTGCGCTCCATGATCACGGTCACGGAGTAAGATTCCAAGATCAAAGGAGGTTCGCTTTATGCTGAACAAGGTTATTTTGATGGGACGTCTGACCAGAGATCCCGAGTTCCGGCAGACGACCTCCGGCATTCCGGTTTGCCGTATCACTGTTGCAGTGGATCGTCCTTATCGTAAGGATCAGGAAAAGCAAGCCGATTTTATCAATGTCACTTGTTGGAGAAATACCGCAGAGTTCGTCTCGCGCTATTTCAACAAGGGCAAGATGATTATTGTGGAGGGCAGCCTTCGCAATAATGACTATACCGATAACAATGGCGTGAAGCATTACAGCATGGATGTGCAGGCTGACAATGTCAGCTTCGGCGAGTCCAAGGGCGCTTCTCAGGGCGGCGGCGATTATGCCGGCGGTCAGCAGGGCGGCTACGGCGGCGGATATGCGCCGCAGCAGGGCGGCTATCAGCAGCAGGGCGGTTACGCACCGCAGGGCGGCTATCAGAATGCACCTGCTCCCGCAGCACCGCGTCCGGCAGCTCCGGCGCAGGATGCGCTTTCCATTGGTGAAATCGGTGAATTTGAAGAAATCCTCAGCGACGGAGAAGTTCCGTTCTAAAATGATTTCCTGAAAAGGAGGGAAATATATCATGCCTATGGATCATGAGAGACCGCAGCGCGGCGGCAAGAGACCGCGCAGAAAGGTTTGCATGTTCTGCGCTGATAAGGTTCAGAACATCGACTACAAGGATATCAACCGTCTGAAGAAGTGCATGACCGAGCGTGCAAAGATTCTGCCCCGCAGAGTGACCGGCACCTGTGCATATCATCAGCGTCAGCTCACAACCGCGATCAAGCGCTCCAGATACGTTGCACTGATCCCGTACACCGCTGACTAATCCTTCGTAAAAACGATTGATCAGAAGCCGCTTCAATCTGATTGAAGCGGCTTTGCTTTTATTCTGAAATCCGTAAAAAACAGCCGGAGATTTGTCCTCTCCGGCTGCTTTCTTTCGCTTGAAACTTCATCTGCAAGTATCAGGGCAGATTCACGGTTCAACCGTATAGAGTGCCGCGGCTTCCTCTTTCCTGACGACTTCGGAAACAGCGGCAACACGCACCTTCATCGTTCTCTGCCCGAAGGCGATCTCGATCAGATCCCCGACCTTGACATCATATGAAGCGCGTGCAGGCTTCCCGTTGACGGAGACGCGCCCTGCATCGCATGCTTCGTTTGCGACGGTTCTGCGCTTCATCAGGCGGGAGACCTTGAGGTATTTATCCAGTCTCATTACTTGTTTACAGCTTCCTTCAGTGCTTTGGATGCGCGGAAAGCAGGTGCTTTCTTTGCCGGTGTGGTCATAGGCTTGCCGGTACGCGGATTCTTGGTTTCCTTTGCCTTCCGCTCGTGGATCTCGAATGTGCCGAGACCGGTGAGGTGTACCTTTTCGCCTGCGATCAGCGATTCAATAATGACAGATGTAACGAGCTCCAGCGCGTCATCTGCCTCTTTTCTGGTGCAGTTACCCTTCTGCGCCAGTGCGGTAATCAGTTCAATTTTGGTCATTGTTAGATCCTCCACATTGCATCTCTTTTTTGATTTTATTTTACAGCTGCGTTGGTTTGGTACGCACATGTAAAATCAATTATTCGGGCTTGGCGAGGTTTTCTTTTGCCTTTGCCCAATACTCATCCAGAGTATCCAGTCCGAGTGATGCCATTTCTTTTTTGTCTGCGAGGACAAGCCGTTCGGTTTCCTTGAAGCGGCTGAGGAACTTCTCCGCTGCGTCGCGCATTGCACTTTCCGCATCGACATGGAGATGCCGCGCGGTATTGACACAGGAAAAGAGCAGATCGCCCAGCTCTTCGCTGATGCGTTCGCTGTCGCCGGACTGCATTGCTTCTTCGAGTTCATCCGTTTCTTTGCGGATATACTGGAATGCATCCTCGGCGTTTTTCCAGTCCATGCCTGCTCTGCCGGCACGCTTTCCGAGCTTCTGTGCATACATCAGGGCAGGGAGTGCCTTGCAGACGCCTTCGAGTGTATCCGAGGCGGTTTCCTGATGCTTGGTCTCCTTCTTGATGCTGTCCCAGTTTTTGAGGACCTCATCGCTGCCGGAGACTTCGGTCGTGCCGAATACATGCGGATGCCGGATGACGAGCTTTCTGCACAGTTCATCGCAGATATCGTCAAAGGTGAAGTGGGATTGCTCTGCTTCGATCTGACAGTGAAAGACGACTTGCAGCAGAACATCGCCGAGCTCCTCGCGCATCATGGGGACGCTGTCTTTGTCGATTGCCTCAACAGCCTCATAGCATTCCTCCAGAAGATCCTGACGGATGCTCTGATGTGTCTGCTCCTTATCCCACGGGCAGCCGTTTTCGCTGCGCAGAACCTGCATAATTTGCAGCAGCTCTGTGATGGAATAATGCGGGCAGTCACGCAGGGCTGCAAGGGTTTCTTCGCTTGTTCTCATATAGTTTATTTTACCTCTATTTACAACAAAAAGCAAGCGTTTTTTTAGATTTTTTGAAAATTTCACCATACTTCCAAATCGGAAGAGTGCTTTTTGCCGGATTTTAGTGATTTACACGGCAAAAATATACCGTATTTGCGAGCTTACAGGCGATCAATGAAGCCGACGCGGCGATAGACCTTGCGGATCAGCTTCGAGGTCAGGTGATAAGCCTGCTGTGCGCCGTTTGTCATGCATTCGGTCAGATATGCTTTGTCTGCGATGAGACGCGCAAATTCGGAGCGGACCGGCTCAAGATGATCCGCAACCGCTTCGCCGACTGCGATCTTGAAATCGCCGTAGCCCTTGCCTGCGAATTCTGCGGTGATCTCATCCATTGTCTTGCCGGTGACAGCGCCGTAGATCGTCATGAGATTGTTGATGCCGTCCTTGCCTTCCTTGTAGCAGACTTCGGTATCGGAATCGGTGACGGCGCGCTTGAACTTGCGCAGGATCGTATCCTTATCATCAAGGATGTAGACACAGCCGTTTGCGTTCTCATCGGATTTGGACATCTTCTTTGTCGAATCCTGAAGTGACATCAGTCTAGCGCCCTGCTTCGGGAAGTAGCCGTCCGGCACGGTGAAGGTCTCGCCGAACCGCTGATTGAAGCGCTGTGCGATGTTGCGCGCAAGCTCGAGGTGCTGCTTCTGATCCGCGCCGATCGGGACGAGATCCGCATTGTATGCGAGGATATCGGCAGCCATCAGCACCGGATAGGTGAAGAGACCTGCGTTGATATTATCCGCATGCTTTGCGCTCTTATCCTTGAACTGCGTCATGCGGCTCAGCTCACCGAACATGGTCGAGCAGGAAAGCACCCAGCTCAGCTCAGCGTGATGCGGATTCTGGCTCTGAACAAAGGTGATGCTGCGCTTCGGATCCATGCCGCAGGCGAGCATCAGTGCGAAAGCCTGCATGGTGTTCTTGCGCAGCTCAGCCGGCTCCTGCATGACGGTAATTGCATGCAGATCCGCGATCGCATAGATGCATTCATATTCTTCCTGAAGCGTATCCCAGTTGCGGACGGCGCCGATATAATTGCCGAGCGTAAAGACGCCGGTCGGCTGGATCGCGCTGAAGATGCGCTGCTTCTTGGGCTGTGTGTTCTGTGCTTCCATGAATATGCTCCTTATTTGAGATTATTTCGTAGCGACAAGCGTTTCGGTGAGGCTTGCACCGGCTGCCTTGTCCTTGAGCTGTGCGGTATGCAGCTCGCCCATGACGCGCTGATACATTGCGAGGAATGCGCGCTCCGCCGGTGTCTGCTGGCCCTGAAGCGGGTTGATCTCGAGGCGGTGGATGCCGTTTGTCGTGAGGATATATGCGAAGTGCGATCTGCTGTTCGGCAGCTCGAGCGTGTGGACGCGGTTTTCCTCGGAAATGAAGCGTGCAGCATTCGTCACGAAGATGCGCGTTGCCTGCACGACGCCCGGATAGCGCTGCGCTGCGCCGGAGTAATCATTGCCGTTGCTGAAATAGAGATTCGCAGCGCCGTTGATATAGCATGCGAGGGTGGTCATGACGGTCGGAGCCATCGGCATATCGACGATGACGCCGTAGACGGTGCTCTGCTTCATGAACTGGGTGAAATTCGAGGGGGAGAGGCGGAGCGCCTGATTTCTCGTGACAAGATAGGGCTTGCTGACCGGTACTCTCTTATTAAAGCTCGGGTTTTTGTTAGCCATTTTATGTGTTTCCTTTCATATCCCCGCAGAACGGGGTGTATTGATCTTTCATGTTGCATGAAATCGGTACGGAAAGCCGTACTTTTACATTATAGCATATTTCGATGCAAAAAGCAAGCACAGGGAAGCAATTTTCATGCATGTTTCAAAATGAATGAGAAATGAGAAATCAGGAATCAGAAATTGCAGTGCTGCGCGGCGGATTTAGAATTGCCGTGATTCATCTGCTCTTGCTGATTAATCAGACGTACAGCCGCATTTCATTCGTCCTCGAAGCGGACACCGTAATTTCACATTTCAACAGTCGTGTGAATGATTTGCTGATATCGGGCATAGGCTTTAGGGATGAAAGGGGGGCGGCGGATGAAACAGCAATCGGTACTGCGCGGCTCGGTCTGGCTGATCGCATCGGCGCTGCTGGCGAAGTGCCTCG
>JAGKVC010000154.1 GCA_021152595.1 Clostridia bacterium
GTGATTGAAGTCTCCGAAGCCGCCTCTGCCCTTGCCGCCGTGCATACCGCCGCCGAATCCGAAGCCGCCCATATCATCGGCATGTGCCGCGGCATTTGCCGAGCCGCCGCCTGCCGTCAGATCAAGGGTACCGGCGGTGACGGTCAATGCAGTTGCAGCGTCAATGCCGTCCTGCTCCGCATTGACCGTAACCGTGCCCCCCTCAATCTGGATGTACCCCTTGCCGTCCTGATCTACGGTAGACGACTTGATGCCGTCTCCGCCGGACGTAACTGTAATTTTGCCGTCGTGTATCAGTACCGAATCATTGCCTCGGATACCGTGATTGACCGCATCGACGGTAATATCGCCGCCGACGATTTTGAGATCATCCGAACAATGAATGCCGTTGTTGTAATTCGCGCTGACATGCAGGGTACCGCTGCCGTTGATCGTCAGATCATCCTTTGAAGCGATGCACGCATTCGGATACTGATTTTCCGCCTCTGTGATATCAAAGACAGTGTACTCCTTGGCATCTGTCAGGGTGTTTTTTGTCCCGTCCGCAAGCGTAATGACGGTCTTATCCGCCTGCAAAACAGTCAGCGGCGCGCCGGTGCTGCATGTGACCGAAAGCCCGTTGAAGATCAGATGTGCCTTTTCCTGTTTATCCGCCAGATTGACAACAATTCTGCCGTCATTAAGCGTACCGGAAAGAACATAATCGCCGCCCTTTGTGATCGTCACAACGCCGTCCTGCACGGTGAGCCCGTCCTCGGATGAAGGCGTGACACTGTCGCCGCTGAATGCCAGCGTGACGGCATCTGCACCCCACGCCGTATTGAGATCCGCCTTGCTGAGACTGCTATTTTCCGCTGACGATTCGGATGTCGCCGCAGTTTCCGCAGCAGCTTCCGTTTCATCTGCGGATTCAGTGCTGCTTTCCGTTTCCTGAGACGCCGTGCTGCTTTCAGCCGGAGCCGTTTTTTCGGCGCAGCCGGTCATTTGTGCAATGCAGGTCACCGCGGCAAGCACCGCCAGCATCCGTTTCATTCCGGTCATTCGATTCATCCTTTCCCGATAAAAACGGAGTCCGCCGCAGTGCAGCAGACTCCGATTTTCTCGCCCTGCTTCCGGTATATAACTGATTCATTACGCTCAGTATACACGGGAAATGTGGGAAATCTGTGAATGAAAAACGAAAGAAAATGAAAAACAATGTTACTGTCCGGTGAGTTTCCGCAGCACGCGCAGATCCAGCAGATCGAAGATTTCATCGTCGTTGAGATCGGCTGCATCAAACGGGAAGAGCGAAATATCCAGCCGTTTTTCCTCGCCGAGCATCGCATTGCATACAGCCAGATCAGCGGCAGAGCAGCGCCCGTCGCCGTTGAGATCGCCCTTCACAGGAGCCTGCTCCGGATCCGCAGCCTGCTGATAGATAAATCCGTAGCGGTCTGCATATTCCGCAGCCGCACAGCCTGCATAGCCGATCACGACCGTCTCCGCATCCAGTCTGCTGAAGAGCGCTTCCGGCACAAAGCTGACCGGTATGCCCTCGATCTCCGGCAGCAGTGTCAGACGCTCATGGCTGCCCGGTGTGATCTCAAAGGCTTCTGCATAATCGCCGGATTCAGAAATCCGGTAGCCGATGCCGCCCTCATCGCGAACCGAATGCATCGTATCCTTGCCGCCGTCTGACAGCATCACATTGAAACTCTGGTTCCGGCTGGAAATATTGGTCGCGGAGACGAGGAAATAGACCGTCTCGCCAGCTTTTACCGGCAGATCCACAGCAGCGCTCGGCTTGAAGAATGCGCTGTCCAGCAGATTGCCCTCGCCGTCATAGCACTGCACGCTTAACTGACACATCGCCTCGAAGAATGCCGCATGCAGCGTTGTCTCAATGCCGGATGTGTAGCTGAGTACCATATACTGATGCCGGTTCTTGTCGATCGGATAGACCGTGCCCAGCGCAAGCGGAACCGGATCAAAGAAATCTGCCTCAAAGAGGTTCTCCGGTACAATCTCATATTCCACATCGCAGGTGCCGAAATATTTGCCCATGCCGACGTAATTCGCCGTTGCCATGCCGATGTTGACATCATCCGCCGTGTAGCGCAGCCGGTAATCGGTTCCCTCGACAAGCACATAGTCGCCGTCCGTGAAGGTGACATCCGGCGCAATCTGTTCGCCCGTCCAGATCTGACGCTCCGCCTGAATCTCACATGCGGACAGCATCCGCAGTGTTGTTTCCAGCCGGAAATTGATCACGCCCTCACGCGCCGTGCCGTTGAATTTGACCATCAGATAGCGCGTTTCGCCAGCCGGAACCGTAAAGGTCACGGATTTTGTACCGGCACCGTGATCCTGCTCGAGCATCTCGGCTTCCGGCGTGAACACACGCAGCACGATATCCGGTGCATCCGAGGTGCAGAGGACATATTCGGTATCGGTCTCCGGTGTCACGCGGTATACCGCAAGACGATCCTCCTTTGTCACGCTGACGCTGTGCTCGCCGACCTCCAGCACCGGTGCATCCTCCGGCAGATCGACATAGATCTCGAATTCACCCTCCTGATAGCCGAATGTCCGCTCGGTCGCATACAGCGAAAACGGTACTTTACCGAACATGATATTGCTTTCCTTGTAATTGATCCGGAAATCGCGGTCGAGCTCAAGCTCGGTACCGTCCCCGGCATGTACCTGAACAGGAAGCGGTACAACGCTGCCCGTATACGGCTGATTTGTCACGGTCAGCACCGCATCTATCACAGAATGCGGAATCAGAACCGAAATATTTGCCTTCGATGCCATTTCCGGAAATTCACGCGAAACTGCGACCACATAGGTACCGTTCGTCAGCAGATAGTCATTCACTTCGCCGTTCATCGGCAGCATCAGTGCGCAGGAATCAAACAGCTCATCATAGCGGTAGAGATTATACTGCATCTTTCCGCCGGACAGCCGCTCATTGAGAATGCGGTAGCGCACGGTCTCATTTGCAGTTTTGCCGGTTTCCGCCCTGAACCAGATCGTTGTGACGCGCTGATTCTGACAGGTCACCTCAACAGGTGTATCCAGCGGTGTCAGCTCGCCGTTCTGCTCCGGCTCGGAATAGAGAATCTCATACTGCTGCGCGATTCTGCCGTAATAGATGCCCATACCGACGACGGTCACGGTCGCCTTGCCCGGGACATCGTTGCGGCTGTCAATCCGCTGATAATCCACGCCCTCTGTCAGCTCCGTCTCCCCGAGCCGGACACGGATCCGCGGACGGAAGCTGAGATCCTCGGAATAGGATCCGAAGAAGCTGCCCGTCACTTCGGCGCTGCGGATATCATGATTCTCCTGTGTGACGATCAGGCTGTACTGTGCGCCCGATGATCCGCCGCAGACAAAGTAATAGGTCTGACCGGCATTGAGCGTCACCGGCGCATTGAAATATTCCTTCGTGACGGACGAAAAATCGCTGTAGGCATAGATCTTGTTGTTATGCGTCGGGGTATCCGCCACCCAGCAGCGCGTTGAGATATTCACATATTTTGATCCGCCTGCGTATCTGCCGGTGCGGTTATATGCCTGATATTCCTCTGCATAGCCCGAAACGATGCCAGCGTAGAAATTGTAGACGCCGGTCGTTTTCGGGATGAAGACATACACCGCCTCATCCCTGCTGTGGCTGATCTGCACCGGCACAGGTGTATCTTCGGGGATTTTCTCATAGACAGTCACGGTCGTTTCCGCATATCCGAAGCACCGTCCGATGCCGTAGACGGAAATGCGGATTCTCTGATTCTGTTTTGTGAAGCGCAGGAAATAATCCGTATCGCGCTTGAGGACTGTGCCGTCCGGCTTCCGCACGATCACCTCCGGTTCATAGCCAGAGCCGTAGACTGCGGCGGTCTGCACGGTCACCTTGAGCGCGCATTCGGAAACATCGGTATCCGGTTCTGCCGCACCGGAAAGATGCAGCGCATAGCCGCCCTTCCACAGTGCCTCCGTCCGCAGATAATAGGTCTCATCGGCGTTGAGCGATGCCTGAAGCACCTCGCCGCCTGTCAGCAGACTCTCAAATTCCGCAACCGGCTGACCTGCCGCATCGCAGAGAACGCCTCCTGCCGCTGCATTGCCCGAGGACAGGATCCGGTATTCGCCTGATTCCGGCACACGGATCTGCGCAAGCCATTCCGCACCGTCCTGCGATTCACGGAGCGTTTCCGGTTCAAGCACCTCCGGCGCATCACCTGCAATGACATTGACCGTCACTGAAATCTGCTCCTGTTTGCCCTGCTGATCCGTCGTGATGCAGCGGTAAACGGTCGAACCGGTCAGCGAAGTATCCGGACAGAATTCCGGCTGATCGGCACCGCTGATCGCGGTCTGCGTTTCACCGGAGACTGTATACCACTGGTATTTCAGCGTATCACCGCATGCAAGCACGCGGATTGCTGCGGAATCATGCTGCCAGAGAATCATATTTTCCGCATTCACACGCATGACAAGCGGTTCATTGCAGAACTGAAGTCCCTCCGTTCCGGCAAGCGCCGGAAGCTCGGATTCTGCAACGATCCATGTCTCATTCGCAAAAGCTCCTGCCTCCGCAGATTGCAGCGCTTCCGTCAGGCGCACGGCATGCACACCCGTGAGCGATCCGGCTGCGATTGTTTTCACCTGCTCCAGAATCGCACAGTCGATTCTTGCATTTGCAAACGCAGATTCCGGAACTGCCGTCAGCTTCGGAAACGCAAGCGCACCTGCATATGCGCCGGAAAACGCGCGGGCTCCGACTGTTTCCAGTGCAGAAAATGTTACGGTATCATAGCCGTTTCCGATCAGGAAGCCGCCCAATGCGCCTTCTCCGACCGATGTGATTTTGGAATAATCGAGTGCAGTCGGGATCACCATTTTGCCGGTCTGCATCGCAAGCGACGCTTCTCCGAGTGCAGTCACGCCGGGCAGTGAGAGCTGCCGGATCGCGCTGCACTTTTCAAATGTATGCGCAGGCAGCGCTGTGATCTGCTCGGGCAGCATGACACAGTGCAGACTGCTGTCTCCCGAAAATACACCCTCTCCGAGCGTTTCCAGCACCGGAAGCCGGACATCGCCTGCCCATGCCGCACAGTCCGAAAACGCACGGTCGCCGATTGCCGTGATATGCTGCCAGCGAATCAGCGGCGCAGTGAGGCTCTGACAGTTCGCAAAGGCTTCGCTGCCGATTTCCGTGACATCCGGCAGATCTGTTTTTTCGAGCATCACACAGTCTGCAAACAGTTCCGCCGGTACAGCGGTCAGACCGTGCAGCGTGATCTCGGTCAAAGCGCTGCATCCGCGGAATGCCGCCTCACCGACACTGCTGATCTTGTCACCCAGCGTGACCTCGTGCAGCGCATTGCTGCCTGCAAATGCTTCCGCGCCGATCTCATTCACGCCCGGCGCATAGATCCGCTTCAGCACAGAGCAGTTCGCAAAGGCAGATTCGCCGATGGATTTTACAGAAGAATGGAACTGGAGCTGCGTCGTAAAGTGATTGTTTTCAAAGGCATGCGGTGCGATTGCCGTGATCTTCTGCCCGTCGATCGTCTCCGGTACAATGAGCTTCTCCCGAATGCCGCGGTAGGAAATCAGAACGCCGTCCTGAACCGTATATGCCGCCCTGACATCCTCACCGTTGATCGAATAGACCGCTTCGGAGACTGCGCTGCCGATCCAGCCCTCACGGACTGCAACAGCAAGAAGCTGTGTTGTCTCGGAGACTGTCACCGGCTTCTGATAAAGCGTACCGTTTTCCGGTGTCGGAACAGTGCCGTCCGTTGTGTAGTAGATCTTCGCATCATCGAGATTGACGGAAAGCGCGACAGTCTGCGCTTTGCCGTAGTTGCCGGATCGCACGGAGAACACCGGCGCCGGACAGATGCCGTCATCCCAGCGGAAATCTGACATATTGATGAATCCCCAGCCGAAATCGCGGTCAAAGCCTGCCGGTCCGAGGTCGGCTGCATTCAGCCGAAGCAGCGCCTCCGCACGCGCAGGTGTCATGTCCTTATCATAGCTTCGCAGGAGCGCACAGCATGCCGAAACATGCGGCGTTGCCATGCTGGTGCCGTTCTGATTTTCCTTTTCCTCCGCCTCGCCGAGGACATAGCTTATGATTCCGACACCCGGCGCGACGACATCCAGCGAGCTGCCGTAATTGGAGAAATTTGCGCGCTCCATATCCTGCGACACCGCACCGACTGTAATGCAGCTTGCAATGCTGCCCGGATAATAATAACCGGCATCGTCGCCGTTGTTGCCGGATGCCGCACAGCAGATCATGCCGTTTGCATCCGCGATCGACATCGCCTCAATTTCCAGCGGGCTGACGCCCAGTCCGCCGAAGCTCATATTGACGATATCCGCGCCCTGCTCCATCGCATACATCAGACCGAGATAAATCTGCTCATCCGATGCGCTTCCGTTCTCATCAAAGACCTTGACCGGCAGGATTTTGACATTGTCCGGTGTCATCTCACAGATCGTACCGGTCACATGCGTGCCGTGATAGAGATCATCCGCCGAGGAATCGTCGCCGGAATCGGAAAAGTTGATGCCGTCGCCCAGAATTCTGCCTTCAAACAGCTTCGGCACGCGGTTGATGCCCGTATCCAGCACGGCAACAATCACCTCCGGCAATGCCTCCTGATCCAGATATTCCGCGATGAAATCCTCTGATCCGATCAGCGGTACGCCCCATGAATTATACTGCTTCTGCGCCGGTGCATCGTCAGAAGCCGCCTCTGCATCGGTCTCCGCTCTGCTGATTTCCTGTGCATCGAGCAGAATGCGGTGCGACGGCTGGACGTATTCAACAGCCGGATCGCTGCAATATGCCTGATAGGCGCGGTATGCCGCCGCGGAATCCGCATATTGCAGAATGTGCAGATCGCGGTAGCCCTCGGCTGCGGATTCTGCACCGTGCAGATCAATTTTCCCCTTCGCCTTGACAATCAGACGCGCGGTCTGGAACTCGTTTGTAATCGTCTGGATGCCGCTCTGCTCGTCGGTTTTGTATCCCCATTCGGATGCCGTCTCTGCAAAGGATTTCAGATTTTCACCTGCATCGCCGTCTGTCCGGAGCATCAGCTCGCCGTCCTGCACCGCCAGATCGCCGCAGACCGTATCCGGTGTGCCGCCGTCCGCGGAAAGCGTACCGGCTTCGGCATCATAGAGAATCGTATCATAGAATTCCCGGTCCGCATCGGACTCTGTCACAGAAAGCACCGCGTCCGAAAACGCCGCCAGCGAACAGGTTTGCATTCCCGCGGCTGCGGCATCCGTCACGGGAAGCTGCGGCAGAATCACCTGACATGCAACTGCTGCGGCAAGCCCGATACCGCATAACCGTTTCTGCTTCATATAACCCTCTCCTTATTGCGCTCCATGCTGCGCACTCCAGCTCTGAATGCGCGCTTTCATTTCATCCACCGCGAGAATGCCGTATGCAAAGCCCTTGCGCACAAGCTCTGCCGGAACATACTCATCATATTTTTCAAAGAGCGGAATCTCATCCGGATAGACCAGATCCATCGGATCAAATTCCTCTGCCGCTGCCTCCGCGACAATCCGGAAAAACTCCGCCTTGCTGACCTTCATCTTGAATGTGAGAAAATACGGTCTGGACGGCGACAATCCCGAAAGAAACAGCTTTTGCGCGCATTTCACCTTGAGGAAGCGCTCCATTGCAAGGAATGCATA